>NZ_JAVXCU010000008.1:0-30698 GCF_036659295.1 Brevundimonas sp. | reverse complement strand
GTCAGGGTGATCATCGAGCCACCGTTCGGCATCAGCTTGGCCGAGCGCTTGGCCACGTCCACAAAGCTGAACACCGAGATGTTCATGGCCAGCAGGAAGCTGTCACGCGTGGTGTTGTCCACGAACGAGCCTTGCAGTTCGTTCTTGTTGGCAAAGGCCACCGAGTGAACGACGAAGTCGATCGTGCCAAAGGTCTTTTCCAACTCGGCAAAGGCGGCATCCATCGAGGCGTCGTCAGAAACGTCGCACGGGATGATGGCCTTGGCACCGACGCTTTCAGCCAGCGGACGCACGCGGCGCTCCAGGCTTTCGCCCAGATAGGTGAAGGCCAGTTCCGCACCCTGTGCCGCCAGTTGCGAGGCAATGCCCCAGGCGATGGAGTTGGAATTGGCAACGCCCATGATCAGGCCTTTTTTGCCCTTCATCAGCTCGCCCGCAGGCATGGTCCAGCCGTCAGCCATGGAATGTCTCCTCGAATTCAAATCTCTTGATCTGCCTTTTGGACCTCGCCGCCCAGACTGACAAGACGCTAGGGAAACCTGACAGGGCTGTTCAAGGCGACAGGGCGACGAAACGGGGCGTCCATCGGGGATGGATTTGCCACCCGACGCAGGCAGGCTGGCCCGTGGTGGCGACAAAAAAAGGGGCCCCGCTGTTGCGGGACCCCTTGGGTATCAGGCTTGATCAGCCGTTCTACTATTCACGCTGGCCCATGAAGGCGAGCAGGAACTGGAACAGGTTGACGAAGTTGATGAACAGGCTCAGCGCACCAAAACCGGTGGCCACGCCCATAGCTTGCTTGTCGCCGCCCAGAGCATAATAGGTCATCTTCAGGCGCTGGGTGTCATAGGCAATCAGACCTGCAAAGATCAGCACGCCCAGACCCGAAATGATCAGGTACAGCGGGCCCGATTGCAGGAACATGTTGACGACCGAGG
Organism: Brevundimonas sp.; assembly: GCF_036659295.1. Lineage (GTDB taxonomy): Bacteria > Pseudomonadota > Alphaproteobacteria > Caulobacterales > Caulobacteraceae > Brevundimonas. The sequence continues at coordinate 29,760 of NZ_JAVXCU010000008.1, read as the reverse complement.
CGATCACCAGACCGATCACACCCATGATCAGGAAGGTACCGAAACCGGTCATGTCCTTTTTGGTGGTGTAACCGAACAGGCTCAGGCCCGCGAACGATGCGGCCGTGACGAAGAAGGTCGAGGCCAGCGAACCGTTGGTGTAGCGCAAGAACAGAACGCCCAGACCGGCACCGATGGTGGCCACCACGGCCCAGTAGAGCATGTTCACGCCACGGGCGGTCGGGTTCTTCATGAAGAACATCGAGCCGAACAGCATAACCAGCGGCGAGAACTGAACGATCATGCCCAGCATGGTCATGCCGATACGGCCGTCTTCCATGCGTGTGAACAACAGTTGTTGTACGGCCGGAACGTTACCGGTGATGTAGGCCAGAACACCTGCAACAGCCAGACCGATGGCCAGCTTGTTGTAGACGCCCAGCATGAAGCTGCGCAGACCGGCGTCGACGGACATGTCCGCCGACTGAGGGATCGGGCGCGCATAGCCGTTGTTGAAGTCGCTCATCGCGAAACTCGTCTCCTAAATGGTCGGATTATGCCGACCTTGAGTGAAATATCGTGTCGGACAGGTTCAGATGCAAGAAAAACCCGACTTTCAACCGGTCGTTCCAGCCGCTACCAACGGTCGCATGCTCAGATTATTCACCGCGCTGCATATCCCCGAACACATTGGCGAGACGCTAGAGCGTCGCCAGTCGGGCCTTCCGGGTGCCAAATGGCGGCCGCTGGACCAGCTTCACATCACGCTGGCCTTCTATGGCGACGCCAATGAAAGACAGGCCGATGATCTGGCCTCCGAACTGGTCAGGGCCGAAGGGCGCGGTGCGTTTGAGCTGGAATTGTCCGGCGTCGGGGCCTTTGGCGACAATCATCGCAGTCAGACCCTGTGGGCCGGTGTCAAAGCCTCGGAGCCACTGAACCAGTTGGCCGCCCGCTGCAAGACAGCGGGGGAGCGCGCAGGCCTACCGCCCGAACGTCGCGACTATCGCCCGCATGTGACGCTGGCCTATCTGAAGCCGCATGCGGACCCTGACCGCGTGGGGGCATGGATGACCGGTCACAACATGCTGCAATCGCCGCCGATCCGTTTTAGCAGCTTTGGCCTCTATTCCAGCATCCTGACCGATAGCGGCAGCGTTTATACCCTTGAGCGGGAGTATTACCTGTGACCCCGATTGTAAGCGGTTTGGGCCCGAGCCTTGAAACCGACCGTCTGATCCTGCGCCCACCGACGCTGGAGGATTTCCCGCGCTGGTGCGAGCTACTGGCCGACGAGGAGACCACCCGCTTTATCGGCGGCGTGCAGTCCAAGCATCAGGTCTGGCGCACCATGGCCTCGGTGGCGGGCATGTGGGCCCTGCATGGTGAGGGCATGTTCTCGGTCATAGAGAAATCAACCGGCCTGTGGCTGGGCCGGATCGGGCCGCTGCATCCGTATGACTGGCCGGGCCGTGAGGTGGGCTGGAGCTTGCATCCCGATGCCCACGGCAAGGGCTATGCCGTCGAGGCCTCCATCGCCTGTATGGACTATGCGTTCGATGTTCTGGACTGGCCCGAGGTCATCCACTGCATTGATCCGGCCAATGAGCCTTCGCAAAAGGTGGCCGAGAAACTCGGTTCCTATAATCAGGGACCGCGCCCGATGCCGGTGCCGTTCGATGCGATGCTGGTCGATATCTGGGGCCAGACCCGCGCCGAATGGCAGGTGAACCGCCAGCGGTTGGTGGGCTAGGGCCATGGCAGAAGGTCTGAACATCGAACTGGTTTTCAGCCGCCCCGACACCACCCATGTGGTCACCAAAGGTGCCGCCCGCCTTGTCGCCGATATGGGTTATGCGCCCTTAACCGAGGTCTGCCTGCCCAATGGCCGCAGGGCCGATGTGCTGGCGCTGGGCAAGAAGGGCGACATCATCATCGTCGAGGTCAAATCCGGCATCGATGACTATCGGGTTGATCGCAAATGGCAGGAATATGCGCCCTTTTGCGACGCCTTCTATTTCGCTGTTGCGCCCGAGTTTCCCGCCGACATCCTGCCCCTAGATGTCGGTTTCATAGTCGCCGACGGCTTTGGCGGCGCGGTTATCCGCGAGGCCATACCCGCACCGCTGGCCGCCGCCCGCCGAAAAGCCATGCTGATTGGTTTCGGCAGGCTGAGCGCTTTTAGGATGCTCAGAAGTGAAGAGTCCTAACGCCAGCGACGCGGTCGCTGGCGGCTTGAGGACGTTTGCTGCCTAAAATTACCTCGGCGCGCGTTTGGCCAAGATCCGCTGCAAGGTTCTGCGGTGCATGCCCAGACGGCGCGCCGTCTCCGAAACATTCTGGTCGCACAGCTCGAACACGCGCTGGATATGCTCCCAGCGTACGCGGTCGGCGCTCATCGGGTTTTCGGGCGGCTCGGGCGCTTCGCCGGATGACAGCAGCGCCTTGACCACATCATCGGCATCGGCGGGCTTTTGCAGATAGTCCACGGCACCGGCCTTTACGGCCGCCACAGCGGTGGCAATCGCGCCATAGCCGGTCAGCATGACAATGCGGGCATCCTCGCGGCGGTCGCGGATCGTCTCGACAATCTTGAGACCATTGCCGTCTTCCAGACGCATATCCAGCACGGCAAAGGCCGGCAGTTTCTGGCGCAGGGCCTCCATGGCCTCGGACAGCGATGCCGCCAGCGTCACCTCGAAACCACGGCTTTCCAGCGCACGGCCAAGACGTGTGCGCAGGGCCTGATCGTCGTCGAGCAGCAACAGGCTCTTGTCGGCAAGGCTGGCAATCTGGGTTTCGAGTTCGGACATTAAGGGTTCTCCTGAACCTTCAGGTCGGGGTTCGCGCGCGCAAGGTCAAGGTTTTAGCCTTAAACTGCGACATCTGGTTCCATCGGGTTATCGTCGGATGTGGTGGCTTCCAGCCTCTGGCGGGGCCAGCGAACCGACACATGGGCCCCCTTGTTCTGGCCCTTTGCCGCAGGGGCTCCATCCCCGATAGAGACCTTGGCACCGGTGCGTTCCAGCAAGGTGCGGGCAATGAAAAAGCCCAGACCCATACCACCCTGACTGGGGGCGATGACCTGTTCGCTCGGGGAAGGTTCGGCCGATAATTGGGCCGCCAGAGCACGCCGCGCCTTGCTTTGCGGACGGGTGGTCACATAGGGCTCGCCAAGGCGCGGCAGCACATCGGAGGCAAAACCGGGCCCGTCATCGACAATATCGATGGCAATCCATCCGGCATCGACCGTCGCGGTCAGGCTGACGCGCGAGGTGGCGAAATCGGCGGCATTTTCCACCAGAGCCGACAGGCCGTGAATGATTTCGGGCAGGCGTTTGACGCGGGGCAGGGGCTGGTTGCCCGCACTTTGCACCGAGATATCAAACTCCAGATCAAAGCCTTCATGCGGCTCGGCCACTTCTTGCAACAGCGCCTTCAAGGCCACATCGGCATAGAGAGCATCGCCTTCGTCGGGAGAGGCGGACAACTGGTTGAGGATATCGCGGCAGCGTCCGGCCTGTTGCAGGATAAGGGCGGCATCCTCGGCGGCAGGGCTGCCATCGGGCGCGCTGCGCAGCATTTCGCGCGCGACGATCTGGATGGTGGCCAGCGGCGTACCCAGTTCGTGTGCCGCGGCGGCGGCCAGACCGCCAATGGCCGCTAGTCTTTGCTCACGTTGCAACACGTCCTGTGTGGTGGCCAGCGCCAGTTCCAGCTTCTCGGCGTCGGCAGCGACCTTCCATGTATAGCCGGAGATGAACAGCATCCCCGTCATAAGGGCCAGACCCAGTTCCAGCCGGTACAGCCCCGGCAGTTCCAACTGTTCATGCACCAGCCACGGCAGGGGCAGGGACCAGTTATAAAGCCCCACCACACAGGCCACGGCCATGGCCCCCAGAAACAGCGCCTGACGGATGGTCAAACTGGCGGCGGCGACTGACACAGGGGCCACCAGCAACAGGCAGAACGGATTGGTCAACCCGCCCGTCAGCGCCAGAAGCACGCTGATCTGCAAGATATCAAAGCCCAGATGCAAGGCTGTGCGCGGCCCGTCCGACAGGCTGAGCCGCATGTTCCGGGCGCGCAGCATGCTGATGATATTCATCACCACACTGACGCCGATCGTGGCCAGACATTCCCACAGAGGCAGCGGGAAATGCATGACGAAATAAGCGCTTAGGACGGCGGTGGCCTGACCGATGATGGACAACCAGCGCAGCGCGATCAGGGTTCGCATCGGCAAACCGCGCCCGCGTCTGGCACCGTCGGACAGGCCAAACAGGTTTGATGCGCCGCTATGGGCAGCAGCGGCGACGGCCTGCGACAGGGAGGGGGCTTCTGTACGGTTCACAGGTCTTTTATAGACTGAAATAAAGCCAGGACGCACTGCGGTCTGTTGTGGCCACCGGTTTTGTTGCGCGTGAGAGAAATATGCCCCGTCGTTCGATATTCCTGCTGGCGATTGCCTGCCTGCTTGTGGCCATCGCCCTGGCCCTCGCCACCATGTTTGTTCACAGCAGCCGCAACCCCGCCCAGAGCGAGGCCGGTGTGTCCACGGGCCAGCCGCTGGTGGGGGGCGACTTTACGCTCGTCAATCAGGACGGCGAGACGGTGGACCAGACCCTGCTGAACGGCAAATGGACGCTGGTCTTCTTTGGCTTCACCTATTGCCCCGACTATTGCCCGACCACGCTGGGCGTTCTGAACGCCGTGCAAGAAGGCATGGGCGAGGACGCCAAGGACTTGCAGATCGTCTTTGTCAGCGTCGATCCCGCCCGCGACACCCCGCAAATGCTCAAGGACTATCTGTCATCGGACGGCTTCCCCGACGGTGTGATCGGACTGACCGGCACCGAAGAACAGGTTCAGGCGGCGGCCAAGGCCTATCGCGCCTTCTACAAAAAGGTCGGCGAGGGCGAGGCCTATACGATGGAGCATAGCCTGACGACCTATCTGATGGGTCCGGATGGCAAGTTCCGCACGGCCCTGACCCACGATCTTGGCCCCAAAAAATCTCAGGATGTGATCGTTGCGGCGATGAAGCGGGGCTAAGACCAATCGCTGCTTTCCTTGCGGCTTCCGGCGTGGTTCATTGTGCAGTGCGGTATAAAAGTCTGTACGTCCCTGCCTGACCTGTCGGGCGCGTTTGCCGGTAACCCATGCTCTACGCCTTTCACGAGCTTGCCTATCATTCGGCCATGCCGCTGCGTGTCGGCGCACAGATGGCCCGCCAGTTCTGGACCTCGCCGCTGAATGCCGCGTCCGATACCGCCATCGGACGCACGGCCTTTGCGACAGCCGAACTGGTCGAGAGCCTGACCCGTCGTTATGGCAAGCCGCAATGGCATCTGGATCAGGTGGTTGTCGAAGGCCACACTATCCGCGTCGAGCAAGAGATCGTCTGGTCCTCGCCATGGTGCCGGCTGGTCAAGTTCGTGCGCAACCGTGATGACCTAAAGGCAGCAGGCCGCGCCGTTGATGCCCCTGCGGTGGTGGTGGTCGCGCCCCTGTCTGGCCACTATGCCACCCTGCTGCGCGGTACGGTCGAGACCTTCCTTGGCGATTACGATGTCCACGTCACCGACTGGACCAATGCCCGCGAAGTGCCGCTGCTGGAAGGTCGCTTCGACTTTGCCGACTATATGGACCATGTGCGCGACATGCTGGCTGCCATCGGTGGCCGCGCCCATGTGGTCGCCGTGTGTCAGCCGGGGCCACCGGTGCTGGCCGCCTGCGCCCTGATGGCCGAGGACAACCACCCCAACCGTCCGGCCTCGATGAGCTTCCTGGGTTCTCCTATCGATGCGCGTCTGTCGCCGACCGTGACGAACCAGTTGGCCGAGGAAAAGCCCTTCACCTGGTTCAAGTCGAACATGATCCACACCGTGCCCTTCCCCTATGCGGGTGTCGGGCGCAGGGTCTATCCGGGCTTTGTGCAGCTCTACAGCTTCATGTCGATGAACGAGGAAAAACACATCGACGCCCATCGCCGCTATTTCGACAGTCTGGTCGACGGCGATGGCGACGGTGTCGAAAAGCACGAGGAATTCTACGACGAATACCTGTCGGTGCTGGACCTGACCGAAGAGTTTTATCTTCAGACCATCGACTATGTGTTCCAGCAGCATCTTCTGCCGCGCGGGCTTTTGACCCATCGCGGACGCCGCGTCGATCTGGGGGCCATTACAGATATCGGGCTGGCCACGATCGAAGGCGAGAATGACGATATTTCGGGCGTCGGCCAGACACAGGCCGCCCACGTCCTGACGCCGAACCTGCCCGATACGCGCCGCCTGCTTCACGTCCAGTCCGAAGTGGGCCACTATGGCGTGTTCAACGGTCGCCGCTTCCGCGAGCAGATCTATCCGCGCCTTCGGGATTTCATCACCGGCAATGAAGCTCTTTCAGCCGAAGTATAAGGACGGGGACCGTCTCTCGCTGAAAGACGGGCAGACCCTGCGCCTTTCGGTCAACAAACGTGCGCGGCGTATCTCCATCCGCATCGATGCCCGCGAGCGCGAGGCGGTGGTGGTGGCCCCCTCGGCGGCGACCTTGTCGCAAGGCGTGACCTTTGCCCTGCAAAAAGCCGACTGGATCGCGCAAAAACTGGACAGCGCCGTCGAGGTCCAGCCCTTTAGGACGGGTATGACGGTTGGCTATCTGGGCCAGACCTTGCGTCTGGAAGCGGTGGCAGGTGTCTCTGCGGCGCGTCTTTATGAAACGGATGACGGCCCTGTCCTGCGGGCGGGCGGTGAGGGCGAGGCCTTTTCACGCCGCATCGAGAACTGGTTCCGGCGTCAGGCGCGCGCCTTCCTGCTGGAACGCACCGAACACTATTTGCAAAAACTGGGTCAGGGACCGGTGCGGGTATCCATTGTCGATACCCGCTCGCGCTGGGGCTCGTGCAGCCCGCATAACCGCTCGATCCGCTATAGTTGGCGGGTAGTGATGGCCCCGCGATCTGTGGCCGATTATCTGGCCGCACACGAGGTGGCCCATCTGGTCAGGGCCGACCACAGCCCGCAATACTGGGCCGTGGTCACAGGTCTGATCGGCGATCACAAGCCCATGCGCCATTGGCTCAAAGTCCACGGCGCACAGCTTCACGCCATCGGAAACTAGTAGAACAGGGCGTCGGGCTTGCGCTCGGCTTCGGGCTTGGGCGGGGCCACCTTGGGGGCTTCCTGAACCGGTGCAGGGGTGGCGAAGGTCGGCATGCCGTCCTCGTCCAGAACGCCCGTATCCTGCTGGGCATAGGGGTCTTCGACCTGACCGAGGGCATCGCCGACCGGATCGGGCGGGATCCAGCCTTCCGGCAGGGCCGGACCATTGGGGATGCTCTGGACGGCCAGACGCGGCAGGGCCGACTGCATGAAGGTCGCCCAGATCGCGGCAGGCGCACCACCACCCGAGACACGGCTCATGGCGGTGTTATCGTCCTTGCCGACCCAGACCGCAGCGGTAAAGCCGCCGGTATAACCAACGAACCAGGCGTCCTTATAGTCCGAGGTCGTGCCGGTCTTGCCCGCAATATCGCGGCCGCTGATGGCGGCGGCGCGGCCCGTACCGCCGGTGACCACACCGCGCAGCATCTGGTTCAGATAATAGAGCGACGGGTTATGGATGACCTGTGCGCCCTCGGCGGGACCGTGTTCAAAGATGACCTGACCGCGATTGGTGCGGATGCGGCTGATGCCCCATGCCTTGACCTTGCGCCCGCCATTGGCAAAGGCGTCAAAGGCCTGTGCCATTTCCAGCGGCGAGACCTCGACCGCGCCCAGTGCCATTGACGGCGACTGGCTGATCGGCCCGCTGATGCCCAGACGGCTGGCGACATTGGCGACATTGGAGCGACCGACCTGATCGGCGACGGCAGCGGCCACGGTATTGGTCGATTGCGCTACGGCCTGAGCCAGCGTCATCTCGCCCGCAAAGCGACCCGAATAGTTGCGCGGCGACCAGTTGCCGATGGTAATCGGCTCGTCCACCACGCGGGTTTCGGGCGTGTATCCGGCTTCCAGAGCGGCCAGATAGACGAACGGCTTCCATGCCGAGCCAGCCTGACGGCGGGCCTCGGTGGCGCGGTTGAACTGGCTGTCGGGATAGGAGGCCCCGCCGATCATGGCGCGGACACGGCCGTCGCCGTCCAGCGCGACCAGTGCAGCCTGTTCCACGCCCTTGTTTTTATCGCGGTCCAGAATGCGGCGCACGGCGCGCTCGGCATCGGTCTGGATGGCCAGATCAAGCGTGGTTTCAACGATCAGGTCTTCGGTCTGCTCGCCGACCATGCCGCGCACCTGCTTATCCAGCCAGTCGATGAAATACTGGGCGTGCTGGCTGGCGAGGGTGCGCGAGACACGCACCGGCTCGGCCACAGCCGCATCACGCTGGGCGTCGGTGATGATACCTGTCTCGACCATGCTGTTCAGCACGACCGTGGCGCGGGTGGCGGCGCGTTCGCTCTCCGATACAGGCGAATAGCGCGACGGGGCCTTCAGCAGGCCGGCCAGCAGCGCCGCTTCGCCAACCGTCAGCTCTTCGGCAGGCTTGTCGAAATAGCGCTGGGCGGCGGCCTCGATGCCATAGGCACCGGCACCGAAATAGACGCGGTTCAGATAGAGAGCGAGAATCTCTTTCTTGGTGAATTTCATCTCCAGCCAGACGGCCAGCATCAGCTCCTGAACCTTGCGCTTCAGGTTCTGGTCCGGCGTCAGGAACAGGTTCTTGGCCAGTTGCTGGGTAATGGTCGAACCACCCTGAACCACACGGCCCGCCTTGAGGTTGGAGGCCATGGCACGGCTCATACCGATGGGGTCAAAGCCGGGGTGTACCCAGTAGCGACGGTCCTCGATGGCCACAAAGGCGGCAGGCACATAGTCGGGCAGGGCGTCCAGATCGACCGGCGGGGCCATCTGCGAACCGCGCACGGCAATCAGCGATCCGGAACGGTCCAGATAGGTGATCGACGGCTGGCGATCGACTTCATACAGGCTGGACGTATCGGGCAGATCGCGTGCGAAAATCGCAAAGAACACGACCGCGAAAATCAGCCCCCAGACGGCCATAACGGCCCCCCAATAGAACAGCCGCCCCATAAAGGAGCGACGGCGCTTGGGTTCGGCGGGGGAAGAGCGGTCTTTACGCGCCATGGAGTGTCCTTATCGTCTGGCTCTACCGAGCCTAGAGGCTGGCGAGGGCTTGGCAACTGCCATAAACCCTCGGCAGAACGATGGCGACTTAATTGGATTTCAGAAACGTGTCGATTTCGATCGCAAAGCGTTGCGGCTGGTCGAACATGATGAAGTGGGCGCTGTCATCGATCCGTTTCAGCGTCACGCCGGGCTTGTTGGCAAAGCTGGCCGCATAGATGGCGTCGGTCACTTCATTGGTCATGCGCGCATCGTTGAACTTGACGTACAGCACAGTGGTCGGGGCGGTGATCTGGCCCAGTTCGGGGCGCAGGTCGGTGACGATCAACTCGCGGAAGGCCGCCGCCGATACGCCCTGATCGCTGTCACGCATGTGCTGCAAGGCTTCCTCGCGACGGCTTTGCGTATTGATCATGCCGTTAATGGTCTGGGTGGCCGCCATCACATAGGCCGCGCGCGGAAGCTTGGCCTGTGTTGTCCATATTTGGTCGGCCACAGGGGTCACGGCCGCAACGGTGGCATCGGTCCCACCAAACATGGCTCCGGCAAACGGCACCATATCCACCACCATCAGCTTGCCAACCAGATCGGGATGACGGGCCGACAGCATCATGCCGATGGTGCCGCCCATCGAATGGCCGATGACAGCGGGCTTGTTCAGGTTCTGCTCACGGATATAGCGGGCGATCTCTTCGGCCACGGGTGCCGCCACCGGCATAGGCGTCTGGCCGTTCTGGGCATTGTCACCGGCAGGACTGCCCGCAAACCCGCTCACATGGATGCGGTGGATGCGATACCGGCCCTTGAGGGCATCGACAGTCGGCTGCCAGATTTCCGGCGAGGACGACAGGCCGGGGATTAGCACCAGATCGGGCAGGCCTTCCTCGCCATCCACGCGCACATGCAGGCGACCCGATTCAAAGGCAGCGTGCTGATGGGCACCATGATGGGCGCTGTGGTCGCCGTTCTGGGCGACAGCCGCCGAACAGGCACCAGTGAGGGGAACAAGAGCCAGCATCAGGGCGATCATGCGCGACATAGGTGTCTCCGGACGTTTCCAAAAAGGCGTCCCGACAGGGCAGGCGCCTTGTTATTGTCGTTTCAGCAAAGCGGTGGGGACAGGCCGCCTGTCCCTTGCTAGGATTATTCCATGAATAGCCGTGCTGTAGAACCTGAAAAGACCCCGTCTGCCCCGAACACTACGGATGCGCCAAAAGGGCCGTCCGGTGGTTTCGGCAAGGGCTATGTGACCGATGCCTGGTATTTCGTGGCCCTGTCCCGACAGGTCGCGCAGGGCAGCCTGAAGCGTTACGAGGTCATGGGCGAGCCGGTCCTGATCGGTCGCACACAGGCGGGCGATGTTTATGGCCTGCGCGATATCTGCCCGCACCGTGCGGCCCCGCTGTCGGCCGGCCGCCTTGTCGAGCGCGAAGGCGAGGGCGAGACGGTCGAATGCCCCTATCACGGCTGGCGCTTCCGCACCGACGGCACCTGCGCGGCCATGCCGTCCCTGTGCGAAGGTCAGGATGTCGAGGTCGGCCGCATCAAGGTGCGTTCCTACGAGGTCCGCGAAAGTCAGGGCATGGTGTTCGTCTGGATGCCCGCGGATGCCCGCAATCCCAGCCAACCCGATCAGGAGCCGCCGCTCTTCCCCGGTGCCGAAGGCGAGCCGCAACTGGTCGAATGGATGGATTTCGACAGCCATATCGACCATGCGGTCGTTGGCTTGATGGACCCTGCCCACGGCCCCTATGTGCATAAGCAATGGTGGTGGCGTTCGGAAAAATCCATGCACGAAAAGGCCAAGACCTTTGCGCCGCGCGACTATGGCTGGGCCATGGTGCGCCACGCGCCGTCGTCAAACAGCCGCCTTTACAAGGTGCTGGGCGGGGCGCCCGCCACCGAGATTACCTTCCGTCTGCCCGGCTATCGCTGGGAGCATATTCAGGTCGGCGCCAAACAGGTTCTGGCCCTGACCCTGCTGACGCCGGTCAACGATAAGAAAACCCGTATCACACAGGTCTTCTGGTCCGATCACTGGGTCTTTGCACTGGCCAAGCCCTTCTTGCGCGCAGGGGTCGCCGCCTTCCTGCATCAGGACGGCGGGATGGTGAACCTGCAGAACGAGGGGCTGAAATACGACCCGCCACTTCTGTGGATCGACGATGCCGACAAACAGGCCAAGTGGTACCAGCAACTGAAAAAAGAATGGCTGAAGAGCCGTGCCGAGCAGCGTTCCTTCGTCAATCCGATCAAGGAAACCGTGCTGCGCTGGAAGAGCTAGGGCATACGTACAAAAAAGCCGGAAGGGATGACCCTTCCGGCTTTCTTTTTGATCGGAGGATGTCCGGTCTTACTTGGCCAGTTGGCCAGCGACCACAACGTCCATCTGCTTGGCAGCGTGCGGGGTCAGTTCTTCAATGCTCCAGTTGTCGAAGGCTGCGCGACGCAGGTTCGACAGATAGATGTCCCATACCATGCGCGACAGCATGGCCACGTCGGTGTCCTGACGCAGCTCGCCCTTGGCGATACCGGCTTGCAGAACGTCGCTGATGGTGGTGATGACCGGAGCCAGGAATTCACGCACGCGCTTGTCGGCGTCTTCCGGCTGGAACCACGAGCGGGCCACCATGGCCTGCATCAGCGGCAGGTGGTCCAGAACCTGATGGTAACCGGCGCTCAGGCCACCGGCCAGACGGGCCGAGGTACCGGCTTCGATAGCGACGCCAGCGGTGAAGGCTTCGGACAGGGCAGCCATTTCGTCCGAGAAGACCGCTTCGAACAGCTCGGCCTTGTCCTGGAAGTTGGCGAAGACAGCACCGGTCGACATACCCGCACCCTTGGCGATGTCGCGGATGGTGGCGGCGTCATAGCCACGCTCGGCAAACAGGTTACGGGCGGCTTCCAGCACCTTGATACGGGTGCGAGCCTTGGCAACCTGACGACGGTTTACGCGGGGCTTGGCTTCGGTTTCGGTGGTCGCGGCGGCGACAACGACGGTGTCGGTCATTGGTCTGGAACTCTATTCACTAAAATGCAGGAGGGTCGGGGAGGCCCAACAAAAATCAGTCCGGCTATCTGGCGCATCGATCGAGAACGGTGACCGACGAACGCAGGTATAACCCGACATTCTGGAGCGAACTTTCATCATCGAACCGTGACCAAAATGGGTCTGAAATCCGTCTAAATGCACGCCATTTGATTAAAATTACGGCGTTATACTAGGTATAAATACGCATGTGTTGGAAGAAAGTTGCAGATTCCCGTCTATCGGGAATGGTTGCGCAACAATGTTTTGCTTCACAGCGATATGTGAAAATCTATTGCCGAGAATTTTTCGGAGAATCTTGTTTTCGACCAATGTCTTGATTGTGAACTGGCCGCAATTGACCGGCGCGCCCAACAAGGCAAGGTAGAAATATATCAGGCAGTTTGGTCGCGACGGAAACGATCCGTTTGTTGCGTTGAACCGGCTATAAAGAGGGACTTTATCCATATGAAGAAATTACTGGCCGGAGCGGCGCTTGCTGCTCTGCTTATGCCTGCTGTCGCTGTGGCGCATAGCGCGGATCACAACCACGGTTGCATCGATGCCCAGTGCGAGATGGTCAGCCTGATCGACATGCCGATGGCTCAGGCCGCCAGCGGTGGCTGGCAGGGTACCGCCACCCCGAAATACGGCACCTGGGGCTTTGATCTGAACGGCCGTGATACCTCGGTCCAGCCGGGCGACAACTTCTTCCGTTATGCCAATGGTACGGCGCTGGATCATCTGGTGATCCCGTCTGACCGCTCTTCGTATGGTTCGTTCCCGCTGCTGCGCGAACTGTCCGACAACCGTATGCGCGAACTGGTGCTGGGTCTGGCGACCCGTACCGATCTGGTTGCCGGTAGTGACGAACAAAAGATCGCCGATGCCTACCGCTCCTATATGGACGCCGCGCGCATCGAGACGCTGGATGCCCAGCCGCTTCAGCCCTATCTGACCGCTATTCGCGCCGTCGACAGCCACGACGCCATGGCCACCTATATGGGTGCCCATAATGGTGACTTCGGCGCGTCGCTGTTTGGCGCAGGCGTCGGTGCCGATGCCAAGAACCCGACCCGCCATGTCGTTTCCACGCGCCAGTCGGGCCTTGGCCTGCCGAACCGCGACTATTACCTGGAAGAACGCCACGCGGGCACCAAGGCTAAGTATCAGGTCTATGTCGCCGACATGCTGGGCATGATCGGTTGGGCCAATCCGGCCGAGACCGCCGCCCAGATCGTGGCTCTGGAAGACCGCATCGCTGCGGCCCACTGGACGCAGGCCGAAAGCCGCAACCGCGACAAGACCTATAACGATTACACCATTGCCCGTTTGGCCGAAGAGGCTCCGGGCTTTAACTGGCAGGGCTTCTATGATGCGGCGGGCCTTGGCCATGTCTCGCGTCTGGTCGTGGCCCAGAACACCGCCCTGCCCAAGATGGCCGCTGTCTATGCCGAAACCCCGCTAGAGGTTCTGCAAGCCTGGCAGGCCTTCCAGACGGCTGACGAAATGGCCCCGCTGCTGTCGCAGCGTTTTGCCGATCGCCGCTGGGAATTCCGTGACCGCGACCTGTCGGGTCAGCCCGAACAGCGCAGCCGTGAAAAACGCGGCATCTCCTTTGCCGAGGGCGCACTGGGCGAGGCTGCTGGCCGTCTCTATGTCGCCCAGTACTTCCCGCCGGAATATAAGGCCAAGATGGAAGAGCTGGTCGCCAACCTGCGTCTGGCGCAAGGCGAGCGTATCCGCAACCTGACCTGGATGGGCGACGAGACCAAGGCTGCGGCTCTGGAGAAACTCGAAAAGTTCACCGTCAAGATCGGCTATCCGAACAAGTGGCGCGACTATTCGGCCCTGCAAATGAGCGGTGACGATCTGGTCGGTAACGCCCTGCGTCTGCGCCAGTGGAGCTATGCCGACCGTCTGTCGCGCCTCGACAAGGACGTAGACAAGACCGAGTGGGGTATGACCCCGCAAACGGTCAATGCCTATTACAACTCGGTCAATAACGAGATCGTCTTCCCTGCAGCCATACTGCAACCGCCCTTCTTCGATCCGAATGGCGATGCCGCCGTCAACTATGGCGGTATCGGTGGCGTGATCGGTCACGAGATCGGTCACGGCTTTGACGACCAGGGCTCCAAGTCCGACGGTGACGGCGTTCTGCGCGACTGGTGGACGACCGAGGACCGCGCCAACTTTGTGGCCCTGACCACGCGTCTGGGCGAGCAATATGCCCAGTTCGCTCCGGTTGAAGGCCACAATATCAATCCAGCCCTGACCATGGGCGAGAACATCGGCGATGCCTCGGGCGTGGCCGTGGGTCTGCATGCCTATCGTCTGTCGTTGAAGGGCCAGCCGGCTCCGGTCATCGACGGCCTGACGGGTGACCAGCGCTTCTTCTTCGGCTGGGCACAGGTCTGGCAGTCGAAGTATCGCGAACAGGCGCTGATCCAGCAGGTCGCCACCGACAGCCACTCGGCTGCCGAGTTCCGCGTCATCGGCCCACTGCGCAATGTCGATGACTGGTACGAGGCCTTTGGCGTCAAGCCGACGGACAAATACTATCTGGCACCGGAAGACCGCGTCCGTCTCTGGTAAAATCGAAAGAGCTTCGATATTGGAAAGCCGGTCCTTCGGGGCCGGCTTTTCTTTTACGTCCTTGCCGTTCTGGACGGCCGCAATGCCGTGCGCATACGGACAAAACCTGCGCGGATTCAGGGCTGAACGGCATGTTTGCTGCGGTTTCAGGCTTCAGGCATGAAAAAGCCCGCTGCGGGGGATACATCGCAGCGGGCCTTCTCGCTCTCTGTGGAGCGGACGTTTCCTCCCCGAAACGCCTCCAAGTGACTGCTGCGCTATCAGCGCCGCGTCCCTCGAGTAGGACCAATTGACCTAAAAGGTGCCCTTGGGTCAATCGGGCCAAACAGCGAAATCGAAGCTTTTATGAGTTATCGCTGATTATTTGGAAAAAACAGCGATAATTATCGAAGCTTATTCGATAATGGATTTGATGACGGAAACCAGCTCGGAGCGGGCCACCTTCATCTGGCCGGGACGGGCGGCCTTCCACTCTTCGTTATTGGTAATGGCCGCGGCCTGGGCGCGTCCGGCGTCCAGATCCTTGATGGTCACCTCACCGGCGGCAATCTCGTCACCGCCCAGAATGACCGCTGCGGGGGCACCGCGACGGTCGGCATATTTGAACTGTGCCTTCATACCGGCACGGCCCAGATACAGCTCTGCCGGAATGCCCGCATTGCGAAGCTCGGACACGGCATCCAGATAGTGCTGCATGTCGTCGTCCGAGAACACGATGACCACCACAGGCCCGCGCGTCTGCGGTCCGCTGCGGCCCGCCGAACGCAAGGCTGCCGCCAGACGCGAGACACCGAACGAGAAGCCGGTCGCCGGAAGGGTCTGGCCGGTGAAACGGGCCACGAGATCGTCATAACGACCGCCGCCACCGATGGAGCCGAAGCGGATCGGACGACCCTTTTCGTCCTTGGTTTCCAGCAGCAGCTCGGCCTCGAACACGGTGCCGGTATAGTATTCCAGACCGCGCACGATGGTCGGGTCGAACTTGACCGCATCCTGCCCCACACCCATGGCGTTCAGGGCGCGGTCAATGGCAGCCAGCTCTTTCAGAGCCGCATCGCCTGCCTGACCCAGACCCGCACCGATATTGGCAATCGTATCCAGAACTTCCGAACGCGAGGCCTCGGCGTTGGAAACCGAGGCAAGGAAGGTCTCGACCGCACCGATCAGCGCGACCGGCAGGTTGGCCCCCTTGGTATAGTCGCCGGATTCATCCAGACGGCCCTCCCCAAGCAGCAGTCGCACGCCCTCGATGCCCAAACGATCGAACTTGTCGATGGCGCGCAGGGCCGTCAGGCGCTGGTTGGTGTCGGTAATGCCGCCCGCATCGAACAGGCCGTCAAAAAGTTTGCGGTTCGAGACGCGGATCACAGCCTGATCCGGCGTCAGTCCCGTCGCCAGCAGACCCTCGACGCCCATGGCGAGGATTTCGGCATCCGCTTCGGGACGATCCGAGCCCACCGTGTCGGCGTCGCACTGCCAGAACTGGCGCAGACGCCCCGGGCCCGGCTTCTCGTTGCGCCACACCGGTCCATAGGCATAGCGACGATAAGGCTTGGGCAGGGTTTCCCAGTTCTGGGCGGCAAAACGGGCCAGCGGAGCCGTGTGGTCATAGCGCAGCGCGATCCACTGGTCGTCATCGTCCTCCAGCGCCAGCACGCCCTCATTGGGGCGGTCGGTATCGGGCAGGAACTTGCCCAGCGCATCGACATATTCGAGGGCTGGCGTTTCCAGACCTTCAAAGCCCCAGCGTTCATACACTTCGGACACGCGCGCAATGATGCGGCGTTCGGCGCTCAGGTCGCTGCCACGGCGATCCTGAAATCCACGGGGCGAGCGGGCTTCGGGGCGTTGAATGTCGGTCATGGGTTGGCGATTAAGCCATCCCCCGCATCGCTGCAATCGGGCTTTAGGCCGTGGCCCGCGAAAGTGTCAGCTTGCGACCCTCTGTCAGGGAGCGCCAAACCCATTCAAACGGGCCCCAGCGATAGGCTTTGAGCCACAGATGGGCAAAGACGATCTGGACCGCCCACACACCGGCAATCACGCCCCACAAGGCTGCCGGACCCATCTGGCCATACAGTTTGGGGCCCCACGGCATGTAGAACAGCGTGGTCATGATCAGGGTCTGGGTCAGATAGGTGGTAAAGGCCATCTGGCCGACCGGCCGCGCCCACACAAACAGGGCGGGCAGCTTGATGATAATCGCCGCATAGGCCAGCGAGATCGGCACCGCCAGAGACGAGCCGACCATGTTCAGACCGCGCGACGGCAGAAGCTCGGGGGCGACACCGCCCTCGATCCATGCCGCCCAGCCCTTGAGCGCCAGCCCCGCAAGGCCGACCGCGATAATGGCGGCATAGATTTTGTTGCTGAGCTGGCCATGGAAAAACCCGACCTTGAACAGGCCCATGCCCAGCACCATCAGGGCAAAAGCCGCAGGGGCCATAATGGTCAGGCTCATACCCTGAACAATGGCCCAGCTGACCAGATTGGACAGCATGGCTGCGCCGAAACCGGACTGGACTTTGGCGACATCGGCCATCAGGCTGGCGGTGGTGACCTCGGCATGACCTTCGAACGCAGAGGCGATCTCGGGCGGCATGATCGGCATCAGCAGACCCAGAGAGGCCTGAATAAAGATCAGGGCCAGCGTGATTGTACCGCCGACAATCAGCAGCACCTTGCCGGACAGGCCACGCATCAGCATCACAAACAGGCCGGTCCATGCATACAGCATCAGGATGTCGCCAAACCAGAAGGCCAGACCGTGGACGAGGCCAAAAACAGCCAGCCAGCCAAGGCGGCGCAGCAGCTTCTTGCCGCGTTCCTTGTCGCTGCGTTCACCGCCCACCAGATAGATGGACACGCCAAAAAGCAGACAGAACAGGGTGCGGAACTTGTCGGTAAACAGGGCCTCGATGGCCCATGCGCCGATGCGGTCGCCGCCCTGCAATACGCCGTCAACCGCCATGGGCAGTTTCTGCATCGCCATCATGGCGTCCATCGGCCAGCTATAGGCGAGGGCATTGACGACCAGAATGCCCAGAACGGCGACGCCGCGCACGGCGTCCAGATTACTGATGCGGTTCACAGTCCCCATTTATGTCCCCCGACAATGGTGGCCGCCTAGAACGGACGGCGTATAGGCGGCGCGGCCTTGCCATAGGCAATATAGGCCACGCAGATACCGCCCCACAGGGCGTAGCTGACACCGACCATCAGGGCCAAGGGCACAC
This sequence comes from Brevundimonas sp., assembly GCF_036659295.1. Taxonomy (GTDB): domain Bacteria; phylum Pseudomonadota; class Alphaproteobacteria; order Caulobacterales; family Caulobacteraceae; genus Brevundimonas. The sequence goes on along the minus strand of NZ_JAVXCU010000008.1, from coordinate 11,767 downwards.
CAATGACACCAAAGGTCAGCACGACAGTTTCAATGGCGCCGAGCGCCTGAATAAAGCTTTCACCCGCAAAACCGGCGACGGCGGCCAGGGCCAGCGTCATCAGAACCTGCAAACAGGCCGCCAGAATGCCCCCATAGATGACATAGCGGCCGATCACGGCGCGGCGTGTCCACGGGGCATTGTTCGGGCGCTTGGCCTTGGCCAGACGGCTCAGGGCCACCGGCGCGGCGATCAGGCCGACGGCCAGCAGGATAATCCGCCAGTCGGTATCCAGACCCGACCACAGATTATGCGGCGGCCAGAACGGAAAGGTCAGCAGCAGGGGCGGCCATGCGGCGGCGACCACCGAGGCCATAATCTTGGCCTGTAGCGAGTTGCGCGGCTGTACACGCTCGGACCCCGGAAAATGGTCGAGAATGCTGGGCGGGTTCCGGTCTTGGGGGGCGGTGTGTTCGGTCATCAGCGTGTCGGTACCGGAGTTGCGCCCGAATAGTCATAGAAGCCACGGCCGCTCTTGCGACCCAGCCAGCCGGCCTCGACATATTTTACCAGCAGCGGGCAGGGGCGGTATTTGCTGTCGGCCAGGCCTTCGTGCAGCACATTCATAATGGCTAGAGCCACATCCAGCCCCATAAAGTCCGCCAGTTCCAGCGGCCCCATCGGGTGGTTGGCCCCCAGCTTCATGGCGGTATCGATCGAGGTGACGTTACCGACACCTTCGTACAGCGTATAGATGGCCTCGTTCATCATCGGCACCAGAATACGGTTGACGATAAAGGCCGGAAAATCTTCGGACGCGGTGGTCTGCTTGCCAAGGCTCTCGGCAAAGGCGACTGCTACATCATAGGTGGCCGCAGAGGTGGCAATACCGCGCACAATCTCGACCAGACGCATGACCGGCGCAGGCTTCATGAAATGAAGACCGATAAAACGCTCGGGGCGGTCGGTTTCCGACGCCAGTCGGGTGATGGAGATGGACGAGGTATTGCTGGCCAGCAGGGCATGCGGGGCCAGATGCGGGACAATATCGGACCAGGCCTGTTTCTTGGCGGCTTCTTCTTCGAGAACCGCCTCGATGACCATGTCGGCCCCCGAAACGGTTTCGGCCAGCGTGTCGCAAACCTTGATGCGGGCCAGCAGGGCTTGCGCCTGATCGTGGGTCAGCAGGTTGCGCTCGACGCGGCGGGTCAGACTGGCGGCGATCTCGCCCATGGCCAGAACAGCACGACCCTCGGCCGTGTCGTACAGTTTCACGTCATAACCGCCACCGGCTACGGTCTGGGCAATGCCCGAACCCATCTGGCCCGCACCGATAATGGCAACTGTGTTGATCCCGCTCATAAGACTCTACAGGTTCGCACCCCGCGAGGGGCATAAGGTTTTCAGCTTAGGACCACGCGCAGGGCGTGCAAGCTCCGAATGGTGCACCGCGCATGAATCCGCGATGGCGTGTCCGACAATCAACTCACGGCCAGCGAGGCAGGCCTAAGCACCGACCAGACGCAGCGAGGTCAGGTGCAGGGCGGGGATCACATAGATCTGCAGACCCTGAATGATGATCAGCGCCACCACAGGCGTCAGGTCCATCCCGCCCAGCGGCGGAATAAAGCGGCGCAGCGGGGCCAGGATCGGCGAGGTGATGCGGTCCAGAGCGGTCGCCAGCTGATAGACGAAACGGTTGCGGTAATTGATGACATCAAACGCGAACAGCCAACTCAGAATGGCATTGGCGATGATGGCAATCAAAACCAGCTTCAGCGCGGCACCGATCAGAAAGAACAGAAAGCCGACAAGGCTGGCAGCAAGGGTCATGGACAGTTTCCAATAAAGATTTGTCCCGTTCTAGCCCCGCGGCACGTCCGCGCCAAGGCACCGCGTGCAGGCCATGGCCACAGGGCTGTGCGACCTATTCGCCCAAAATGCCTTTAGCGGGCCTCTTCAAACCTGTTTTCATGGGGGAGCGAGATTGATCATGCGAGTTCGCGATCACCGCATTCTGCTCTCTACCTATCGGGTCGAAAGCCGAGGCAATATTCAAGTATAATTAAAAAGTGCAATTCTGTGATGGGGCGAGGACCCTTAAAATACCTCGCCTTTGAATATCGACGATCTATGAGAGCCTTATGATTTTGAAAGCCATGTAAGTAGTTATAAATTTACCCCCGATAGGCTTTGCGAATTTAATTGATCGCCGATATTTTAAATGCGGCATGTTTTTAAAAAACGACACAGTTACTTAAATTTACAAAATAAATTTCTTCAAAAAACAGCAATACGCAAAACTAAATACATTTAGTTACATATGATAGCGTGGCCATATTGGATCACTAAGCGCTAGAAGCTCCGCAACCGAATCGGTGGGCGATGTGGGGCGGGTGTGAAGCGTCAGACTGTTTTCGGTCTGGCGCTGATTTTCGTCACTTCACAGGCCTGACCTTCGTCGGACTGGAGACTGTTGAAGTGTTGAAAATGCTCGGTTTGATCAAGCGTGTTGCGTTGCGTGCAATGCGCGTGGTGGCCCCTCTTGCTGTGATAGGTGTGGCCGGTGCTGCGGCTGCGGCGGATCTACAGGTGTCCGGCTATAGCTGGGATCCGGATCCTGCAGCGAATGGCGGTCAGGCCAAGTTCACGATCACGGTGGCCAACAACGGTCCCGGCGCTGTCAGTGACGCGGTTGTGAACATTGCGGTTCCGTCCAACTTCTCGGTTCAGACTGGCGAGTTTCCGACCTACTGTATCTTGTCGGGTGTAGTGGGCAGTCAGTCTCTGGCCTGTAGTTTGCCGACCCTGCCGGTGGGAACTTTCGAATTCGACTATATGGCGGATGCCAAGGAAATCGGTTCGCGCACGGCGTCGGCATCGATTTCGTCTCCGACCAATGTCGACAACAATCCGGCCAACAATACGCTGTCGGTTTCTCCGGCGGTCGAGGCCGGTGCGGATCTGGTCGTTACCAAGAATGACAATCTGCCGACCGACAGCATCCCTGCTGGGGGTATTATCAATTATACGCTCAAGGCAGTGAACCAGGGCCCCGACGCAACCGGTGCCATTCGTCTGGTCGACAATCTGCCAGCGGCCAGCAATTTTGAGTTCCTTACTGCAGCCGGCACGAACTGGAACTGCTCCCGCTCAGGTACGGCGGTAACTTGTAACTACACAGGGCCTGCTGTCACGGGTGCGTTGCCGGATGTAACGGTTTCGGGACGCGTTCTGGCAACTGGCGGTACGATCACTAACAACGCCTTTGTGGCGATAACGGGAAGCGGAGTGCAGGACCCGAAGCCTGACAATAATACCGCTACACCGGTTGTAACGACAATTTAGCCGGGCGCAGATTTCGAAGCCGAAAAATCGATGCCGAGCACGATTATCCAAGGCGAAACCGTCAATATTACTTTGGGTGTGCGAAATCGGGGTCCGTGGACGGTAGCCGGTGCGAGCATTGTCGATGTCATTGCACCCGAGTTCCAGATCGGAACGCTTCCGGCGGGATGTACAGCGGTTGGCAATACGGTCACCTGCATCGCAGGCAATCTTGCAACCGGTGAAAATCAGGACTTCATTATTCCGGTAACGGCTATGTCGCCGACCGCCGGTACGGTTGTGAACTCGGCTATTGTTAATCTGCCGGCGGGTGTCACCGATCCGGTCCCGGGTAATAATACCAAGGATGTCAGCTACGAGATTGCGGCTCCCAGTTCCGACCTTAGCCTGACCAAGAGCAAGGGTCCGAACCCGGTCGCGGCTGGCGGTATCATGACCAGCACGATAACGGTCGTAAATAACGGTCCGTCGATACTGACCTATGATCCGGCTAATCCGTTGCGTATCGTTGATACGGTTACCGCAAACGAAACCTTCAGTTCTGCAGATGCGCCATGGACTTGCTCGCAAGCGGGCTTGCAGATCACGTGCGAACTGACTGGTCCGGGGACGCTGGCCGTTGGCAGCAATATTGCCCTTAGCCTGAAGACAACAGCCGGTACCGGCGTTGATATGGATTTGTCGAACACGGCCTGCACCGGCACGCTCGGCGGTTCGGGCGCGCTCCCTGCCGATGGCAATGATCTGAACGATTGCGCGGGTGCGGGTACACGCTCGACGCCGGATGCTGCGGACCTCGTTATTTTAAAAGAGGTCAGCCTCGACAAGGTGACGTGGACCCAGACACCGGCAATCACTGTCGCCGATAACGTCACCAGCTTCTATATTCGCCTGACCGTATCGAACGCAGGCGGCAACATTGCGCGTACTGTCAATGTCGTCGACATGCTTCCGAACTTTCTGAACTCAGGTTCAATGATAACGGCGGTAGTTGAGGATTCCATCAGCACGGGTTCGATGAGCTACACGCCTTCAAATGGCCGTCTAGCCTGGAACCTGATCAATCTGACCGTTGGCGCTCCGCAGACCCTGATTGTTCGTGTCGACCGTCCGTTTGAAAGTGGCACGTTTAATAACAGGGCTACCGTTTCGTCGCCGGATACGACCGAGACCAACACCGCGAATAATGAGTCAACGGCCAGCTACACGATCGAGGCGATCACCGACATTACGCTGAATGCCAAGTCAATTGCGCCTAACCCGGCGCGTGTGGGGGTTATCTCGACCTATAGTATCAGCGTCCGCAATCTGGGCCCGAATCCGGCGTCGGATGTGATTGTCACGGATACTATCGATCCGGCTCGCTTTGAACTGGTGGGGAATCCCACAACAACGAAGGCTGGTGTCACTTGCACGAAAAATGACCTTACGGGCGCGATCCAGTGCCCGATGGGCACCATCAACCGTGGCGTAAGCTATCAGATCAGTCAGCCCGTACGCGCACGCTTCCCGTTCGGCGGCGCAACGACCGGCTTCCCGATCTCGCATACCAATACCGCGACAGTCACCACCTCGACGCTTGAAACCAACACCGTTAACAATAGTGCTTTTGTGATACATGATGTGGACGGCCCGCAAATGGACCTGTCCATCGTCAAGACCGAGCCGAGTTCGGCCTATGACCCCGTACCTTATGGTTCGAACCTTCTGTACGACGTCCGCGTCACCAACCTTGGTCCGTCGCGCGCTTCGAATATCATAATCACCGATACGCCCGCGCCTCCTGTCGGCTATACCATGACGCTTGCGGCCCCCCCGGTTATCAACCCGGTTGCGGCAAATGGCGGTAATACCCTCTATGTGCCGCCAGCTCCGACCTGCGTGCCTTCGGGTTCCACAATTGTCTGCCGTCTGCACGGTACCGATGACACCCAGAACTATCTGGACTCGCGCCACCAGGTTATTTTCCGCCTTACTTTTGCGGTGAACCCGGCGGATGCTTCGGTTCTGCCGCCAACCGGCCCGCTGACGTTTGCCAACAGCGTCAACGTGATTTCGCTCGAACAGAACGACACCACGACGGTTCAGGCTGATAGCCAACTGGCCAACAACACAGCGACCCAGAACACGACGATTATTCCGTCCACCGATCTGGAAGTGGTTTCCAAGACCCGCATCACGGATTCGCCGGTCCAGATTAACCAGCCTGTCGAATACAAGGTTGTCGTTCGCAATAACGGCCCGTCCCCGACCACACAGATCCGCGTTTCGGACCAGCTTCCGACGGGCTGGTTGAGCTTGGGCGGTGAAACGGCCGTGGCTTCGGGCGGCGTGTCGATTACCAACACGACCTGCACGGGTACCAACAAGGTTACCTGTGTTCTGGACGGTCTGTTCCCCGGCAATGGCGATACGGTGACGCTCACCTTCTTCGCTAAGGTTGCCGACCCGTTCGCGGGGGCCTTGAACACCAACCTGACCAATACGGCTGACATCAAGCCGGGCCTGGATGGGTCGGGCAATGAAATCAGCCGCGACGAAGTTCCGACCAATAATGACAAACCCGCAGTAACGCAGGTCACGGTGTCTTCGATTGCAGGTACGGTTTACCGCGACGATAATCTGAACGACACGATCGACAGCGGTGAAGGCCTTGCCGGTGTGACGCTGACGCTGACGGGGACCGACGACTTCAACAACGTTATTGCTACGCGTACGACTACGACGGCAACCAATGGCACCTTTACGTTCGGTCGCCTGCCTGCCGGCACCTACCAGATTGTTGAAAACCAGCCCTCGGGTGTGTTCGACCGCAATGAAACTGCGGGCACGGCTGGCGGTACGGTCGACAATAGCGATTACAGCAGTCATTCGGACTACAACACGATCAAGGACATTGTTCTGCCGGCCACGACTGCGGCCACAGGCTATATCTTCCAGGAAATCGGTGCGGCCAGGGTCTCGGGCTATATCTACCGCGACCTTAACAATAATGGCACACGCGATGCCGGCGAGGCCGGTTTCGCACCGGGCGCGTTCTCGGCGACCCCGCATGTCAAACTGTCGGGCACCGATTACGCGGGCAATGACATCAACAGCACCGCATCGGTTGATGCCAACGGCGCTTACGCGTTCACCAACGTGGCTCCGTCGGGCGCGACACCCTATATCGTTACGCAACTGCTTCAGCCGAACGGCGCTTCGGATGGTCTGGACAGCAACGGTATTGGCGACGTGGTTGCCAACTCGGGCGGTCGTCCGGCTCCGGAAGACATTGTCATCGGCCTCGTTGCTCCTTCGGCCAATCTGACCGAACGCAACTTCGGCGAACTGCCGACCTCGACTCTGGGCGGTATGGTCTTCCTTGACCCGAACGTCGATGCGACCCGCAATCCGACCGAAATCTCCGGTCTGTCCGGCGCCATCCTGCGCCTGACCGGCACGGACGATCTGGGTCAGGCGATTGACTGCTCGATCACCACGACCGCTACGGGTTTGTACCAGTTCCCCAATGCCGCAGATGCGACGCTAAACTGTCAGGTTCTGCGTCCGGGTGACTACGAACTGGAAATCACGCCGGCACTGGGTCTGACCCATACCGGTTCCTATGTCGGCTCGTTGGGCGGTACGTCCAATGGCGTCAGCGGCATCAACACCCCTTCGGTGGGTGCCGGTGCACTGCGCGTGACCAACATCGTCGTGGCCGCTGGCAATGCCGGCAGCACCTATGACTTTGGCGCAACCGGTCAGGGCATCAACGGCTTTGTCTATATCGACCGTAATGCCTCGGGTGTTCGCGATGCAGGCGAGGCCGGCATTCCGGGCGTGACCATGACCCTGTCGGGCACCACGGCCAGCGGTCAGGATGTCTGTACCCTGATCAACTGCGCGGCTGTGACCGATGCAACGGGCAGCTTCCTGTATCTGGTGGTTCCGGGTTCGGACGCCAATGGCTACACCCTGACCCAGCAGGCCCAGAACACGGCTCCGCTGTCGAACTATGCCGATGGTCTAGAAGCCCTTGGCGATCTGGGTGGCACTGTCGGCAATGATGTCATCAGCAATATCGTGCTGCCGACCGGTGGCATGGGTACGAACTACAGCTTCGGCGAACTGTCCGGTTCGCTGTCGGGTTCGGTCTTTGTTGACGCGAATGATGACGGCGTCCGCCAGCCGGGCGAAAAGGGTATCGAAGGTGTCGAGATTACCCTGTCGGGTACGACCAAGGACGGTCAGGACATCTGTGCCTGGCGTGCCGCCCTTGATCCGTCGCTGACCTGCACGATCCGCACGGATGCCAATGGCAACTACAGCTTCGAAGATATGCCGGACGGCAATTACAATCTGATCGAAACCCACCCGGGCCAATATGCCGACGGCAAAGAAGGTGTGGGCTCGGCAGGTGGTACGGCTGACAACTCGGTCTTCGACGCCACTGCGGCGGCCAACACCATCAGCAACATCACGCTGGCTGCGGGCGAAAAGGGTACCGACTATGTGTTCGGCGAGCGCGCCGTCGTCATCAAGGGCAGTGTCTATAAAGACATCGACCGCGATGGCACGCGCGATCCGGAAGACACCCCGATCAAGGGTGTGGTCATCGAGCTCTACGAGAACGGTAACCTGATCGCCACCACGACGACCGACGCTGACGGTAACTACAGCTTCGTCGACCTGCCTTCGGGCAACTATACGATCCGCGAAACCCAGCCTGACGGCTATGGCTCGTCGACCCCGAACGAGGTGCAGGTTAATCTGACCCCGGGCGTGGAACAGTCGATCGACTTTGGCGAAACCGTCAGCACCATGGCCGGTCACGTCTTTGTCGATGCCAATAATGACGGCATCCGCCAAACCGGCGAGGCCCCGATCGAAGGTGTCGTTGTGACCCTGACGGGTACCGACGCTGCCGGTAATCAGGTGACGCGCACGGCCACCACCAATGCTCTGGGCGAGTGGGTCATCGACGACCTGCTGGCAGGCAACTACCAGCTGGTCGAGACCCAGCCGGAAGGTTTCTCTGACGGTGAAGACAGCGCCGGCAGCGTCGGCGGCACGGTCGAGGCCAATGCCGACCGCATCTATGACATCACCCTTCCGGTGGGTACGGATGCAACCGACTATGCCTTTGGCGAGCGTGGCCAGAGCCTGACCGGTAACGTCTATGTCGACGTGGACGGTGACGGCACCTTTACCCCGACCGATCGCCCTCTGGGTGGTGTGGTTGTGGAGCTGCGCAAACCGAACGGCGAACTGGTGGCGACCACCACCACCAATCCGGACGGAAGCTACAGCTTCGGCAATATCCGCGGCGGTGACTATGTCGTCGTGGAAATCCAGCCGGATGGCTATGGCAATGGTCGCGAGAATCCGAGCAACCGCGTACCGGTAAAGATCGTCTCCGATCAGACCCCGCCGGTTGTGAACTTCGGTGAACGTACCGGCTCGCTGTCGGGCCTCGTCTATAACGACACCAACAACAACGGTGTCCGCGATCCTAACGAGCCGGTTATCGGCGGTGTCACCATGACGCTGACGGGGACGGACTCGCGTGGCGAAAGCGTAACCCGCACGACGGTCACCCAGGCTGACGGGACCTACATCTTTACCGACCTTCAGGGCGGCACCTATTCGGTGTTCGAAACCCAGCCGGATGGTTATGACGATGGTCTCGACACCCCGGGTACGTCGGGTGGTGCTGCGGACGGCGTGGATACGATCAACCAGATCGTTCTGGCTCCGGCCACGGATGCGACCGGCTACCTGTTCGGTGAACGCGGTGCCGAAGCGGCTATCTCGGGTACGGTGTGGATGGATACCAACCACAACCGCGCTCGCGATGGCGGCGAGGAAGTCCTGGCTGACTGGACGGTCGAACTGTACCTCGGCAATGTGCTGATGGGCACGGCGATGACCGGTCCGGACGGTGGCTATGCCTTTACGGGCGTGGCACCGGGCACCGGCTATTCGGTCCGCTTCCGTCACCCGCAGAACAATGCGGTCTTTGGCGGCGCACGTCCGAACGAAACCGGCAACACCTATACGAGCGGTACAGTTTCGACCGCGAACCCGGGTGGTGCGACCCTGCGCGATGGCGAGCTGACCCAGATCACCCTGCAACCGGGTGCGACGGTTCCGCAGCAGTCCCTGCCGCTTGATCCGTGGGGTGTCGTCTATGACTCCGTGCGCCGTACGCCGGTGCAGGGTGCCATTGTCGAGATCAACGGTCCGGCAGGCTTCGATCCGACCCAGCATCTGCTGGGTGGCGAAGGCGGCCTTCGTCAGGTCGTCGATGCCAAGGGTCTGTACTACTTCCAGCTGGTCAGCACGGCTCCGGCGGGGGTTTACACCCTGTCGGTGACCCCGCCGAACGGCACCTACAACCCGATCCAGCCGTCCAGCATGCTGCCGCCTTGCGTCGGTCCGCTGACGGTGAACGCGACGCCGGACCCGATGCTGGTCTCGACCAGCAACGGCCCGCCGCCGGTCGGTACGCCGGAAACCTGCACCACAGGTACCCTGACGACCGGCTATGTTCTGACGCTCAACCTGACACCGGGCCTGTCGGCCAATGTCGTGAACAACAACATCCCGCTGGATCCGATCCTCGAGGGTGCCATCGAAGTCACCAAGTCGACCCCGATGGTCAATGTGGTTCGCGGCGGTCTGGTCCCGTACGTTATCACCGCCCGCAATACGCTGGCAGGTACCGTTCCGGGCGTGACCGTGACCGACCGTGTTCCGGCCGGCTTCCGTTACCGTGAAGGCAGTGCGCTGCTGGACGGTGTAGCGATCGAGCCGATCCAGAACGGCCGTCTGCTGAGCTGGCCTGACCTGACCTTCGCGGCAGGCGAGACCAAGCGCTTCCAGCTGATCCTCGTGGTCGGTGCGGGCGTGGTCGAGGGCGAGCACACCAATACGGCGTTCGCGCTCAACCCGACTGTGGACCAGATCATCTCGAACATCGCCGAGGCGACTGTACGAATGATCCCCGATCCGGATTTCGATTGTACGGATATCCTCGGCAAGGTGTTTGACGACCGTAACGGTAACGGCGTTCAGGACGATGGCGAACCGGGTCTGGGCGGCGTGCGTCTGGCAACCGCTCGCGGTCTGCTGATCACGACCGATGTCGAGGGTCGCTATCACATCACCTGCCCGATGATCCCGAACGAGGACCGTGGCTCCAACTTCATCGTGAAGCTGGATGACCGCACCCTGCCGACCGGCTACCGCGTCACCTCGGGCAACCCGGAAACGGTACGTCTGACGCGCGGCAAGTTCGCCCGCCTGAACTTCGGCGCCAGCCTGCACCGCGTGGTGCGTCTGGACCTGAATGCCGGTGCCTTCGAAGGAGAGAACCTGCGTGCAGAGTTCGAACAACAGTTCGAGACCCTGCTGGTTACTCTGGCCGAGCGTCCGTCGGTCCTGCGTCTGGCCTATGCGTCGCAAGGCGAGGATGCGGATCTGATCCGTGACCGTGTCGCCAAGGTGCGTCGCATGATCCGCGACCGCTGGAACGATGCCGGTGACCGTTACCGTCTGGTGGTCGAGGAAGAGACCGTCATTGCGTCCACTTCCAACGACGGAGGCGTGCAATGATCCGCGCTTCGAACAAACTGCTGACCGCCCTTCTGATGGGCGGCTCGGCCATCGTTCTGGCCTCGGCGGCTCATGCTCAACAAGCCTCGAGCAGCTCCGATCAGGTCTATTGCGGCCATGACACGGATCGCCCGTGCGGGCCGGTGGCCGATGACGCTGCGGTGGAACGCCGTGGCGTCGGCCCGAACCTCGAAACCGCCGATCGCGGAGCCTCGACCCCGTTCCGCATCAGTGTGGACGGGGAAGGGGACACCGACGACCTGCGGGCGGACCGCCAGCGTCGTCAGGATCTGGCCCTCAGCGGTGCCGATGTGCGCGTACAGGCCACGGGCTTTGATGTCCGTCCTGTGCTCAGCATTGTCGCCGACCAGCCGGTCATCCGTGCCGGTTATCCGGTGCGCTTCTTCACGCTCAGCAACTATGCGGCGTTTGTAGAACGTGCCGAGGTCCGCATCTTCCGCGCTGACCAAAATACGGGCGAAGCCCCGATGACGGTCATTCCGCTGCGTATCGGCGAGACGGCCATCTGGTCCACCGATCGCGAACAGGCGGGCGAGCAACGCTATCGCTACCTGCTGCGCGTCTACGGGGCCGAAGGGCGCTATGACGAGACGGCAGCCACCACGCTGGACGTCACCCACGCCATTACCGTCACCAAGCCGGACATCCTCGAAGGTCCGTCCTTCGAGAATATGCGCACAACCGATTCCATCGCGGTGCGCGGGGCCTCGGTGACCATCAGCGGCGAAGTCGAAGACGTGAATACCGGCGTCAAGGCTTTCGGCGCTCCGGTGCCGGTGGACCGTGCCGGTCGCTTCATGGTGCAGCAGATTGTGCC
>NZ_JAVXCU010000007.1:0-65032 GCF_036659295.1 Brevundimonas sp. | reverse complement strand
GGCTGGTGCTGCTGCGGTTTCGATGGCCATGCTGATTCCGGCAACTGCTGTTGCTCAAGATGCTGACGCCGAAACGGCGCAGGTTGAAGAAATCGTTGTGGTGGGTTCGCGTATCCGTCGCGACAACTATAATGCGCCGTCGCCGACCCAGGTCGTGACCCGCGAAGAAGCAACGCTGCAAGGCTTTGCCTCGACCACTGAAGCCCTGCAATCGACCGCCATCACCGGTGGTACCTCGCAGGTCAACAGCTCGTATGGTGGCTATGTCACCAATGGCGGTCCGGGTGCCAACACCATCGGTCTGCGCGGCATGGGCCCGAGCCGTACGCTGGTACTGCTGAACGGTCGTCGTGTATCGCCGGCCGGTTCGCGCGGTTCGGTGGGCTCGGCCGACCTGAACGTGCTGCCGACCTCGATGATCGACCGCGTGGACGTACTGCGTGACGGTGCGTCGTCGGTTTACGGTTCGGACGCTGTGGCCGGTGTGGTCAACATCCAGACCCGCAAGAATTTTGAAGGCCTGACCTTCGAAGCCCAGATGAACTCGCCGCTGGAAGCCAATGGCAATGGCGGTTCGACCCGTCTGTCGCTGACGGCTGGTGCCCGTGGTGACCGCTGGCGTGCCTCCGGTTCGATCGAACGCTATGAGCGCGACGAACTGACCCTGGGCGACCGCGACTTCACCCGTTGCCAGACCGACGGCTTCCGCTTCGGTAACGACTATATCGACCCGCTGACCGGCCAGTCGAAATGCTATCCGATCACCACGACCGGCTCGAACGGTTCGTCGATCAACAGCATCGGTACGGGCAGCCTTGCCGGTATCGGCGCAGCCGGCGTGCCGGACATCGCCTATGCCAATGGCGTGACCTTCAACCGCTGGCGTCCGAACTCGGCCATCACCTCGGGCGTGATCGGCTTTGAAGGCGTTGGTGGTTCGTACATCAACCCGAACGATCCGACGAAGAACATCGCTCTGGATGTCAACATCCGCGACACCTTCGACGAGCGTATGCTGAACGAGTCGCTGATCTCGCCGGTCGACATCACCACCCTGTACGGTGAAGCCGGTTATCAGCTGAACGCTCTGGGCAATGCCGAGGTTTACGGCGAGTTCCTGTTCAACAACCGCAAGTCCAAGCAGACCAACTATCGTCAGCTGGCTCTGGACTATGCCAAGGGTTCGGCCCTCATTCCGGACAACCTGGCCTGGAGCACCTTCTCCAAGGATCAGGGCCTGAACAAGGGCGCAGATGTCGGCGTTCGTGCCTTCATCGGCTTCGGCAACGACGTTGCGACCCAAGACCAGAACTTTGTTCGTGGCGTCACGGGCCTGAAGGGTGACTTCTTCATCCCTGAATGGCGCTATGACATGTCGGTCAGCTATTCGCGTTCGCGTTCGGAATATACCAGCCAGCAATTCCTGACCGACCGTCTGTCCGAGACTCTGGACGTGGTCGAAATCGCACCGGGCAAGTTCCAGTGCGCGCAACTGGCCTCGAACCCGGGCTGCATCGCCGCTCCGGCGCTGTCGACCGACGTCATCGGCGGCAAGCTGCCGAAGGACTGGGTTGACTATGTCTTCCGTCCGGTCACCGGCGTCACCACCTTCGAAGAGAAGATCGTCAGCCTCGGCATCGACGGTCCTCTGTTCTCGCTGCCGGCCGGTGAAGTCATGGGCTTCTTCGGTGCTGAATGGCGCGAGTCGGAAATTGACGACACGCCGGGTCTCGATACCCAGCTGGGCAACACCTACAACTTCTCGACCTCGTCCATCACTCGTGGTTCGGACAATGTCTGGGAAGTCTTCGGTGAACTGGAAGTGCCGCTGCTGCGCGATGCGCCGCTGGCCCGCGAACTGACCCTGAACGGTTCGTTCCGCTACACCGACTATGACTCGTACGGTGACGACACCACCTACAAGATCGGCCTGGTCTATCAGCCGATCGCCGGTGTGACCTTCCGTGGTACCTATGGCACCTCGTTCCGTGCTCCGGCGCTGTTCGAACAGTTCGTAGGCGCAACGACCGGTTATCTGTCGAACACCAACGACCGCTGCAACAACTACGGCGCGCCGAACGTCAACCCGAACCGCGTCGCCAACTGCGCGTCTGAAGGTCTGCCGACCGACTGGCAGTCGACCACCAGCGTCGAGGTTATCACCTCGGGTGGTGCTGATGCCGGTCTGGCCGCTGAAACCTCGACCAACATGACCGTTGGTCTGGTGCTGCAGCCGACCCTGCCGCAGGGCTGGGGCGATCTGGCCTTTGCTGTCGATTACTATGAAATCGAAGTCGAGAACGGCGTATCGCGGACCGGCGCAAGCCAGATCCTGACGCGCTGCTATGACTCGCGTCCGGAAGACTTCATCAACAATACGGGCTTCTGCGCTCTGGTCAGCCGTAATGCCGATGATGGTCAACTGGTCGTCAACGACAGCTATGTGAACCTGGCCACGGACAACGTGAAGGGTCTGGACTACACGCTGCGTTACCGCAACGACGTCGGTCCGGGCACCGCGATGTTCAACCTGGCCGTCACCCAGTACACGGAAATCTCCAGCAAACTGTTTGCTGATGATCCGCTGGAAGACGACAAGGGCATGATCAACAACCCTGAGTTCACCGCCACGGCAGACCTGTCGTATGCGTGGAACAACTGGCGCGTGCGTTATGGCGTGGAATGGATCCAGGGCACTGAATCCTACACCTATTACGAAGAAGATCCGGCCACCAGCATCTACGATCTGGCTGTTGACGACTACTGGCTGCACAACGCTTCGGTCCAGTACAACAACAATGAGTGGACTGTGACGGCAGGCGTTCGCAACCTGTTCAACGACAACCCGCCGACCATCTCGTCGGGCGTTTACAACCGCGTTGGTAATGCGCCGCTGTACTCGGGTTACGACTATCTGGGCCGCACGGCCTTCATCAACCTGGTCAAGTCGTTCTAAATTTTAGACTGACATGAGCGGTCCGTCCTTTCGGGGACGGAGATGAAATGGAAAGGGCGGTGGATCGAAAGGTCTGCCGCCCTTTCTCTTTGCGTGTAACGGTGCCAAGGTCGGTTCGGGTATTTCGCTGGGGAGCGACAGATGACGTTGAATATCAGTTGGATATGGGCGGCACGTATCGCCAAGGTGGCGGCGTTGTTGCTGTTCTTTCTGCCGTGGGTGGCGGTGAGCTGTAATGGCCAGCCCCTGATCGAGGCCAGTGGATACCAGTTGCTGACCGGATCGCCGCAGGTGGCCGATATTCCGGTGCCCAAGGAGAAGCTGGATGCCGCATGGTGGGCCATTGCCGGTGCCATCGTGATCGCGCTGGGACTGGTTGCCAGCTTTGCCCTGAAGGGCGCAAAGAATGCTGGCCGTGCGGTGCTGGTCAGCAGTGTTCTGGCCATTGCGCTGCTGGGGGGCGGCATGGGCCAGATGGTCGGCCAGATGCGCGGGGCGATCGAAAAGGAAGCCGGTAAGGCGGACAAGGGTGGCTCGGAGATGCAGGCGCTGGAGCGTCAACTGTCGCAGATGATGGGACAGGCCATTCGCGTCGAGATCAAGAACGGGTTCTGGATGACGCTGGTCCTGTTGGCGGCGGCGGGGGCGTGCGGTGTGGCGACACAGGTGCCGCAGCGCGGACGCGGACCGGTATCGGTCGATAATACGGGCGGAGCCTGATCCATGCCCAAGACGCGACGCTTTCTGACTTCGTTGAGTGTGCAGGTGCTGTCGGCGCTGGCACTGGGTTTGGTGGTCGGTATGGCCGCCCAGCGCTGGGGCCTGCCCGGCGGGTCGGAGACGGCTGATTTTATCCAGTCGATCGGCCAGTTATGGCTGAACGCGTTGCGTATGACGATCATTCCGCTGGTGTTCAGCCTGTTGGTGACGGGGGTGGCCTCGATTGCCGATGCGGCCAAGGCGGGGCGGATGGCCATGAAGGCGGTGGCATGGTTTGCCGTGCTGATCGCGTTCTCGGTCTGTTACTCGGTGGCGGTGTCCTATGGTCTGCTGAGCCTGTGGCCGGTGGATGCGGCGGGGGCCAAGCTGTTGCTGGCGGCGGCACCCGAGGGCGCGCAGGTCGGGGCAGGGGCGCCGTTTGGCGAGTTCCTGAAAACCATTGCGCCGTCCAATCCGATCCGTGCGGCGGCCGATGATGCCATCCTCGGTATTGTGGTGTTTGCGGTCTTCTTCGGCTTTGCGGCGTCGCGCTTGCCGGAGCGTTTGCGTGTGCCGCTGACGACCTTCTTCGAGGCCGTGGGCGAGACGATGATTATCATCGTGCGCTGGGTGCTGGTGGCGGCACCGATCGGTGTGTTTGCCCTCTCGCTGGGGGTCGGTCTGACGGCCGGGGCCAGCGCGGCGGGTGTGTTGCTGCACTATGTCGTGGTGATCTCGGTGGCCTGTATCGGTATCGGCCTGTTGTTCTATCCGCTGGTCATGGTGTTTGGCCGTGTCAGTCTGGGCCGCTTTGCGCGGGCGGCGGCACCGGCGCAGGTGGTGGCGTTTTCGACGCAATCTTCGCTGGCCAGCCTGCCGGTCATGGTCGAGCGGGCCGTGGACATGCTGGGCGTCAAGCGTGCCACAGCGGGCTTGGTCCTGCCGCTGGCCGTGGCGGTGTTTCGCGTGACCTCGCCGGTGGCGAACCTCGGGGTGGCGCTGTATTGCGCGCATCTGTTCGGTATCCAGCCGAGCGCGGGGCAGTTGGTGGCGGCCATGCTGACGGCGGCGCTGATCTCGGTGGGGACGGTGGGCTTGCCGGGGCAGGTCAGCTTTTTTGCCTCGATTGCGCCGATCTGTATTGCCATGGGCGTGCCGCTGGAGATGCTGCCGCTCTTGCTGGCGGTGGAGGTCATTCCCGACATCTTCCGTACACTGGGTAATGTAACGGCGGACCTTGCTGTGACCCGTATGGTGCAGGGTCATGACGACGTGACGGAAGGCTGAGCCGAACACGCGATTGTCAGTCGCGCGAGAGGCGAGCGGCTTTGACAGCGGTGCGGGCGTGGTGCTGACTGCGGGGTGGAGGACCGCCATGCTGTCAGACTACGACCCGAAACCGCCAAAGGGCGAGGGGCACTGGACCCTGTTACAGCAGCGGCTGGAGCGGACCATGTGGCAGTGGGACAGGACGGATCCGGGCGGAAAGGCCAGCGTTACCCGCTTTGTCATCATCAATGATCCGGCCAGACTGGACTTTGATGATTTCGAGGAAGCCGAGAGCCTCTTCGAGAAGATGGAAGACTAGACGGCGCTATAGGCGGCTTTGAAAGGGCGGGCGGGGGCTCGCCCTTTTTGCTGTGTGCAGATTCATGGAACGGCGTTCTTGACTCTTGGAGTTGCTGTGTTGCATACACTGTGTGTCACACACTATGTGGCAGCAAGGGTAGCGGGTGTGTTGTGGCGACTGAGGACGTGATTGCCAAAGAGGCCTTGTTCGAGAGCTTGCGGCTGGAACTGCGGCGCGGGTCGCTGATCCTTGCGGTGCTGGCCCAGCTGAGGCGCGAACAATACGGCTATTCGCTGCGCATGGCGCTGTCGCAGGCGGGCGTGGAGATGGAGGAGAGCACCCTCTATCCGCTGCTACGTCGTCTGGAGAGCCAGGGGCTGTTGGTCAGCGAATGGCGCGAGGAGGAGAAGCGCAAGAAGCGTTTCTACCAGCTGTCTGTCGAGGGTGAAGAAATGTTGGCGCGACTGGCGGCCGAATGGCGCGCCCTGTCGGCCTCTGTGGAGGGAATGCTGTGAGTGCATCCGACAAGTCTATGGACATGATCGATACCTATCTGGGCGTGGTTGCGGCGCAGCTGCCCAAGGATAAGGCCGAGGATATCGTAGCCGAACTGCGCGACGAGATACTGGCGCGCAAGGAAGACCGCGAGGAGGCGCTGGGGCGCGAACTTCATGAGGCGGAACTGGAGGTTTTGCTGCGCGAGGTCGGGCATCCACTGGTAGTGGCGGCGCGTTATAGCGATCGCCCGCAAGGCCTGATCGGGCCGGAGCTTTATCCGTGGTGGATGTTTGCGGCGCGGCTGGGCGTGATTGCTCTGGCGCTGTTGGCCCTGGCGCGGTTGATCCTGTCGGTGTTGTTTGGTGGAGAAGAGCTGGGGCGGGCGCTGGGCCATGCGGTCAGCGGCTTTATGAACGGGGCCATTAGCGTGGCCGGTGTTCTGGCCATTGCCGGATGGGTGATCGAGCGTCAGCCGAAAAAGCCTGAGTTCCTGACCGACTGGAAGGTGCGCGATCTTGGCCTGTTTGCATGGGCGGGGACGATGGAGCGCAGCGGGCTGGATTTCCTGCGGGGCAATGTGGTGTCGCGCAACAAGGCCAAGGGGACGCCGGTGGCGGACCGTTCGGACTTTTCGCCGGTGGCGGGGGCGGCGACCAGCGCGGTGTTCACCCTGATTGTGCTGCTGTGGTGGATCGGGGCGCTGGGCGGGGTGCGGATTGATCCGCTGCGTCTGCTGGACGGTTATGATCTGGGTGCGGCCCTGCGCGAGGTGCATCGTGCCATCTACTGGCCGGTGGCAGCGGTGCTGGCGGCGCGCGTGGTGTTTGATGGTCTGCGTGTGGTGACGGGCAGTCCGGTGAAGCTGACGGCGGCGGGCGATCTGGTCTTTGCCTTGGCCAATATGGGCATACTGGCGTGGATATGGACGGCATCGCCTCTGTCGGAACTGATCCGCGTGGGATCGGCCAATGACTTCTGGCAGCAGATGCTGAGCCGTGACAGCTGGGCCATGAATCCGGTACCGACCCTGCTGATGGGGATCGTGGTGTTCGGGTTCATCTGCGAGGCGGTACGGGCGGTGCAGTCGCTGGCCTCGCTGGTGCTGGATCGCAAGATCGGGCGAAACCACTAGGCTCAGGACTCATAGCCAGAAGAGCACCGTAGCGGCGAGCGCTATGGCGGACAGGAAGACGGTCGGGCAGCGATCATAGCGTGTGGCGATGCGCCTCCAGTCCTTCAGCCTGCCAAACATGATCTCGATGCGATTGCGTCGTTTGTATCGGCGCTTGTCGTATCGGATGAGCTCGGTCCGGGATTTTCGGCCTGGGATGCATGGGGTGATCCCCTTAGCCTGCAGGGCGTCCCGGAACCAATCCGCGTCATAGCCCCTGTCTCCTAGCAGCCATTGCGCTCTGGGCAGGCTGTCCAACATCGCGGCGGCGCCAATGTAGTCGCTGACTTGGCCCGCCGTCATAAACAGGCTGATGGGGCGTCCATTCGCATCGGTCACGGCGTGAAGCTTGGTGTTCATGCCGCCCTTGGTGCGTCCGATCAGCCGCCCAAGGCCCCCTTTTTTACCGCGAGGCTCGAAGCCGTGCGGTGCGCCTTCAGATAGGTCGCGTCGATCATGACCGTGCGACGCTCGGTCTGAGCGCCAGACAGCCCCTCCATCATCCGAACGAAGACACCAGCCTCACTCCACCGCTTCCAGCGATTGTAGAGCGTCTTATGCGGCCCATAGGCCGCTGGCGCATCCCGCCAGCGCAGGCCGTTGCGGTTGACGAAGATGATCCCGCTCAACACCCGACGGTCATCCACCCTGGGCTTGCCGTGGCTCTTCGGGAAATAGGGCTCCAGCCGGGCCATCTGCTCGTCCGTCAGCCAATACAGGTCACTCATAATCCAAACTCCTTGGGAGCCTGAATCAGATCGCGCGCATCATATCAATGGGTCCTGAGCCTAGGGCTGCTTGAAGGGGGGCGAAAACGGGTTCAGGCTCGTTTTCGTCCGGTCGAAAGACAGTCGCGGAGGCGCGAATGGCGCAGTACAAAGGCGAGACAATCGGGGTGGGCCAGATGGCCACGCCTCTGGGTGATATCCGTCTGGCCTTTGATGGCGGCGGGGCCTTGATGGCGCTGGAATGGAGCGTCGATCACGGGCGGCTGGAGCAGCTTTTGGGCAAGCAGTGGCCGGGGGCGGTGTTCGCGGAACAGAGCGTGCCGGAGGCTTTGAGCGCGGCGCTGGATGGCTATTTCGCCGGTGATGTGGCGGCGTTGAACCGGATTGCCGTGCGCACCAATGGCACCGATTTTCAGGAGCGGGTCTGGGCGGCCTTGCGGGCCATACCGACCGGCGAAACGCGCAGCTATGGCCAGATTGCCGTTGCGGTGGGCAGTCCCAAGGCGGTGCGGGCTGTCGGGCAGGCCAATCGCTATAATCCGGTCGGGCTGGTCAATCCTTGCCACCGCGTGATCGCTACGGGCGGCGGGCTGGGCGGTTATGAATGGGGCCATGAACGCAAGACATGGTTGCTGGCGCACGAGGGCGTCAAATCCCCAAACTGACGCCCCAGACTGACGCCCTGAAGCGGCCTATCGCGCGGGCTTGTGGCGCATGAAGGCGATCTACCGGCTGCGGGTCTGCTGGGCGATATAGGTGAGCTGGT
This sequence comes from Brevundimonas sp., assembly GCF_036659295.1. Classification (GTDB taxonomy): domain Bacteria; phylum Pseudomonadota; class Alphaproteobacteria; order Caulobacterales; family Caulobacteraceae; genus Brevundimonas. Next base: position 56,644 of record NZ_JAVXCU010000007.1, on the reverse strand, counting down.
TGTGTGAAAGCTGGTCGTCGGGGTTGAGTTCGAGGGCGGCTTGGTAGCTGGCCTTGGCGTCGTCAAAACGGCCCAGTTCGATCTGGCAGTAGCCCTGACGGCGCAAGAACAGGTCGCGGTTTATGGCGAGGACGAGGTCTTCGCTGGCAAGGGCCTCGCCCGCCAGTTTCAGGCCGGTTTCGCATTGGCCCATCTTGGCATAGGCGACAATTCTTTCGGCCTGAACCTGGGGGTGGTTGGGCTGGATGGCCAGCAGGCGGTCGGCATAGGCGATGGCGGTAGGGTAGTCCTGACGCTCGACCGCTTCGAAGGCCAGTATCTGGGCGATCATGCCATAGGTGTTTTCGATGGCGTGGATGCCCGAGGCCTTGCGACCCTCGTCTGTGGCGAGCAGGGACAATTGCAGGGGCAGGAAGACCTTCATATCGGCGCTGCGGACGACGATGGCGTCCCCGATATTGGCGACGATCGTATAGTCGGCGGGCATGCGATCAAGGGCCGCCTGAAGTGCGGGAACATGTCGGCGCAGCGCCGAGGGGCCAGAGCGCTGCATATCCTGCATGACCCGTTCGAGCAGTTTCTTCTCTTCGAGTTCCTGCGGGGATTGCAGCACCGGCATAGCGGTTTGCGCGGAATCGCGGGTGGTGGCCGAGGCGAGTGGAAGTGGCGCGCCCGACTGGGCGGCGACTGTGGCCGGTAGTGCAAGCAAAGCCAGCAGTAAGGCTAGGGCAAGGGGGCGAACGGACATGGGCGTCTCCGGAAGATTCGGAAGAACGCTGTCATGCGGTTACAAGCGGCGCAATGGCTTAGCTGGCAGCGAAGGCCGGATGATAGGTGACGGTACCGGACAGCGCCGGGCCGTTGAGGGGCAGGGACTGGAAATATTCGGCCGGAACGCCCGGATAGACGAGGGCGGGACCTTCTGCGGGGGCTGCGCGGAAGCCGAAGCGGGCATAATAGGCGGGTTCGCCCAGCAGGACGCAGCCATTCGTGCCCATGGCGGTGATCTGGTCGAGGGCGGTGCGGATCAGTTTGCTGCCGATGCCGTGGGCCTGATGGTCGGGATGAACGCTGACGGGGCCGAGGCCGAGCCAGTTGTGGTCCTGGTCGTCGATCAGCACGGGCGAGAAGGCGACATGGCCGATGATCTGGCCGTCCTGTTCGGCCACCAGCGACAAGGTCAGGGCATCAGCGGCGCGCAGGGCGTCGATAATGGCGGCCTCGGTTTGCTGGCTGTGGGGCATGTTTTCGAAAGCCGCCAGAGTGACTTTGCGGATAGCGGCGTGGTCGGCGGGGGTTTCAGGACGGATTTGCATGACCTCACTGTCACCTGTGCGGGGCGATATGACAAGATGGGGGCAACGGAACGGGGGCTGGATCGTTGGTTTGGGTGTGGGGGCGTTTGATCCGAGGAGAAGCTGATGAACCTGCCGAGCAACAGTCTGGTCTGCGTCGTGGATGGCGAGGTGCTGCGCCTTTACCGCAATACCGGGACGGCGATCGAGGTGGCGTTGAGCGCGGTGCCAGCCCCGCCGCTGGAGGAACGCGTTGTGGGGTCTGCGGGACGGATTTCGACCGAGGCCAATCCCGATAATGACACCCAGGCCGAGGATGGCCATGCCATGAGTGTGGCGCTGGCGCTCAATGACTGGGCGTTGAAGGACAAGTTTGAAAAACTGGTGGTGATTGCCGCGCCCAAGACCATGGGCGAGTTGCGCAAGCATTGGCACAAGGCGGTTCAGGAGCGGCTGCTGGGCGAGATCACCAAGACCCTGACGGGGGCCTCGACCGAGGAGATCATCAGGGTGATCGACGCGGCCTAAGGGTACACATTTATGCATGAACACGGTCCGGTGGCGGGTGTCATCGGACCGTTTTGCTTTTCGGCGCGGTTATGCGAGGTTTTTTAGAAGATCCATGAGGGTGGAGGGCGCAGATGTCGCATGAAAAGAAGATCGCAACGCCTGACAATGACGGGCGGCGGGTGCTGCTTTATTTGTCGCTGGCGGGCGTCGTGGGGCTGGTGCTGTGGACGGTGGTGAAGACCGAGTTGCGGGTGCGCGAACTGGTGGCGCAGGGCTTTACCGATGTGGCGATCGATAGTGCGCGCAACCATGCCTATTTCCCGCTTTTCGGCAGTTTGCTTGGGGCGGCGGTCATGATTGGCGTCGTGGTGACAGTGAAGCGGTTCTTGCGCGCCAAGGGCTAGGACGGGCATTTTAGACGACTGTCACAGGATCGAAAAAGGCTTTGCCTACGTTATGGGGGAGGTCAATCCGGACCCTGTATGGAGGCGTGATGTCCCCTCTTTCGTTTGTATTGCTTGCTATGGCTGTGTCGGGTCAGGCGGGTTCAGTTGATTTCTCCTCGGACCTGATTGAAGTCGTGGGTGATGGTCATCATCGGACCATTCCGTGCGAGGGACGTGCGGTCGAGGTGGCCGGTGTGAACCATGTGCTGACCTTTACCGGAGAGTGCGCCAGCCTCGAGGTTGTCGGCAGTCATAATCAGGTGACGGTGCAACTGGCACCGGGGGCACCGCTGTCGGTGGCGGGGACCAATCACACCGTGCGTTGGCGCTCGAGCGGGCAGCCGCGTCAGAGCATCGAGGGCGTGAACAATCGGGTCGAGCGTCTGCGCGATTAAGCGGCGCGCGATCGTGCGACCCGCAGGGCGGCATAGCTGACACAAGCCCTCTGGCGACTGTTGTGCCAAACGTGTGGGGCATGAGATCACCTTCGGTGCCGCTGGGTCCCCCGATCTACGCCGCGATGCGGCTTGTCGGAGGATGACGGCGGGGCTGGAGGTAGGCTAGGCCAAGAACAGCCGCGCGGCGGGGTTCATGGTTTCTTCTTCATAGGGGTAGCCGAGGGTTTCCAGTGCGGTGGTGACGGCGGCGTATTGGTCTTCGGGGGCGTGGATGCCGGCGAGGACGCGGCCGACGTCGTCGCCGTGGTTGCGGTAGTGGAACAGGGTCAGGTTCCATGCTGGTTGCATGGCGTTCATGAATTTGAGGAAGGCCCCCGGGCGCTCGGGGAATTCGAAGCGGAACAGGCGCTCGCCCGAGAGCGAGGCGGCGCGACCGCCGACCATGTAACGGACGTGCAGCTTGGCGATTTCGTTGTCGCTCATGTCTTCGACGCCGTATCCGGCCTCGCGCAAGGTGGCGCACAGGGCGTGACGTTCGTTTTTGTCGCCGGACAGGGCGATGCCGACGAAGATTTGCGCCGTGCCGTTGCCGCTGTAGCGATAGTTGAACTCGGTGATCGAGCGGCCTTGCAGGGTGTTGAGGAAGCGGTGATAGGCGGCGCGGTCATCGGGCATGGAGACGGCCAGCAGGGCCTCGGTGCCGAGCCCGATCTGGGCGCGTTCGGCGACATGGCGCAGGCGGTCGAAATTGACGTTTGCGCCGGAGTTGATGGCGGCCAATGCGCCTGTGCCCGCATTGCGGCTGGCCCAGACTTTTAGACCGGCCAGAGCGACGGCGCCGGACGGTTCGGCTACGGCGCGGACATCGTCGAAAATGTCTTTGACGGCGGCGCAGATGGCGTCGGTATCGACCAGCACAATATCATCCAGCAGGTCGCGGCACAGGCGGAAGGTCTCGTCGCCCACGCGGCGCACGGCCACGCCGTCGGCGAACAGGCCGACCTGATCCAGCGTATAGACCTCGCCCGCCGCGATGGCGGCCTTCATGGAGCAGGCCTCGACCGGCTCGACGCCGATGATTTTGGTTTCGGGGCGCAGGAAACGGATGATGGCGGCGACCCCCGCCGCCAGACCGCCACCGCCGATGGGGATGAAGACGGCGTCCAGCGGGTCGGGGTGCTGGCGCAGGATTTCCAAGCCCACCGTGCCTTGGCCCGCGATGACATAGGGATCGTCGAACGGGTGAACGAAGGTGGCGCCGGTTTGGGCTTCTAACTTGCGGGCATGGGCATTGGCGTCGTCGAAGCTTTCGCCGTGCAGGACGACGGTGCCGCCCAGCGCCTTGACCGCCGCGACCTTGATGTCGGGGGTGGTGGTGGGCATGACGATGGTGGACTTGGCCCCGCGCTTGGAGGCGGACAGGGCGACGCCTTGGGCATGGTTGCCCGCCGAGGCGCAGATGACGCCCTTGGCCAGTTCGGCATCTGTCAGGTGGGCGATACGGTTATAGGCACCGCGCACCTTGAACGAGAAGACCGGTTGCAGGTCCTCGCGCTTCAGCAGGACAGGGCGGGCAAGACGGGCCGACAGGCGCGGCATGGCATCGAGCGGGGTTTCTACGGCCACGTCATAGACGCGGGCGGTGAGGATGCGGCGGACGGTTTCTTGCACGATTTGTTCGCTGATCTGGTCGTTCGGGAGGGAGGTTTGTTGTCTAGGGGGTAGGTGAGGGTGTGGCGAGAGTAAAGCGTGCAAAAAAGAGCGGCGTTATTTTGGGCTTGTTTTTGTAACCTATAGGTATCAATGTCATCTGTGGGTTACACACACGGGAGGGTGTGATGGCAGGGCAGGATCCGGCGGGCCAAGATAGGGCTGAACGCTTGCAGGCAGAGGCGGCCGAGAGGCAGCGCCAATGGGGGCTGTTGGCGGTGGGGTTGCTGGGGGCTGCGGGTGTCGCGGTTGTTTTGCTGGCCCTGTTCGTACCGGACAGATTTACCGCCATCCTTATCGGGTTTGCAGGTTTGGCCGTGGTGGTGCTGGCCTTTGCGCGGGCGGGCCGTTTTATGCGCGATGGCAATACGGATATCGTCGAGCGCAAGATGGGCGGGCGTCGGGATGTGGCGCAGGGCAAGTGGGCCTATGCCGTCGGGATTGTGCCGATCACCAGCTTGCCGGTGTGCATGATGTCCAGCGAGGCGCTGTGGCAGATGGCCAACGGGGCAGGCGATGTGATGCTGAGCAAGGCACTGCTGGGACCGCTGCTGGCGGCGTGCTGGTTTGTCTATCTGATGTTCGGGCATCGGGGGCGGCAGGAACGGCGCTGGCTGCATGATGAACTGATGGTGGCCTATCACGGCAGTGCCGTGACGTGGGGGTTTGCGGCAGCGTTTGCGGGGCTGGGCGTGCTGTTTGGTCTGATGGTGTGGAAGCTGCCGGTGGCGATGGCGGCCATGCCCTATGTGATGCTGGCCGTGGTGTGGGTGGCGGGCTTGCGGCTGTGGTGGCAGGTGCGGAGGGCTGAAGGTGGTTGAGCGCGCGCGATATGATGCCGGTTACTGGATCGGCGTGGGCTGTGCGGTGCTGGGGGCCTTCGTCGTGTTGGGGGTCATCGTGCTGGCCAAGGGGGATGCGGCGCGCGCTGTGTCTGTGCCTGTTGTGGTGGCCGGATTGGCGATCATGTTTGCGGGTATTCAGGTGGGCCTGCGGTTCAAAGACCTGCGTGTGCCGCCGCATTTACAGGCGTCTGTGCGCGAGGTGCGGCAGGGGCAGTGGGTGGTCAATCTGGTACTGGTGACGGGTGCGGCTGTGGCGGTGTCTGTATTTGCGGCACCGCAGATGTGGAATGCGGTCAGTGGCGGCGCGGCTGTGCAATGGCCGGTCTTGCTGGTGGCGTTCGTGTTTATGCTGATGGGTCTGGGCGAGCTGACGCTTTATCGCTGGCGGCCCTTGTTGGACGAGGAGATCACGCGCCGCTTTGCCGGCGAGGCCAAGGCATGGGGTTTTGTGGCAGCAATGGCGGGTATGGCCGTGGTTACGGGACTGATGCTGGTGGATTTGCGCTGGGGTGTCATGGCTTTGTGGCCGGTGATGGCGGTCGCGCTTTGGGTTGCGGGTCTGAGGCTGTGGTGGCTGATGCGGGGGGGCGGACGTGGTTGAGGCGCGGCTGGTGGTGGACCTGAAGGCGGTGCGGTTGGTGGCTGGCTTGACCCAAGGCGAGTTGGCCGAGCGGGCGGGGGTGTCGCGCAAGACGGTGAATACGATCGAGAACGGGGTGTTCACGCCGTCGGTGACGGTGGCGCTGTTATTGGCGCAGGCGCTGGATGTGCCGCTGGACGATCTGTTTCGATTGGTGCGCTGATGGTTTGATCTTGCGTCGGACGATGGAAGGCCTATTGTATGTCGACCTTATGCTAAAAGTGAGCATAAGGGTGTAGGGAGATGGTCATGGGCGCTGCATTCGGCCTGACGAAGGAATTGGCGGAAGAGACCGCTGCGGTTTGGGAGAAGGTCAAGGACCACACCACGCCGATGGAATGGCCCGTTCAGGCGGCGCTGATCAGCGAGATCAATGCGCTGAAGAAGGCGCGCAATGCGGTCATTCTGGCGCACAACTATATGACGCCGGACATCTTCCATGGCGTTGGCGATTTTGTGGGCGACAGTCTGGCGCTGGCGAAAGAAGCGGCCAATTGCGAAGCCGATGTGATCGTGCAGGCGGGCGTTCACTTCATGGCCGAGACGTCCAAGATTCTCAGCCCCGACAAGACGGTCCTGATCCCTGATTTGCGGGCGGGCTGTTCGCTGGCCTCGTCGATTACGGGGGCCGATGTGCGCCTGATTAAAGAGCGCCATCCGGGGCTGCCGGTCATCACCTATGTGAACACGACCGCCGATGTGAAGGCCGAAACCGACATCTGCTGCACCAGCGCCAATGCGGTGCAGGTGGTAGAGTGGGCGGCCAAGGAATGGGGCGTGGACAAAGTTATCCTGATCCCCGACGAGTATCTGGCGCGCAATGTGGCGGCCCAGACCAGTGTCGGCATTATTGCGTGGGCGGGGCATTGCGAGGTGCACAAGCGGTTCACCACGCAGGACATTGCCGATATGCGCGCGGCATGGCCGGGTGCGGAAGTGCTGGCCCACCCCGAATGTCCTGAAGAGATTTTGCAGGCGGCCGACTTTGCCGGATCGACGGCGGCGATGATTTCCTATGTCGAGAAGAACCGCCCGTCCAAGGTGGTGCTGATCACCGAGTGTTCGATGGCGTCGAACATCAAGGGCGATGTACCGGAGGTCGATTTTGTCGGGCCGTGCAATATGTGCCCGCACATGAAGCGCATCACGCTGGAAAATATTCGCGACTGTCTGTTGCACATGCAGTTCGAGGTCACGGTCGAGCCGGAAATGCAGGAAAAGGCGCGGGCCGCTGTGCAGCGCATGATCGATCTGCCGCCGCCGTCCAAGCCTGCGCGTTATGATCTGGTGCGGGCCAAGCACTCGGTTCAGGTGGAGTTGATCTGAGGTGAGCCAGGAGACCAGAGACCGCAGCAAGGATATCGGGCCGTGGGGCCGCAGGCCCGGCACGGAGATTTTGCCACCGGCCGTATCGATCCACGAATTGCGGGCCCGCGAAGGGCGTGCCAAGCGCGGCTGGATCGGTCTGGTGCTTTCGACCCTGCTGATGGTGGGGTTCCTGTGGTTCCTGACCCAGAGCTGGGTCATTGCCGTTTCGCTGATGTTTGCGCTTCTGGTGCATGAATACGGGCATGTGCTGGCCATGAACCGTCTGGGGATGGGACCGGCGCGGATTTATGTCATTCCGTTCCTTGGCGGACTGGCCAAGGCGACGCACGAGCCGAAAAACGAGTGGATCGGGGTGCTGGTCTCGCTGGCCGGTCCGGCCTTCGGTTTGCTGGCCATGGTGCCGCTGGTGGCGATCGGGCTGGCGACGGGCGATGGCCAGTGGATGGCGGCGGCGTTTTTCGTGGCCATGCTGAACCTGATCAATCTGGTACCGGCACCGCCTCTGGATGGCTCCAAGGCGCTGGGACCGGTGCTGGCGCGGGTGCATCCGCAGCTTGAGAAACTGGTGCTGCTGGTGATCGGGGTGGCGGTCGTTGTGTGGGGCATTACGACGGGGCGCTATATTCTGGCGGTGTTTCTGGGTCTGGCTATCTGGGGCCATCTGAGCAAGGGCGGCCTGCGGAGCGTGACGGGGCCGTTGAGCTGGAAACAGGCCGGGCTGTCGCTGGGTCTGTTTGTGCTGACGGCGGTGGCGTGCGGCGGGGCGGCGGTGGCGTCGCTCTTGGCGCTGAATGGCGGCAGCGGTCAGGCCAGTGTGGACATGATCGCCCGCTATCTGGGCATTGCCCTGTAATGGAGACGCGGGTCCATAAGGGACCGCTGGTGATCGGGGGCGGGCTGGCGGGCCTGTCGGCGGCGCTGGAGGCTGTGCCGGTAAGCGGGGTGAGCGAGGGCGTGCTGGTGGTGACGCCTGCGCCCTTGCTGGATGCCTGTTCGTCGGCATGGGCGCAGGGCGGCATGGCGGCGGCCCTGACGGCCAAGGACAGCCCGCAACTGCATGCCCGCGACACCGAGGCGGCAGGTGCGGGTCTGGTCGAGAGCGCGGCGGTGCGCGAACTGACGGGGCGCGGGCGCGAGACGGTGGAATGGCTGGCCGGTATGGGCGCGCCGTTTGATCGTGCGGAAGATGGCGGTTTTGCCGTGTCGCTGGAGGCGGCCCATTCCACAGCGCGGGTGGCGCGGGTGGGCGGCGATGGCGCAGGGCGGGCGATCTTGTCGGCAGTGGTCAAGGCGGCGCGGGCGGCCGACCATATCGAAATCTGGGAAGACGGGCGTCTGAGGGCGCTGGTCAGCGACGAGGCGGGCCGTGTGCGCGGTGCGGTGATCGAGCGGACAGGCGGGCAGAAGGTTCGCGTTCTGGCGCAGGCGGTGGTGCTGGCGACGGGCGGGATCGGTGGTCTGTTCGAGGTGACGACCAATCCGTCGGCCCTGAAGGGCGAGGGGATGGCGCTGGCCTATCTGGCGGGGGCGGAGATCCTTGATCCGGAGTTTGTGCAGTTTCATCCGACGGCGATTGATGCGGGGCTGGACCCTGCGCCGCTGGCGACCGAGGCACTGCGCGGCGAGGGCGCGAGGCTGATTGACGGTGAAGGCCGGTTCTTGATCGGGATGGCGGCGGATGCAGACTTGGCGGCGCGCGATATTGTGGCGCGGGCGGTGCATCAGGCGCGGGTGTCGGGGCGCGGGGCGTTTCTGGATGCCACCAAGGCGGTGGGCGCGGCCTTTGACCACGAGTTTCCGGCGGTGTTTGCGGCCTGTATGGCGGTCGGGATCGACCCGAGGGTGCAGCCTATTCCGGTGGCGGCGGCGGTGCATTACCACATGGGCGGGATTGCCGCCGATGATGCGGGGCGCACCAGTCTTAAGGGGCTTTATGCCATTGGCGAGTGCGCGGCGACGGGCGTGCACGGGGCCAATCGTCTGGCCTCAAACAGTCTTCTGGAAGCGGCAGCCTTTGGCCGAATGGCCGGGCGGGCGGCGGCGCAGGATGCCGGTGGGGACATGGGGGCCGATGCGATCGCGCTGCGGCCTGTGATCGTGGGAGGCGACCTGCCCGACGAAGCCATGCAGGCCTTGCGGGCGGCCATGACGCAGTATTGCGGGGTGGTGCGCGATGCCAAGGGTCTGGAGGCGCTGATCGCTGTGCTGGACGATATGGCGGGGCTGTATCCCTATGTGGCGGCTGTGACGGCGGCCAAACTGGTGGCGCAGGGCGCGCTGGGGCGGCGCGAGAGCCGTGGCGGACATTTCAGGGCGGACTATCCGCAGGCCAATAACAGGGCGCAGCACACGCGTGTGCGCCGTATTTTAGAGTAACGGGGAAGCGGACGATGACACGAACCTTGCCGGATCTGGTAATCGAACCTGTCGTGCGTCTGGCGCTGGCGGAAGATCTGGGGCGCTGTGGCGATGTGACGGCGCAGGCCTGTATCCCCGAGGATGCCCGCATGAAGGCGCAGTTTTGCGCCCGTCAGGACGGCGTGATGGCCGGTGGCGCGGCGGTGCGGATTGCCTGTCTGATGATGGACCCTCAGGCGCGTGTGGATGTGCGCGTCCATGATGGCAGCTTCATCAAAAAGGGTGATGTGCTGGTCGAGGTCGAGGGGCTGGCGCGCGGGCTGTTGGCGGCAGAGCGGACGGCGCTGAATATTCTGGGCCGGATGTGCGGCATTGCTACCCAGACGCAGGCCTATGTGCGTGCTGTGGCGGGTACCCATGCGAGGATTGCCGATACCCGCAAGACGACGCCGGGGTTGCGGGCGCTGGAGAAGCACGCTGTGGTGTGCGGTGGCGGGATCAATCACCGCTTCGGGCTGGATGACGCCATCCTGATCAAGGACAACCATGTCGCCGTCTGTGGCGGGGTGGGTAAGGCTGTACGCGCCGCCAAGGCCTTTGCGCCGCACCTGATGAAGGTGGAGGTCGAGGTGGATGGTCTGGATCAGCTGGACGAGGCGATTATCGAGCAGCCGGACGTCATCATGCTGGATAATTTCAACCTGACGGACATGGGCGAGGCGGTCGCCCGTGTGAAGGCCAGCGGTGTGAAGCTGGTGCTGGAAGCGTCGGGGGGCGTGAACCTCGATACCGTGGCGGGCATTGCGGCCACCGGCGTGGATGTGATCTCGGTGGGGGCGCTGACCCACTCGGTCATCCAGTTGGATATCGGGTTGGATGCCGTTTAAAAACGGCGTTTTCTTTTAGGATTCAAGGAACAAGAAATCGGCACGCGGGTTAATTATCCGCGTGCCGATGATCTGTTTTCCTGTTTTCAGGTCGTTGCCGCGAGCGGGGCGGTCTGGACAGAGGCCGCACCCGCAGCGGTTGCTGCTACGGGCGTAGCAACCGTCACAAGCGGCGCTGCTTTTTCGGCAGGCTTGGCATCGGCCACATAGGGGCGCGGGCCAGCCGGTTCGCTGGTCAGCGAGGCCTGCATCACGCGCGGCACAGCGGCAGAGGCTTGAACCTCGTTGGCGAGGGCCGACGAAGAGCCGTTGCGACCGCCGAAGCGGTAGAAGACGTGGCTGCCAACCTGATTGACCTGCACCAGACGGTGACGCCACGACGGCGAGACAGCGGTGGTGTGGAAGTGGGTGGCGGTACCGACAGCATTATAGGTTTCACCCGACAGGGCCGCCGAGGCGACGTCGCGGGCACGGTTCCATGCTGCGCGGTTAACCGGCGCACGCATGGCACCATTGCAGGTGAAGGAGAACTGGCAGCCGGTCGAGCGGTTGGAGCCCTGGAAGACGACGCTGCAGACCGTTTTGGGGAAGGCGGGGTGGCGGGCGCGGTTCAGGACCACCTGAGCCACAGCCTTCATGCCGTTGCTGCCTTCGCCGCGGGCTTCGTAATAGACAGCCTGGGTCAGGCATTCGAGGTCACGCGACTGGTCGCGGGCACCGGTGATGCGGAACGGGCTGGCCGGATCGGATGTTTTTGCAGACTGTAGGCGGGCTGTCAGAACTTCTGACTGGCGGTCACGCAGGGCCGCGCCGTCTACAGCATAGGGATCATGACGTTGTGCAATCGCCAGAGCACTGGCGTCCAGACCGCCGGCGGCGAGCGCCATGGCTTCCTGGCTGTACCCTTCCATACCGGCAGTCGAAATGCGCTCGGCTTGGGTACGTGTGGTCGAGGCCTGGGCAGATACGCCGCCCATATAGGCTCCTCCGACCGCGAGTGTAACAAGACCACCAAAGGCAGCGGTTGCCGCGACGGGGCGCGGGTCGAGCTTGCTTAAGGCGTGCTTGATGTCACGCAGGGGCGAAGAAAGAAACAAAAGACAAATCCTGTTTGGCAGGGCGAGGAACGCCGCCCCTTATTTCCGGTACTCACTGTCGGACCACGTCCGTACGCAAACACCAGAACCGCGTTCACCAGACAGGGTGTGCCGCGGAAGTTGGGTCTTAAGCCATCCACTTATGGCAGAAATGTGATCGATTCGGCTGTTCTTGTGAAGATGTGGATAAAAGTCGTAAGGCTTTGAGACGGCCTCGAGAGGCTTCAGAGGCTTTGTGTGTCGAATTCTTAGTTGATCTTGCGAATACTGTATTTTTAAGTTCAGCATACATCTGTCGCGAGTGCTGCGAAGTGGCGAAAACGGTTTTCGGCGGTGTATGAATACTTGCGAAGATGGTTGGTGTGATGCGAGGAACCTTGCGGCGAATTGCGAGTTTAATTTCAGATGATTCAAGGAGTTCGATGCAATGACGGATTCACGTTCTAAATTTCACGCGCGTATGCTGCCGGTTGTGGCGGTGACGATGGTGTCGGGGCTGCTTTTGGCGGCCTGTGGACACACGATCGAGCAGAAGGCGGCCACAGGCGCAGTGGCAGGCGCTGTGGTGGGCGGTCCGGTCGGGGCCGCTGTGGGTGGTGCCGCCGGTGCCGCCGTGGGCCATGCGCAAAAGCCGAAATAGACTCGACTGAAGGTTTGCCCCAAGGGGCGCGCAGGCTTCTTTCGCCATTGGCGAAGAAGACGGCAACTGGCCAGATCCCTTAGGGGGTCTGGTCTTTTTTGTGCGCGAGCAGGGCGCGCAACTGGCCCGGTGTGTAGGGCTTGGGCAGGAAGGCCCACGGGGTCTGGCGCAGGGCCTCGACCTCGCCGGGGAAGCCGGACGACAGGATAATGTGCACGTCCGGGCATTCGACGGCGACGCGGCGGGCCAGTTCGATGCCGCTGATCCCGCCCGGCATCAGGATGTCGCTGAGCAGGACATCATAGCTATGGGTCTGAAGACAGGTCAGGGCCTCGGTGGCATTGCGGGCCAGATCGACGGCAAAGCCTTCGGTGCGCAGGAAGGTGGCAGTGACCTCGGCGACGCCCGGATCGTCTTCGACCATTAACAGGCGGATCGGGGCGGCATCGGCGTCAGGTTCGCCGGAGGCGTCGGGGGCGGGCTGTGTGTCGCGGGGTTCGGCATCGGGCGCGGCCTCGGCGGGAGGGGGGCTGAGGGTGTGCCACGGCAGGAACAGGTTGATGCGCGTGCCCTTGTCGGGGGTGGACTGGATGGAGATGGAGCCGCCGCTCTGGCGGGTAAAGCCATAGACCTGTGACAGACCCAGCCCTGTGCCGTGGCCGACCCCCTTGGTGGTGAAGAACGGCTCGAACACCCGTTTGAGCACATCGTCTGTCATGCCTGCGCCGTTATCGGCCACAGTGACGCGGATATAGCGGCCCGGTTGCAGGTCCGAGGGGTGGACGGTGCCGGTATGGGCCGGTTCGCTCGCAGGCAGGTTGAGCGCCAGCATCGGGGCGGCAGGTGGGATGACCATATAGTCTGCCGTCTCGACACAGATACGCGCATCGGATGGCGAGGCATCGCGGGCATTGACCAGCAGGTTGATGAGGGCGGCTTCAAACTTGGCCGCATCGACGAGGGTGGGGGCCAGACCGCGTTTCAGCTTGAACTGGAGGGTCATGCCGTCGCCCACGGCCTTGTGCAGCAGCGGCTCGCCCTCGCGGATCAGGGCGTTCAGGTCGATCGAGGCGGGGCGCAGGTTCTGGCGACGTGAAAAGGCCAGTAACTGTCCGGTCAGGCGCTCGCCGCGACGGGCTGCTGCCAGCGCGGCCTCGGCCATTTTCTGGCGACGGGCGGGGTCGTCGGTTTTACGGATGATTTCGAGGCCGCCCATGATGACGGTCAGCAGATTGTTGAAGTCGTGGGCGACGCCGCCGGTCAGGCGACCGACCGCTTCGAGGCGGTGGGCGCGGACCAGTTCGGCCTCGGCGGCATCTTTCTCGGCAAGGGCGGCATTGACCCGTTCTTCGAGCCGTTCGTTGCTGCGTTTCAGCTCGCGCTCGGCGCGCTGGCTTTCGGTGACGTCCAGACTGACGCCGGTATAGCCGGTCAGCTGGTCTTGCAGGTCATAGCGGGGGGCCGCCTCGGTATGCAGCCAGCGGGTGCCATAGGCCGGATGGTAGATCGGGCCCAGATAGGAGAAGCGGCGCTTGGCGCGCATGGCGTCCTGAATGGTCTTGTCGAAGGCGGGCAGGTCTTCGGGCGCGGTCATGTCGCGCATGGCGTTGATGAGATGGCGCGGGGGCTTGCCGTTGAAGATCGAGCGGAAGCGGCGATTGCCGAACTGGGTATGGCCGTCGGCATCCACCATCCAGATGATGGCGGGGGCACTGTCGGCAATGGTGCGAAAGCGCGCTTCGGATTCCTGGATGCGGGCGGCGGCTTCCTCGGCCTCGGTGACGTCGAAGGCGGTGCCGGTAATGCCCTGATGGGCGCCTGCGCGATCATAGCGGGGCTGGAGGATCGAGCGCACCCAGCGATACTGGCCGTCATGGCGGCGGTATCGGGCCTGTAGCTGGAAGGGCTGGTGGCTGAGGATACCGCGTTTGAACTGGTCGAGGGTGGTGGCGTAGTCGTCCGGATGCAGCAGGCCTTTCCACTCGCCGCCGGTCATCTGTTCGGCGGTTTTACCGGCAAAGTCGAAATAGGCGCGATTGACGAAACGGGTCCGGTTATCGGTATCGGACAGCCACAGCATGACAGGTACAGTATCGGCGACGCTGTAGAAGTCCTGACGGGTTTGCGACAGGGCGTCTTCGGTCTGGCGGGTCGAGGCGTTGAGCTGTTCGCGGATGGCCGCCTGAAGACGGTTGCGGGCCTTATAGAGTTTGCCAATCGCGTGGCGTAGCGCCGCGCCGATGATGCCGCAGAGCGAGCCGCCAAGCACAAAGCCTGTGATTGCCGCTGGGGCGGGGACGGGCACAGGCAGACCGGCAAGCGGCAAGGCCCACAGGCTGACCAGACAAAAGAGCAGGGTCGCAAAGGCTGTGAGGAAACCGCCGCCCAGTCCGGCCAACAGAATGGCGGGGACTAATATGGCCAGATCGGTTCGGGCGGGCATGATGGCGGACAGAGCCACATGCAGGGCCACAAACAACAATGCCAGCACCACAGCAAGCAGGATGCAGACCGGCCATGCAGGCATAGGGCGTGCGGCCAGCTTTTCTAGAAAAAGGTCGGTTGTTGTTGCGCCCTGGGGCGCAGCAGGCTGGGACATACGGGGTGCAAACATGTCGGCACCCGCACGAGAAGGGAGCCGAATTAAAGGTAGAGTTTGTGCAACGCTGCGCGCTCGGGGACGTTCCATGGCGGCGCTATGCCGTGCGGTCGTGCCAGTATGGAAGGCCGGAGCAGGCAGGGGTTTTGCGCGAAATCAATTCCCCGCAACCGGCGGCTTTCGGGCTTTAAAATCCGGCCTTTGTGCCTACATTCTATTTATCAAACACCAAGCGTATGCAGGGAAAGATTATGAGCGATATGATCGATACCGGTTTCAACGATGCCCAGCGCGAGACGGTTGCGCGCGAATTGTCGAAGGTGCTGGCCGACAGCTATGCGATCTATCTGAAAACGCATGGATATCACTGGAATGTGCGCGGGCCGGAATTCTTCAGCCTGCATGGTCTGTTCCAGCAGCAATATACGGAAATCTGGACGGCTCTGGACGAGATTGCCGAGCGTATCCGTGCGCTGGGTGAACTGGCCCCGCAGTCGGGCTCGGCCTTTGGCAATCTAACCTCGATTTCGGACGGTAATCCGGACAAGAGCGCCAGCGAGATGATGTCCGAACTGATCCGTGACCACGGTGTTGTCATCAAGACCGCGCGTGCGGCTCTGGAAGCGGCGGATGAAGCCGGTGACGAGGCCACGGTGGACCTGATGACGCAGCGTCTGGCCGCGCACGAAAAGGCGGCATGGATGCTGCGTTCGAGCCTCGGTAATCGCTAAGGATCCGGCGATTTGCTGCGATTTCGGAGCAAGTCTCAATAAACCTTAATCTCGACGTCCGAAAACTGCCGGAAAAGCTCTGTTATAAGGACAGGGTGTCCGGCAGGGTTCGGACGTTTTGCATTTTACGAGGATAGATGGCCCCATCGAACGCCCGTGCGAAGTCAGGATCGTCACCGCGACGTCACGCGGTGGTGCCTGTTGCGCTGGCTGGCGGGGCGGCTCTGGTGGCGGCTCTGGCTACGGGCATGTCGGCACGGTCCGAAAGTGCGCTGGATATTGCCCGCACGGCGGAGGCGGTGGCCGAGGCATCGGGTGGTGACTATGGCACGCGCGGTCTGGCAGGCGTGATGTCGCGGCTGGACGGGGCGCAGTTGTCGCTTGCCTTGCGGCATGATCCGGCCATGGGCATGGCGGGGGTGCCGGGACTGACGCCGGGGTGGGAAAGTTTGCGCCTTGGCGGCAAGCCTGATCCGTTTGCGACGGTCAACGGGCTGGAGGCCTTGCGTCTGAATGCAGCAATGGCGGGCGACGCGGTGGTGAATGCCGCGCCGCCTTTTGCCTTTAGGCCGAGCAGTGCCGAGGATCGCAGACGGGCCATGCGATGCCTGACGCAGGCGGTCTATTACGAGGCGGCGCTGGAAGCCGATGAAGGTCAGGCGGGCGTGGCGCAGGTGGTGCTGAACCGCGTGCGCGATCCCAACTATCCCAACAGTATTTGCGGTGTGGTCTATCAGGGGGCCGAGCGTAATACCGGCTGCCAGTTTACCTTTACCTGTGACGGTTCGCTGTCGCGGGCGCCGGTGGCGTGGGCATGGACCCGCGCGCAGAAGGTGGCCGAAAAGGCTCTGGCCGGTGGTGTGGCCGACAAGGTTGGCTCGGCGACCCATTACCATGCCGACTATGTGCGCCCGTGGTGGGCTCCCAGCCTGACCAAGGTGTCGCAGTCGGGGGCGCATATCTTTTATCGTTGGAAGGGGGCGGCCGGAATGGTGGCCTCGCTGACGCAGGGCTATGGCGGGCGCGAGCCGGTGATCGACGAGGTGCGGTTTGCGCGCCCCCGTGACCTGATGGCGCTGGTCGAAGACACGGCGCTGGCCGACAATAGTGCTGAACTGGCCCGCCAGTTGCTGGGCACCGGCAATCGCGAGGTCGAATTCGAGGGCACGACGCGGATTGTGGGCGCGCCTAGTCTGGGTGGGCGACGCCAGCCGACGGCCAAGGAAATCTCGGACATCAATGACCGGCTGAAGGCGTTTGAAGAGGGGCGGGCTGTGGTGGCCCCTGCCATGACGCATACCTCTGCGTCTGGGGCGATACCGGAGGCTAAGCGCCAAGACTGAGCGCATAGCCGTTCCATGCTTGCTGGAAGGCGTGCAGGTTGTGGGCAGGGCCTTAGACTGTGGACGATCAGGAATGATTTCGGGCGGCTAAGAGTGCCCCCTCCGTCACGGCTGCGCCGTGCCACCTCCCCCGCTGAAGCAGGGGAGGAGAAGGGGCGGGCTGTCGCGCGGCGCTGGGCCTCCCCGATCAAGTCGGGGGATGACGAAGAGGTGTGGTGGGTAAACCTGCCCTCAAGCAGCGAGCCACCGCGTGGCGAGCGGTAGGGTAAAAACCTGCCCTCAAGCAGCGAGCCACCGCGTGGCGAGCGGTAGGGCAAAAAAAGACCGCCCAGAGGGCGGTCTTTTTTCTTATCAAACCAAAGTTTTCTTGTGGTCTTCTTCCGCAAGAAAACGCCCCGCGTCGAGGGCGGCCATGCAGCCCATGCCGGCGGCGGTGACGGCTTGGCGGTAGATGTCGTCGGTGACGTCGCCGGCGGCATAGACACCTTCGATGGCGGTCTTGGGGGTGCCGGGCTGGACGACCAGATAGCCGCCTTCCTTGGTTTCCAGTTGGCCTGCGAACAGTTCGGACGACGGGGCGTGGCCGATGGCGATGAAGACGCCGTCGGCGTCGATCTGAGAGGTTTCGCCGGTGACGGTGTCTTTGAGGCGCACGCCGGTGACGTTCTTGGCCATGCCGTCAACGACGCCGACGATTTCCTCGACGGCGCTGTTCCAGATGACCTTGACCTTGGGGTGGGCGAACAGGCGGTCTTGCAGGATTTTTTCCGAGCGCAGGGTGTCGCGGCGGTGAACCAGCGTGACGGTCTCGGCGAAATTGGTGAGGAAGAGGGCTTCTTCGACAGCGGTATTGCCGCCGCCGACGACCACGACCTGTTTGCCGCGATAGAAGAAGCCGTCGCAGGTGGCGCAGGCCGAGACGCCAAAGCCCTGATAGGCCATCTCCGATTCAAGGCCGAGCCACTTGGCTTGAGCGCCCGTCGAGATGATGACGGTTTCGGCCAGCATTTCGGTGCCGCTGTCGAGGGTCAGGCGGAACGGGCGCTGTGACAGGTCGGCCTTGGTGACGATGTCGTGGATGACCTCGGTGCCGACGTGTTCGGCCTGTTCCTGCATCTGTTGCATCAGCCACGGACCCTGAATGGTCTCGGCAAAGCCCGGATAGTTTTCCACGTCCGTGGTGATGGTCAGTTGGCCACCCGGTTGCAGGCCTGCGATCACAACAGGATTCAGCGAGGCGCGGGCGGCATAGATGGCGGCGGTCCAGCCAGCGGGACCGGAACCGATGATGGCGACGCGGACAGTGCGGAGTGCTTGGGTCATGGCGGGTATTTAGAGGGTGATTCTGCGATCCGCTATGGCTTTTAGGAGAAACGGGTGTCGCAGAAGTCGAGGAAGGCGCGCACGGCGGGCAACATGCCGCGACGGGTCGGGAAAACGGCGTGGATCATGCCCGAGAGCGGGCGCCATCCGGGCAGGACCTCGACCAGTTCGGCAGTCTTGAGACGGGGGCGGGCCACGACGCCGGGCAGTTGCACCACGCCGATACCGGCCACAGCCGCATCGAGCAGGGCGGACATGTCCTGTGTCAGAAGGCGTGGCGTATGATGGACGCGGTGGGTCGGGCCGTCGGGGCTGACCAGATCCCAGAAGTGGCTGGTCTGGTCGGGGTTCCATGACAGGCTGGGTAGGGCGGCCAGCTCTTCGAGATTGCGGGCAGGACCCTGTTCCAGACAGGAGGGGGCGCAGACCAGATGCTGGTCGTCATTGGCAAAGCGGCGCACGATCAGGTCGCTGTCCTCCAGCGGGGGGAAGCGCACGCGGATCGCCAGATCAAAGCCTTCGCGCAGCACATCGACGCGGCGATTGGTGCTTTCCAGAATGATCGTGACCTTGGGGTACAGGCGCATGAAGTCGCTGACGATGCGGGCGGCCTGATACTGGATCAAGGAAGACGGGCAGGCGATGCGGATGACGCCCTGCGGTTCGGACTTCTGGCGCGAGATGACATCGGCGGCGGCCTCGGCCTCCGACAGCATGGCGCGGCAGTGCAGGTAGAATTCCTGACCGATGTCGGTGACGCTGAAGCTGCGGGTCGAGCGGTGGATCAGGCGCACGCCAAGATCGGCTTCCAGTTCGGCCAGACGGCGGCTGATGTGAGAGCGAGGCAGGCCCAGCTTGCGCCCCGCAGCCGACAGGCCCTGTTCCTCGACGATATAGGCGAATAGCCGGAAATCGTTCAGGTCGTGCATGGGTATTGTCCTGAAAATGGGACACTGCGTTGTAAAAAGACCATCTACAGGGATTTTTGTCGCTGTTCTATCTCTTTCCTCAACAAGGGCAGGCCCGCGTGGCCTGCACAGAAGGAGAAGCGATATGCGTCAGATCACCGGAGTTTTCAGTGAAAAGCGCCAGCACTGGGTTGGCGACGGTTTCCCCGTCCGCAGCCTGCTGTCGCACCAGATGGCCGGTCCTGCGGCCAGCCCGTTCCTGTTGCTGGACCATGCCGGTCCGTACCAGTTCACGCCGAAACTGGGTCAGCCGCGCGGCGTAGGGGCCCACCCGCACAAGGGCTTCGAGACGGTCACCATCGTCTATGAGGGCGAGGTGGAACACCGCGACTCGACCGGTGCCGGTGGTGTGATCGGTCGCGGGGATGTGCAGTGGATGACGGCCGGTGACGGTATTATTCACGAGGAGTTCCACTCGCAAAACTATACCCGCACCGGCGGGGCGTTCGAGATGGTGCAACTGTGGGTCAACCTGCCGGCTGCCGACAAGTCGACGCCGGCCCGCTATCAGAACCTGACCTCGGACATGATCCCTGTGGTCGAGCGCGAAGGTATGACGACCCGCGTGATCGCCGGTGAGTTCGACGGCCATTATGGACCGGCCCAGACCTTTACCCCCGTCAATGTGTGGGATGTGAAGGCCAAGGCAGGCCAGACGATCCGTCTGCCGGTTCCGGCCAGCCACAACACCTCGCTGGTGGTGCTGCATGGCACCGTGGCGATGGGCGGTACCGAATATACCGATGGCAGCACGATCATGCTGGCACCCGGTGCGGACGATATCGTTGTGGATGTGCGTGCGGATGCAGTTCTGGTGGTGCTGAGCGGCGAGCCGATCAACGAGCCGGTCGTGGCCTATGGCCCGTTCGTGATGAACACCGAAGACGAAATCCGTCAGGCCATCACCGACTTCAATGCTGGTCGTTTCGGCAAGATTTCGGCCTGATAGCCGTCCCTTTTTCTTATTCCTCAAGACCGTCTCGAAAGGACATTGTCACATGACCAAGCCCTATGTTCGCCTGAATAAAGACGATGCTGCTGTTCTTCTGGTGGATCACCAGACGGGTCTTTTGTCGCTGGTGCGCGACATTGATCCTGACAAGTTCAAGAACAATGTGCTGGCACTGGCGGACCTCGCCAAATATTTTGAACTGCCGACCATTCTGACCACCAGTTTTGAAGACGGTCCGAACGGACCTCTGGTGCCGGAACTGAGGGAAATCTTCCCGGACGCGCCGTATATTGCCCGCCCCGGCCAGATCAATGCCTGGGACAACGAGGAGTTTCTGGCGGCCGTGAAGGCCACCGGCAAGAAGCAGCTGATCGTGGCCGGTGTGGTGACGGAGGTCTGCGTGGCCTTCCCTGTGCTGTCGGCACTGGAAGAGGGTTACGAGGTTTTCGTTATCGGGGATGCGTCGGGCACGTTTAACCCGATCACCCGCGATGCGGCGTGGGATCGCATGTCGCAAGCCGGTGCCCAGTTGATGACCTGGTTCGGTGCGGCCTGTGAACTGCACCGTGACTGGCGCAACGATGTCGATGGATTGGGCGCGCTGTTTGCCAACCACATCCCCGACTATCGCAACCTCATCAACTCGTATGTGAAACAGACCCAGAAGTCATAAGTCTCACGGCTTGTGATCCGATATTAGGTCTGAGGGGCGTCCGGTTTCGACCGGACGCCTCTTTTTGTTGTTCAGTCTCGCGTGCTCGAAGCCGTCATCCTTCGGCAAGGCGCTGGGTCCTCCGGTCAAGCCGGAGGATGACGAAGGCAAATGTTACGGGGTCAGGGCGATGCGGGCGGTGTCTGTTTCGCCGCGCGCGCAGGTGTCGGTGGGGGCAAGGACGGGGGTAATGCCCGCTGCGGCCAGTTCGGCGACAAAGCGGTCGCCGGTGGTTTGGGGCGGGGTGTTGCTGTCCGGTGCGGGCAGGGCTTGCGGGCGGCACAGGGTGACAGAGGGGCTGGCGTGCCAGCGGGCCAGCGCCCAGACGGTGCGTTGACGCGCGGCGGTGTCGGTCAGATCGACAGGGGCGAGATTGGAGACGGGCGGGATGACGCGCACATCCACGCCCTCGAAACGCTGGCGCAGGGCCTGTTCCAGTGTGAAGGCGGCCGCCAGATCAAGGCCGGTGGCGGCGGTCAGGGGAATGACGGCGCGGTTGCCCTCGCTATCCATCAGCACGCCTTCGGTCTGGAACGGCACAGCATCGGCAAGGCGGCGGGCTAGAGCCTGTTTGGGGTCAGGCGTGGCCGGTGTGGGCAGGTTCAGGCTGGCGGAAGGGTCGGCGACGACGATCTGGTCCAGCTTGGCCGTGACGGGCACATGCAGGGCGGCGGTCAGGCGGTCTTGCAGGCGGGATTGGGCATCGGCCACGAGGCGACGGGTGGAGACAAGCGCCGAGACATTGACCTGTCCGTCATCGGCGCGGGCTTCCAGCAGGGTGATGCGGGAATCGGCATCGGCAAAAATCTGTCCGACGGCGAGGCGGGTCTCGGCTGTGGCGCGGCTTTCGAGGGCGATGGCGCGCAAAGAGAGGACCAGAGGCGCTGACAGGACCAGAAACACCACCAGAACCGCAATGCCGCGCCACGGACGCGGGCGCTCCAGCAGGCGCGGGCGAAAGCCGTAAAAGCCTGCGGTCAGGGTGGCTGACAGGGCAATGGCCACAAGGTTGGTCATAAACAGGAAGAAGGCACCGCCGGCTATGCCCGGATTGCCGGTGCCCAGACCAAAGCCGACCGTGGCAATCGGCGGCATCAGGGCGGTGGCGATGGCGACGCCGATAATGGTGTCGCCGCGCTGGCGGATCACGGCATAAGCCCCTGCGACACCCGAAAATACGGCAATCAGCAGATCGAAGAAGTTGGGGCGGGTGCGGGCCAGAATCTCGGAGGTGGGTTCTTTCAGCGGCGACAAAAGCACCAGCAGGATGGCCACGCTAAGGGCGACCAGAACGCCGATGACGATGGAGGCCAGAGATTTTTTAAGCTGGGTAAAGTCCAGCAGGGCCAGCGAGAAGCCGAGAGCCACAATCGGTCCCATCATCGGCGAGACCAGCATGGCCCCGATGACGACGGCGGGCGAGTTCAGCATCAGACCAAGGGCCGCAATCGAGGCCGAGATGACCGTCATCATCAGATAGCGGCCATCGGTGCCGCCATTGGCATAGACGGCCTGTGCGGTGTCGTCGTGGTCGATGTCGCGGCGCGCGCGGGCCAGGGCGCGGAGCAGGAAGTGGCGTGCCTCGCGCACGGCACTGGCTTCGGGTTTGCTGTGAGCCGGTGAAGATTGGGTCATGCCCGAGCGCCTTATGAACGTCCCTAACAGCACAACAGTCGGCCAGCTTTGCGGTTCCCGCAACCGGCGTTTAGCGCGAAGGCGAAGCGTGCTGTGGCAGGGCGTCCAGAATGGCGCGGGCAGCGCGGGCGGTTTCGCGCAAGGGGACGTAGGTCCAACTGTCCAGCGTGCCGTCGAACGGGCGGGCGGCGCCGTGGTCCTGCAGGGATTTATGCAGGTGTTTGAACTTGGCCTGCGGTTTCAGCGGCACCATGGGCAGGACATGGACGGGTTTGCCGGTCGAGGCGGCCTCGGTGACCATGTTGGCGCTGTCCTCGGTGACGAGGATGTGGTCGGCAGCGTCGAGGAAGGCAAACAGCGGGTTCTCGCCTGCGCCATCCCAGATGATGCCCGGCAGGGGAGAAAGGCGCTGGGTCATCACGGTCTGTGGCAATAAAGGCGTGCGGCGCGAGAAGGTGACCAGCAGCGAGCCGCCTTGTTCTTCGACCGTCTCGGCGATCAGGTCGGCCAGCGTGGCGGCGTGCTCAAGGGTCAGGTCGAAGGCCTTGGAGGTGCCGCCGATCATCACCGCCACACGCGGATGGGGCAGGTCCGCGATCTTGTAGGCAAAGGCGGGGGCGGCGGTGCGCAACCGTTCGGGCGTGATGCGGTGGGGGCTGCCGGTAATCGACAGCACATTGGGACCGCTCAGGCCGTCATGCTCGGGGGCGATAATCAGGTCATAGGCGCTGTGTTTCCAGCGCGGATCCTGTGTCTGGACGACAAAGGTCTTGGTCTTCATGCGCACCGACAGGGGCAGGGTGGCGCGGCCCGAGGCGATCCAGATATCGGGGGGCGGGGCGTGCAGCAGGTGCTGGCCCTGTTGCAGCATCCACGGCTGTTTGAGGGCCGAGGGCAGGCGGTCAAAGGCCGGTTTCCAGCGCACCACATGGCGGGTGATGGTGGCAGGGGTCAGGTCTGCGATGGCTTCGGCCAGACCGAGGGACTGGTTTTCGATGCCGGTGCGGCCATCGGAAACGACCCAGATAGAAAGGGGGCGCACGGTTGAACCGTGCGCCCCGATTTCGGTAGCGATGGAAGGGGTTACTTCCACTCGACCTTGAGGATTTCGTAGGCCTTCACACCGCCGGGGGTGTTGACCTCGACCACATCGCCGACCTCTTTGGAGATCAGGGCGCGGGCGATCGGGGAGGCGATCGAAATCTTGCGGGCCTTCACGTCGGCTTCGTCTTCGCCAACGATCTTGTAGAAGGACTCCTCTTCGGTGTCCTCGTCGACCAGATGGACGGTGGCACCAAATTTGACGCTGGTACCCGACAGTTTGGAGACGTCGATCACCTGCGAGCGGGACAGCTTGTCCTCGATCTCGGCGATGGAACCTTCGATCCAGCCCTGACGTTCCTTGGCGGCGTGGTATTCGGCATTTTCAGACAGGTCACCGTGCTCGCGCGCCTCGGAAATGGCGGCGATAACAGCGGGTCTTTCGACCGACTTCAGATGCTTCAGTTGATCGTCGAGAGCGCGATAGCCCTCGTCCGTCATCGGCACTTTTTCCATTGTGTCGTGAATTTCTTGCTACGCCCGAAGACAGGTGGAAGTTAATTACCAGTACTCGCGGCCACTGGGCGGTGCGTGACCGGGGGCTAAGAAGCTAGGCGAAAGCATCGCAAAGTCAAGATGGCGGTTGTTTTGCCTCTTGTGCGCGGCCCTAAATACCCGGCTGGTTCCGGGACTTCACACGATTTCCGGGCTTTTGTGAAGCCCCTGTCGAGGCGGGACCCGAGGACGGAACAGGTGGGAAGGGTGTGTTCGCAGGACCGGCAGGTGAATGTCTGTGCATACGGGCCAGACGGTACAGGGCCTGTAGCGCGATCAAGACCACCCATGCCAGCACAGCCAGTCCTGCCAGATTGAACAGGGCAGGCACAAAGCCCATGCCCTCGGTCATATAGGCGAACAGGAAGGACAGGGCAGAAGCCAGCAGGGCAATGAACGGGGTCAGAGACAAGCGCATCAAAGATTAACGGATATAAATCCGTTTTGTTTCAATGCGCTGGATGTAGGCGGAAGGGTGTCGACCTGATGGCAACAGGGCGCCAGCTTGACAGTGGGCGCACGGGAATCGGGACGAAATTGAGCCTGTTCTAGGCGGGGCTATAGGCGTAGGTACCGCCGCGTTCGAGGGCGCGGCGATAGGTGGGGCGGGCATGGATGGCCGACAGATAGTGGCGGGTCGCCGGATAGAGGCTCGCATTATGGCCACGGCTGGCGGCGGCTTCGAGGGGGAAGCTCATCATGATGTCGGCGGCGGAAAAGCCGGAGCCGAGGAACCAGCCGCCCTTGGTCAGGCTGGCTTCGATAAAGTCGAAATGGGTTTTCAGTTGCGGGTCGATGAAGCTGGATTGGGCCTTGGCGGCGATGGACCTGACCAGAGGGCGCACCAGAGCGGGGGCGCGTCTGGGCAGCATAGAGAAGACCAGCTTGAGCAGCAGCGGCGGCATGGCTGAGCCTTCGGCATAGTGCAGCCAGTAGGTGAAGTCGCGGCGTTCGGCGCTGCCTGCGGGAGGGCGCAGACGGTGGCCGGTGTCATAGGTGTCGAGCAGGTATTCGAAAATAGCCCCTGTCTCGGCCAGAACCAGATCGCCGTCCTGAAGCAGGGGGGCCTTGCCCAGAGGGTGAAGCTGTTTCAGCGCAGACGGAGCCAGCATGGTGGCCGGATCGCGCTCGTAGCGTTTGATCGTGTAGTCCAGCCCCAGTTCCTCGAGGAGCCACAACAGGCGCTGGGAGCGGGAATCGGCGAGGTGGTGGACAAGGATCATCGGGACCTGTGGTGGTGGCTAAAGAGGATGTCTGCGGCGGCGGTTGTGGCGGACGGGGCCGGTACCGGCCTTGGTGGCGACAGGCGCGCCTGTGGGGGTGCGGTTGCGCTGATAGGTGCGCCACAGTTCCCATGCGCCGAGGGCCAGAGCCAGCTTTCCAGCATTCCTGCCCGCAACACGGCGACCGCCGCGCGACAGGAGAAGGCCGCCAACCAGAGGTAGGATACGCATCAGCATCGGTATGTCCTTTCAGATGGATACAGGTGCTGAAGGGTAACGAAGCGGCAAACGGGTTGGTTCATTTGCCGCTTCGTCGCAGGCGGCTTAGTGGCCGGAGGAGAACAGGTCCTCGGCGGCGGCCACGGTGGCCTCTACGCCCGCAATGATCGACGATTCAGGATCAATGCGGAACAGCGGCGAGTGGTGTGGCGGCGGGGTGTCCTTGAGGTCTTCGGGCAGGCCGCCGACGGCAAAGATCACCGCCTTGATGCCGTGTTCGGGGGCGGCATAGAAGGCAAAGTCCTCGGCGCCCATGCCCTGACGGGTGATGTCGAGCACGCGCTCGTCGCCCAGTTGTCCGGCAATGGCGGAGCGCATGCGAAGAGCGGTTTCGGAGTGGTTGACCGCGGGCGGTGTCGATTCTGTCGGCGAGCGCACCACAACCGGCAGCTTGTCCTCGGGGACATTGAGGGCCAGCGCGGTGTTGCGGGCAATGCGGTCGATCCCGTCCAGCAGGATGTCGCGCACCTCGTAGCTGTCCGAACGGACGGTCAGTTGCAGGTTCACTTCCTCGGGGATGATGTTGTGCTTGGTGCCGCCATGGATGGAGCCGACGGTGACAACCGCGCCCTGAAGGGGATCAACCTCGCGGCTGCGCAGGGTCTGCAGGTTGGTGACGATGTAGGAGGCGACGGTGACCGGATCGACGGTGGACTGCGGGCTGGCCCCGTGGCCGCCAATGCCGCGCACCTTGATGTCAACGCTGTCGGCACTGGAATAGGCAACCGAGGGGGGAACCCAGACGGTACCGGCGGGGAGGCCCGACGCGACGTGGAAGCCGATGGCGTATTCAGGCTTGGGGAAGCGGGTGAACAGGCCGTCGGCGATCATGGCGCGTGCGCCTTCGACGCGCTCTTCGGCAGGCTGGGCGATCAGGACGAGGGTGCCGGACCAATTGGCCTTGCGGGCGGCCATCTGGCGGGCCGTGCCGATCAGGGCGGTGATGTGGGTGTCGTGGCCGCAGGCGTGCATGACATATTGCTCGACGCCGTCGCGATCGACCTGTTTGTAGGTCGAGGGATTGGACGCGCCCGAGCGTTCCTGAATGGGCAGGCCGTCCATGTCGGCGCGGATCATGACGGTGGTACCGGGGCCGTTTTCCAGCACGGCGACGACGCCGGTGCCGCCCACGCCCTCGGTGACCTTATAGCCGAGCGCTTTGAGTTCGGCGGCCATGCGGGCGGCGGTGCGGGTTTCCTGACCCGACAGTTCGGGGTGGCGATGGAAATCGTCGAACAGGGCCGACAGATTGGCCTGATAGTCGGCGCGAACCGCCTGGGACAGGGCCTGATCGGCGGCTGTGGCGGCCGTGGCGGGCAGGGTGGCGACGGCAGCAAGGCCGAGCATGGCGCAACCCGCCAGGAGCTGCTGGGTGAAACGACGCTGTTGGTGACGCATAAAATCCCCTCCCGTGAGACAAGTCGGGAGCGAGACTACAGCGGCAACGCTGTTCGGCAAGCGATTAGAGCAGCAGTGTCAGGGTAAAGGCGACCACAATGACGTGCAGGCCGGTCAGCAGTTCGGCATAGCGGCGAAAAGGCTGTTTGCGGGTTTTGTGACGGAACAGGGAAGACGCGCCCATGGCACCGACACCGCCCAGCAGGGTCAGGCCCAGAAGATTGGCCTCGCTGATACGGCGGTTGCCGCGCACGGCGGCGACCTTGTCAAAACCGAAGGCCATGAAGGCCCACGCATTCGTGGCGAGACATATCAGGAGAAAGACAGATAGTGTCATAGGTGCGAGGGTGTGACGAACTGTGACGCTAGGCAAGGAGGATTTGCATGGTGAAGATTGGAGGCGGCACTGTTTTAGCCGCTGCGGCTGTGATGGTGCTGGCGGGCTGTGCGCGGGTGGAGAGCAAGGTACACGAGCGCGTGGCATCGCCTGATGGCAGCAAGGAAGCGGTGGTGATGACGTGTCCGCAGGCTTCCGATCCGGCTGTGCCGGTTCTGGTCGGTGCGATCTTCGACACGAAGGGGCAGGGCTGTAAGGACGCGACGGTGGACGGCCTCAGCTATTTCATCGCCACCATGGCCCCCGACGGGGATGGAGCGGGCACCAAGGTGGTGTGGGACGGCAGCAAGGCGATCTTTGATATCGAAGGCGAACGCTATGTCATTTCGCGCGGGGCCAAATCTAATGTGGCGCTGGATATGATCCAGTTGAAAGGCAGCTTCGACGGCGCGGATATTGTGGACGAGGACTAGAACCCTCGGGTTTTTTAGCGGGCCGCGGTCGTCGGCCCTGCGGGACCTCCCGACCCGACACGGCCTAAACCCGCCTTAGGCGGGTGTCCTCAAGCAGTGAGCGCCCGCGGCGCGAACGCTAGGGCATTAAGAAAAGCTCTTCCCCTCAAGTAGCGAGCCTCCGCGAGGCGAGCGATAGGGGTCTTAAAAAAGCCCCCGAGGATTTCCTCGGGGGCTTTTTTTTCTTAGTTATAAGACTGGATGGGTCGGACATCCATTTCGCCGTTGCGGATGGCCTTGATGGCCTTGGCGGCGGCGATGGCTCCGTAGGCCGTCGTGTAATAGGGCAGTTTCATCATCAGCGCGGTGCGGCGGATGGCGAAGCTGTCGGCCAGAGCCTGCTTGCCTTCGGTGGTGTTGAAGACCAGCTGGATCTCGCCATTCTTCATGGCGTCGACGATGTTCGGGCGGCCTTCCAGAACCTTTTTGACCAGACCGATTTCGAGGCCTTGCTGGGTCAGATAGGCGTGGGTGCCCGAGGTCGAGACGACCTTGAAGCCTTGCTCCAGAAGCGTTTTGACGGCCTCTACGATGAAGGGCTTGTCGGCATCCTTGACGGAGACGAAGGCGGTGCCTTCGGTCGGCAGGATGGTGCCGCCGCCGGTCTGGGCCTTGGCAAAGGCGCGGCCGAAGGCTGCGGTCAGGTCGGCTTCGTCGTCACGCTTCCAGTCCAGACCCATGACTTCGCCGGTCGAGCGCATTTCTGGGCCGAGGATGGTGTCGACGCCAGCAAAGCGGGCGAACGGGAAGACCGCTTCCTTGACCGCGATGTGGTTCAGTTCCTTGTCGACCAGACCGAAGGAGGCAAGCTTTTCGCCCGCCATGACCTTTGCGGCGATGGCGGCAATCGGCTGGCCGATGGTCTTGGCCACGAACGGGGCGGTACGCGAAGCGCGCGGGTTCACTTCCAGCACGAAGATGCGCGGGTTGTCGCCGTGCGGCTCTTCGATGGCGAACTGCACGTTCATCAGGCCGCGCACCTTGAGGGCCTTGGCCATCTCGGTGGTCTGGCGTTTCAGCTCGGCAATGATGGCCGGTGACAGCGAGTGCGGCGGCATCGAGCAGGCACTGTCGCCCGAGTGGACGCCCGCTTCTTCGATGTGTTCCAGAACACCGGCCACGAAGACGGTTTCGTCGTCGCACAGGGCGTCAACGTCCACTTCGGTGGCGCGGTTCAGATAGTGGTCGATCAGGACCGGATCATTGCCCGAGACGCGCATGGCTTCGCCGACATAGCGGTCGAGGCCCTCGCGGTCGTGGACGATCATCATGCCACGGCCACCCAGAACATAGGAGGGGCGCAGAACGATCGGGTAGCCGACTTCCTCGGCCTTGATCGCCGCTTCTTCAGCCGAGCGGGCCAGAGCGTTGGGCGGTTGTTGCAGGCCGATGGCTTGCAGCATCTGCTGGAAGCGCTCGCGGTCTTCGGCAAGGTCGATGCTGTCGACCGAGGTGCCCAGAACCGGAATATTGTCTTCTTGCAGGGCGTGGGCCAGCTTGAGCGGGGTCTGGCCGCCGAACTGGACGACGACGCCGATCAGGTCACCCTTGGCGCGTTCGACCTCGATCAGTTCCAGAACGTCTTCTTCGGTCAGCGGCTCGAAATAGAGGCGGTCCGAGGTGTCATAGTCGGTCGACACGGTCTCGGGGTTGCAGTTGACCATGATGCTTTCGACGCCGATGTCCGCAAACGCAAAGGCGGCGTGCACGCAGCAATAGTCGAACTCGATGCCCTGACCGATACGGTTCGGGCCACCGCCGAGGATGATCGCCTTCTTGCGGTCCGACACGTCGGCTTCGCAATGCGGGACCTGACCCAGAATGCCGGTCTCGTAGGTCGAGTACATATAGGCCGTGGCCGAGGCGAACTCGGCGGCGCAGGTGTCGATGCGCTTGAACACCGGACGCACTTCGAGGGCGCGACGGGCGAGACGGACAGCCTTTTCGGTCGAGCCGGTCAGTTGGGCAAGGCGCGCATCGGCAAAGCCCTTGGCCTTCAGGCGGCGGAACTCGTTGGCGTCGGTCGGCAGGCCCTGAACGCGGACATGGCCTTCGGTGCGCACGATGTCGGCGATCTGGCGCAGGAACCACGGCTCGTAGAAGCAGGCCGCATTGACTTCTTCCACGGTCAGGCCGTGGCGGAAGGCCTGGGCGATGACGCGGATACGGTCCGGCGTCGGCTTGCCCAGAGCGCGGATGACAGCTGCCTTGATCGAGGCATCGTCCTCGGTATTGGCAGTGCCTTCGATTTCGATTTCGTCAAAGCCGTTGAGGCCGGTTTCCAGACCGCGCAGAGCTTTCTGCATCGACTCCTGGAAGGTACGGCCGATGGCCATGACTTCACCGACCGACTTCATGGCGGTGGTCAGGTGCGGTTCCGAACCCGGATATTTTTCGAAGGCGAAACGCGGGATCTTGGTGACGACATAGTCGATGCTCGGCTCGAACGAGGCGGGCGTGACCTTGGTGATGTCGTTGGTCAGTTCGTCCAGCGTGTAGCCGACGGCCAGCTTGGCGGCGATCTTGGCGATCGGGAAGCCGGTGGCCTTGGAGGCCAGAGCCGAGGAGCGCGACACGCGCGGGTTCATCTCGATGACGACCATGCGGCCATCGGCAGGGTTGATCGCCCACTGGACGTTCGAGCCGCCGGTCTCGACGCCGATCTCGCGCAGCACGTTGATCGAGCCGGTGCGCATCAGCTGGTATTCTTTGTCGGTCAGCGTCAGGGCCGGAGCGACAGTGATGCTATCGCCCGTGTGGACGCCCATCGGGTCGATGTTTTCGATCGAGCAGATGATGATGCAGTTGTCCGCCTTGTCGCGGACGACTTCCATCTCATACTCTTTCCAGCCCAGTACCGACTCTTCGACCAGAACCTCGGTGGTCGGCGACAGGTCCAGACCGCGCTCCACGATCTCGTGGAACTCCTCGACATTATAGGCAATGCCGCCGCCGGTACCGGCGAGGGTGAAGGACGGGCGGATGATGGCAGGCAGGCCGACAAAGGCCAGCGCATCATCGGCTTCGTCAATGTGGTGGATGGCGCGCGAACGCGGGCTCTCGAGGCCCAGCTTGTCCATGGCGTCACGGAATTTCTGGCGGTCTTCGGCCTTGTCGATGACATCGGCCTTGGCACCGATCATCTCGACGCCGTACTTGGCCAGTGCGCCCGAGCTTTCCAGAGCCAGCGCCGTGTTCAGAGCGGTCTGGCCACCCATGGTCGGCAGCAGGGCGTCAGGACGCTCCTTGGCGATGATCTTCTCGACCATTTCCGGCGTGATCGGCTCGATATAGGTGGCGTCGGCCACCTCCGGGTCGGTCATGATGGTGGCCGGGTTCGAGTTCACCAGTACGACGCGATAGCCTTCGGCCTTCAGCGCCTTACAGGCTTGCACGCCCGAATAGTCGAACTCGCAGGCCTGACCGATAACGATCGGGCCAGCGCCGATGATGAGGATGGACTTAATGTCTGTACGCTTGGGCATCGGCGTCTACTCAGCTAGCGACCACGCACTCCCAGCCCTCGTAATCGAGCTGGAAGGCCGCGGCCCACGATTGCATCATGGCCGACACAGGCGCAAACGACGCCTCGTCGACCGGCATGGTTGTTTCCAGGACGGTCATGTCGCCCTGGCCCCGCGTCAGAAACCCTGCACGGCGCGCGACCTCGCAGAGATCACCGTGCATATCCTCATCGCCATAGAAATAGAACAGCGTATGGCGTGGCGTAATCCCGCTATCGCCCTTTTCGGCGAGTGCGGCGCGCACCATGGCGTCCTTTTCATCGTGGCTCTGGTCGAAATGCAGCGGCTTGGTCTCCACGCGCGCGAAAAAACGGACACGAGTGTTGGCTCGCGGCCGATCCGGATTTGGTTGTCGGTTAAGCGGCCCGTTTAGAGAGGCATGTCCCCCTCGGCAAGAGCCTATGTGAGACTAACAGAGGAAAAGACGACCAATGTCCCCTGCGTGGCCGCCGACACACAGAAACTGTGGCGGCTTGGTGGCGTAAAGTCAGTGACCAGACAGAAAAAAAGGCGGCCCCCCGAAGGGAGCCGCCCGGTAGTCTTTGAACTGTTGTGCGTTCGATTAGAACGGACGGTAGTTCACACCTACGAAGAAGCGACGGCCGTAAGGGTCGAAGTTCGAGTAGATGGTGGTGCCCAGGATGTCGCGTTGTTCGGCATCGAAGATGTTCACAACACCGGCACGCAGGGTCACGTCTTCACGCACGTTGTAACGCACGGTCAGGTCGTGGCGGACGAAGTTGCCGGTATCCAGCTGGTCGCCCAGGCGGCTGTCGGCATTGCTTACGAAATCGCGCTTGCGAACGATGTTCTGGCTGGTCTGCCAGTCAGCGGTCCAGTTGATGTTCCACGTGTCATTCGGGCGCCATGCGACCGACGAGGACATGCGAACGCGCGGGTATTGCAGGCCTGCAGCCAGTTCCGTGTAGTCGGTCGGATCAGCCGAGTTCAGGTACTGCTTCTGCTCGATCAGCCACGAACCGTTCAGGCGGAAGTCGAACGCACCCCAGTTCTTGCCGAAGTCGTCGCTGTGCAGGGTGTAGTTACCACCGAAGTCCAGACCACGGGTTTCCAGAGCGGCGTAGTTGAACGAACGCTGGATGAAGCCACCGATCGGATCGTTCGCAGGAGCACCAACGCCGAAGGCGATGCTGGTGTTGTTGCGGAAGATCGAGTTGCAGGCTTCGGTGTTCAGTTCAGCACCGCTGACGCAGTTGTTGGCAATGCCTTGAGCCGTAACAGCGGCAATGACCTTGTCGATGCGGATGTCATAGTAATCCAGCGAGACGGTCAGGCCCGGTACGAAGCGCGGCTGCAGAACGGTCGAGAAGGTGAAGGATTCCGACTCTTCCGGCGTCAGGTTCGGGTTACCGCCGAACACGCCCGGGATACCCGAGGTGTAGCGCGGAGCGAAGTCGTCGGTGTTTTCAGCAGTTGCACCGGCGAAGTCGAAGGTCAGGCCCTGTTGGGCAGCCAGTGCCGTACAGTTCTTGATGCGGTTGGCCTTGGTTTCCTGATCGGCAACATCGGCGATGTTGGCGGTGGCGCAAGGGTCAACGAAGTTGTTGGCGAAGGTGCCGCCGAACGGCGAGAAGTTTTCGCCCAGATCCGGCACGCGTACCGACGAGTTGAACGAGGTCTTGAAGGTGATGTCCCGGATAGGACGGTAGACCAGGTTCACACCATAGACGTCGACATTGCCAACGGTGCTGTAGTCGGCCCAGCGGTACGAACCGCTCAGCTCGGCATATTCGCCCAGCTTGCTGTCGCGGAACAGCGGGATGGAGACTTCACCGAACAGTTCCTTGGACTCGTAGCTGACTTCCGGGAAGTCTGCGCCGCTGTTGAGGAACAGCAGACGGTCGCCAGCAGTGTTGCTGCGGCCGATAGCCGAGGTGGTTTCCTTGCGCCATTCGCCGCCGAAGGCGACGCCGAGGTTACCAGCACCCCAGAAGTCCCACAGTTCGGTCGACATCGAGGCGATCGCCTGATGCTGGATGTTTTCTTCCTGAACGCGGACGAAGGCGTCTACGTACTGGAGCGCTTCGGCCGACTGGTTACCAGCACCAAAGACGTTCAGCGGGGTGCACTCGGACAGAGCCTTGCGACCGTATTCGGTGTCGTTCAGATCACCGCCACGCACTTGGTCAGCAACCGGCAGACCTTGAGCGTTGAGCAGGGAAGCGCGGCAGACGATAGCGCCAGCCTTGCCCATGACACCCAGGTTGTCGACGACAGCGTCGGAAGCCAGCGCCATGCGCTGTACGTCTACGCCGCGCTCGATGTTTTCGATCTCGACCTTGCCATAGGTGTAGCCGACATCCCACGACCAGGACTTCATGAAGCCCAGTTGACCGTGGTTACCGTTGAAGCCGGCGACATAGCGTTGCAGGTCGCGGGTGTTGGCTTGCGAGCGTTCCGGACCGAACATCGAGTGACGGGCGATCGGCAGAGCTTCGGAGCGCAGCAGTGCGCCCGGTGCGCCAGCGGTCGGCGGCGCATAGATGTCGATGCGGTTGTTCGCGATCGCAGTCTTGATGTTTTGCGGCAGGTAGGCGTTGTCATCCCAGCGCAGATCGAAGGCCGAGGTGCCCCAGATCGAGTTGGTCGCGTCCTTCGCATACGATCCGTTGTCCAGATCGATGTCGAAGAAGGTCGGCTGACCGCGCATGAAGGTTTCCTCGGTGATGTACTTGGCCGAGGCGTTGAAATTGATTTCTTCCGTGATGCGGAAGTTGGTGCCGACTTGGTAGCGCTGCGATTCCGAAGCCGGAATACGGCTGTAACCGGCGACTTCGCCAAGCGGCATGCCGTCGCCACCGATGTTGTAAGGGCGGTTGATGCCGGTATTGCCGATGCGATCACCGAAATTGGCGTCGCGGCCGACATTGCCGTCATAAACAAAGGTCTTGCCCGGGGTCACGCCGTAGCAGTTGGCCGAATAGGAGAAGCTGCCGTCCGGCATGCAGTCCCAGTAGGCAACGTTCGGGTTGGTCAGGTCGCTCGGGCGCTGGGTGTTGGCCAGAGTGGTTTGGCCCCACGGCATGATGTCCAGACGGTTTGCACCGAAGAACAGGTCTGCGTCCAGAATGCCGTCATAGGGACGGTTGGTCGGGTCGGCATCGACGCCCAGACGGATCGGAGCACGACGGATCCAGTCGATGTCCAGCGAGTCGACATTGTCGATCTTTTCGTATTCGGCGTGAGCGTAAACGTTCAGGCGGCCGTCGAGGAAGTTCTTGCCGATCAGGCCCGAGACGCGACGGGTGGCTTCGCCATTGTCGTTGATCTGGCCGTAGTTGGCGTCGATTTCCAGACCTTCAAAATCCTTTTTCAGGATGAAGTTCAGCACGCCCGATACGGCGTCGGCACCATAAACCGACGAAGCGCCGCCGGTGATGATTTCGACGTTCTGGATCAGCAGGCGCGGGATGGCGTCGACGTCAACCGACAGTTCGCCACCGACCGAACCCACGTGACGGCGGCCGTCTACGAGGGTCAGGGTGCGGTTGGCACCCAGCGAGCGCAGGTTGGCCAGCGACAGGCCGCCGGTGTTCAGCGACGAACCCGTGGTGTCCGACGGAACGGTCGAGTTCGACAGGGCCGGGATGGTTGCCAGATAGTCGATCAGGCTGGTTTGGCCCGTCGACAGGATTTCTTCTTGCGAAACCTGGATGATCGGGGTCGGGGCGTTAGCGGCGCTGCGGCGGATGCGCGAACCGGTAACGACGATCTCGCCGAGGTTCGAAGCTTCGTCCTGAACAGCGATGGTCTGGACTTCCTGCGCGGCTACGCTGGTAGCGGCAAGAGCACCGACCAGGAAGGACGAGGCCAGAAGATGGGAGCGAGTTAAACGCATTAGGCGTACCTACAAATAACAACACAAGTCGAACTTAAGTTTGTCATAGTCTTGAGGGAGCCGTGGTTGGTCAAGCTAAACCGTTGCTAAAGATGTCCACAATTGGACCTCTGCCTCGATATTGTTGCTATCTTGTAACATAATTGGGTGCTGTATTATTGATCTTTGTTCAGCTAGTATTGTTATGTGGTATTCTGTGTATCGCCGTTATCAGTTATCGAGTTACTGATAACGGCGATATTTACTATTATTCGGTTCCGGCTTTTGCGTCCGCAGTCAGGCCGGAAATTCAGGCTGCACCGGTATTTGCGCGATCAGGTGTCGATGTGGCGTAGCCAGTCGTCCAACTCGTCGATGCGGGCGAGGCTGATATAGCGGGGGTGGCATTCGGGGGCGTCGGCGAGTTCGTGGGCCCAGGTGATGTGGTAGGGGATGTGGACACCCCATGCGCCAGCTTCGATGGCGGGCAGGACATCGGACTTCATGGAGTTGCCGACCATAACGGCTTCAGAGGGGCCGGTGCCGTGGCGGGTAAAGACCCGCTCATAGGTGGAACGGTCCTTTTCGGACACAATCTCGACACCCGAAAAGTGTTCGCCCAGACCCGAGGCGGCCAGCTTGCGTTCCTGATCCAGCAGGTCGCCCTTGGTGACGAGGATCAGGCGATAGTCATTGGCCAGGCGGGCGACGGTTTCCTCGACGCCGGGCAGGGGCTCGACCGGATGGTTGAGCATTTCGCGTCCTGCGGCCAGAATCTCGCGGATGATATGGGGCGGGGCGGCACCGTCGCACAGCTCCATCGCCGTCTCGATCATCGACAGGGTAAAGCCCTTCACGCCATAGCCGTACAGGCGCAGGTTGCGGCGCTCGATAATGGCAAGGCGATCCATCAGGACCGGTTCTTCGGCATGGTCGGACAGAAGGTCGGCAAAGCGCTTCTGATTGAGGCGGAAGATGGTTTCGTTGTGCCAAAGGGTGTCGTCGGCATCGAGCCCGATAGTGGTGATAGGCATGACTTTGGCTTTCACTGAGATTGCAGGGTGTGGGCTTATACATGGCGGGCCGTGTCGACAATTGGTCGATGTGCGCGAGCAGATAGCGACGAGGGCGTAATTTATCGCTATGGCGATTTGCATGAGCCAGATCGACATCATTTCTACAGACAATCGCCGCCTTGGATGGGGCGTGGCCGCACTGGTTGTGGCGGGCAATATGATCGGGTCGGGGGTATATCTCCTGCCGGTGACATTGGCCCCGACGGGCAGTTCCAGCCTGATCGGCTGGATTGTCTGTGGCATTGGCGCGATAACGCTGGCGCTGGTGTTTGGCGGTCTGGGCCGTCTGATGCCGACGGCGGACGGGCTGTCTGATTTTGCCGCGCAGGGGCTTGGGCGGTTCCTTGGCTATCAGGCGGGCCTTTTCTACTGGGGCGCGTGTCTGGTGGGCAATGTGGCCGTGGCCGTGGCGGCGATCGGTTATCTGGCCTTCTTCATTCCGGTCCTGAAGGAGCCTCTGTGGGGAGCCTTGGCCAATCTGGCTGTTGTGGATGACGACAGGCGTCTATGCGCTGGGCACACGCTCGGCGGCGCGGTTCGGGGCGATCAGTCTGGTGGTGGGTCTGGTGCCCATTATTCTGGCGATTGTGGCTGGCGTCATCGCGTTTGACGGCGCGGTCTTTGTGGAAAGCTGGAGCCCGCAGAACCTGCCGCTGTGGCAGTCGGTGCCGGCGTCGCTGGCGATTATTTTCTGGGCGTTTCTGGGTGTCGAAAGCGCGGCCGTGCTGTCGTCGCGGGTCAAGGACCCTGCGCGCGATGTCGGGCGCGCCTCGGTGGCGGGCGTGCTGCTGGCCTTTGTCGTCTATGTGGCGGCTTGCGTGGCGGTGTTCGGGGTTATTCCGGCCGGTGTTCTGGCGCAGTCGACCAGTCCGTTTGCCGATCTGGTGGCGCGTGTGATGGGCGCTTCGGTGGCCGGTCTTGTGGCAGCCTGTGCCGTGGTCAAGACGACGGGCACGATTGTCGGCTGGACCATGACCGGCGGCGAGACGGCGCGGGCCGCAGCCGAGCAGGGCTGGTTGCCGCGTGTATTTGGCGGCAAGGAAATCGGACGCACCCCGTTGAGCAATCCGCTGATGATGGGCGCAATAATGAGTGCGCTGTTGTTGGTCAGTGTTCAGCCCAGTCTGGGCAAACAGTTCGAAATGCTGATCGGGGTTACGTCTGTACTGACCTTGTGTCTGTATGCCGTGTGTTCGTTGTCGCTGCTGCGTCGTGCCAAAAGCACCGGACACAAGGTTCTGGGCGTGTGTGGACTGGTGTTTTCGGCCTTTGCCGTGGTGGCGGCAGCAGGGGGTTATATTGTGCCCAGCGTGCTGTTCTTTGCCATAACGACGCTCGCCTGGTTCTGGGTGCGCCATCGTAAGGCCGCATCTATCCCGCACTAATATGGCCTTAAGACATAAGGCGGGTTGACCGGACCCGCCGGACTACTTAGTGACGCCGCCGTTTACCTGCTGTTTTCCCCGCTTAGGAGCCTGTGCCATGACGTCCAAGATTTTGTCCGGTGCCACGGGTGTTTTGGTCCTTGCGGACGGCACGGTCCTGTCGGGACTGGGGGCCGGTGCGACGGGCTCGGCACTGGGCGAGGTGGTCTTTAACACCGCTATGACCGGCTATCAGGAAATCCTGACCGATCCTTCGTATATGAGCCAGATCCTGGCCTTCACCTTCCCGCATGTCGGCAATGTCGGCGTGAACAACGAAGATGTGGAGCAGGTCGCCGATGTGGCGGGCAAGGCGGCTGTGGGCGCGGTGTTCCGCGACCTGCCGACCGATCCGGCCAACTGGCGCTCGGGCGGTGATTTCGATGCGTGGCTGAATTCGCGCAACACCGTGGCGCTGGCCGGTGTGGATACCCGCGCCCTGACGCAACTGATCCGTGACAAGGGCGCGCCGCATGCGGTCATCGCCCATGATCCGGACGGCAACTTCGATCTGGAGGCTCTGGTGGCCAAGGCCAAGGCCTGGACCGGTCTGGTCGGTCTGGACCTCGCCAAGGAAGCCACCACCCTGCAAGCCTTTGAATGGAACGAGGGTGTGTGGGAATGGCCGGCCGGCTATCCCAAGGTGGATGCCGCCGACAAGCATGTCGTGGTCATCGACTATGGCGTGAAGCGTAACATCCTGCGCGCTCTGGCCTCGACCGGCTGCAAGATCACGGTGGTTCCGGCCGATACGAAGGCCGAGGACGTGCTGGCCCGCAATCCGGACGGTATCGTACTGTCGAACGGTCCGGGCGATCCGGCCGCGACCGGCATCTATGCTGTGCCCGAAATTCAAAAACTGGTCGCCAGCGGCAAGCCGATCATGGGCATTTGCCTGGGTCACCAGATGCTGGCCATCGCCGTCGGTGCCAAGACCATCAAGATGGTTCAAGGCCACCATGGTGCAAACCATCCGGTCAAGGACCTGACGACCGGCAAGGTCGAGATCGTTTCGATGAACCACGGCTTTGCGGTGGATCAGGCCAGCCTGCCGGACGGCGTTGTCGAAACCCATATCAGCCTGTTTGACGGTACCAACTGCGGTATTGCGCTGACGGGCAAGCCGGTGTTCTCTGTCCAGCACCACCCGGAAGCATCGCCGGGACCGACGGATAGCCTTTATCTGTTCAACCGTTTTGCGGATTCAATGCGAGGCTAAATGGCGACTTCAGCGGTTAGGTCGGTCTATCTGGATTGGCTATCCGCTGCGCTGGCGAAGGTGAGGGGGGCATCCTCGACTATCGCAGCGGGCCATCAGGACTTGGTTCTGGGCTATGCGACCGGCTATGACGCCGCCGACATCGCCATTTTTGTCCGGTCTTTACGCGCCTATTACAGCGGACCTGTAGCCCTTGTGGTGGACAGGTCTGCGGACGTGCGAGCGTTTCTGGCCGAGTATGGTGTCGAGGCGCTGGATGCACCCTGCACGCATGATGTGGCCTCGGGCAAGTCCTGGGCCCCGCATCCGGTTGTCTCGCGTTTTGCGGGCTTTGACCTGCTGTTGAGCGAGCGTCCGTGGGTGCGTCATGTGCTGCTGACGGATGTGCGCGATGTGGTGTTTCAGGGCGATCCGTTCGCGTCTGCGCCGACGACGCTCGAATTCTTTGCCGAGTGCGATGCGCCGCTGAAAACCCACGACTTCAATATGAAGTATTTGCGGGCTGTGGCCGGTGGCAGTTTTGCCGATTCCGTGGCGGAGCAGCCCTGTATCTGTGTCGGGACTGTTCTGGGGCCGCGCGAGGCCTTGTCGCGCTTTTGTCGCCTGATCCTGATGCTGGGCGCTATTCCGCGCTCGGAGATCGGCGGGGCCTTCGGGACCGATCAGGCCTCATGCAATCTGGCGGTGCATCTGGGTCTGATCGATGGGCAGGTCTTTGCCAATCACAGCCGCGTGGCGACACTGGGCATGGTGGCCGGTGGCGCGATGTCGCTGGCGGACGGACTGATCTGCAATCCTGACGGTTCGGCCAGCCCGATCGTGCACCAGTATGATCGCCATCCCGAACTGATGGCGGCCATGTGGCAGCGTTGGGCCGGTGATATGGAGCGGCGTGAACGCTGTCGCCCCCGCACGCTGGGTGACCGTTTTGATCGTGTGCGCCAGTCGGTGCGGCGCCGAACGGTTGAACTGCGCTGAGCCTGGCGACAGTTATTTAATCAACTGAACAATTATATTGACGGTGCGGGTCTGCCTGTGCGGCAATGGCGTCAGAAATGACGGCGTGATTTGCCGTGCGTACGGAGGGTAGCCCGTGGCTTTGAATGATCCGGCTTTGATCGAACTGGAATGGCGCGGCGATGTCGCCATTGTGAGGTTGAATGATCCGCAGACGCTGAATGCGGTATCCATTGCCATGATGGAAGAACTGGGCGCGGTTCTGGATCAGGTCGAGGACAAGGCGCGGGCCATGATCCTGACCGGCGCGGGCAAGGGGTTTTGCTCGGGGGCCAATCTGGCCAGCGGCGGTCTGGAAGGCATTGGCACCGAGGCCTATGACGCCGGCTCGGGGCTGGAAAATCCGATCAATCCGCTGATCCAGCGGCTGATCCATCTGTCGGTGCCGTGGATTTCGGCGGTGAACGGGGCAGCCGCCGGTATCGGGGCCAGTTTTGCCCTGATGGCCGACATGGTTGTGGCGTCGGAGAAAGCCTATTTCATGCAGGCCTTTGCCAAGGTGGGTCTGGTGCCCGATGGCGGCTCGACGCATTTGCTGGTGCGCACGATTGGCCGTGTGCGGGCGATGGAAATGATGCTGCTGGCAGGCAGGCTTCCGGCGGCCAAGGCGCTGGAATGGGGGCTGGTCAACCGCGTTGTGGCCGAGGATGTCCTGATGGACGAGGCGGTCGAACTGGCCAGCCAACTGAGCATCGGCGCGGCCAGCCTTGGCGAAATCCGCAAACTGGCCTGGGCGGCGGTGAACGGTACGTTTGAGAACAGCCTTCAGGCCGAGCGCGAGGCCCAGTATCGCGTCGGCCAGACCAAGGACCATGTCGAAGGCGTGATGGCCTTCCTCGAAAAGCGTCCGGCCAGCTTTAGGGGAGCCTAAGCCCATGAGCGTCAGCTTTGACTATACGGGCAAGGTGGTACTGGTCACCGGCGGCACGCAAGGGATCGGTCTGGGTGTGGCCGAGGGCTTTGCCCGCGCAGGGGCCACAGTCCACATTACCGGCACGCGGGCGGCAGCGGCGGATTATGAGGGCGACCTGTCCGGCTTTGTTTATCACCGCGTGCGGATGGATGACGAGGCCGAGCGGGCGGCGCTGGTGGCGGCTGTGGGGGCGCTGGATGTTCTGGTCAATAATGCCGGTGGCATGCGCGAGGACGAATATACGATCGAGGGGTTCCGCGCCCTGATCGATCTGAACCTGAACGCCGTGGCGGACCTGTGCTTCCGCTTTCATGACGCGCTGGCGGCCTCAAAAGGGGCGATCGTCAACATGGCCTCGGTCAGTGCGTTGGTGACGCTGA
Source organism: Brevundimonas sp. (assembly GCF_036659295.1). Taxonomy (GTDB): domain Bacteria; phylum Pseudomonadota; class Alphaproteobacteria; order Caulobacterales; family Caulobacteraceae; genus Brevundimonas. Next base: position 15,490 of record NZ_JAVXCU010000007.1, on the reverse strand, counting down.
AGGATACACCGGCCTATACGGCGTCCAAGTCGGGCCTGATGGGGCTGACGCGGGCCTTGGCGGACCAGTGGGCGAGGGACGGTATTCGCGTCAATGCGGTGTCGCCCGGCTTTATTGCCACCCAGTTGATTGCCGGTGTGGCGCAGGACGAGGAGCGCCGCAAGAAGACCGAGCGGGCCATTCCGGCGCGCCGTCTTGGCACGCCCGAAGACGTGGCGCAGGTGGCGATGTTCCTCGCGGCGCCCGAGGCCAGCTATATTGTCGGGCAAGGGATTGTGACCGATGGAGGGCTGACCCTGCGCTAGGCGTTGTCAGGTTTTGGGCGGGACCGGTGTGGCGCACGGTGTGGCCGAATAGCGCGGGGCGGGGGCCGGTTGGTCCACGCCATCTATGGTGATGAAGGTGTTGCGGTCGCGGTTATGGGGCGCGGCCAAGGCCTCGGTCATGTTCAGGACCGGTGTGACGCAGGCATCGAGACCATCGAAGATGGCGGCCCATTCGTCGCGGGTCTTGGTGCGGATGCGGGCGGCCAGCGCGGCCTTTTGAGCGGGCCAGTTGGCGATGTCCATCTGGATGGCAAACAGCGGGTCGTCCGACAGGCCTGTACCGTGCAGCATCAGGGCATAAAACTGCGGCTCGATGGCTCCGATGGCGATGTGCTTGCCGTCGGCTGTCTCATAGACATCATAGAAGGCCGCGGCGGTGTCGAGAATGTTGCTGCCGCGTTCGTCCTGCCAGAAGCCGCTGGCGCGAAAGCCCCACATCATGGCGGTCAGCAGGGCCGAGCCGTCGGTCATGGCGCAGTCGATGACCTGACCGGACGCGCCGTTTTTAACGGCCAGAAGGGCGCTGACCATGCCAAAGGCCAGCATCATGCCGCCGCCGCCAAAATCGCCGACCAGATTGAGCGGCGGGACGGGCGCCTCGCCCTTGCGGCCGATCATGTGCAGGGCCCCAGAGGCGGCGATATAGTTGATGTCGTGTCCGGCGCGGGCGGCATAGAAGCCGCTCTGGCCCCAGCCGGTCATGCGCCCGTAAACAAGGGCCGGATTGTCGGTCAGCAGCACGTCGGGCCCGAGGCCGAGACGCTCCATCACACCCGGGCGAAAGCCCTCGATCAGGCCGTCTGCGGTTTTGACGAGTTCGCGCAGGGCGGCTTGGCCATCGGGTGATTTCAGATCAAGGAAGCGGATGGTGCGCGAGCGCATCAGCGGATCGCGGCTTTCGATATGGGCCCCCGGACGGTCGATGCGGATCACCTCTGCGCCATGGTCGGCCAGCATCATGGCGGCGAACGGGGCGGGGCCGAGGCCTGCAATCTCGATGATGCGGATACCGGACAGGGGACCGTTCATAAGATGCTCCGTGCAGACTAAGGGGCCCGCAATGGGGCGTGCCGGAACAGGGATAGCAGCGTGATCCGTGGCTGGCGAGGTGTGGCTGTAAGGTAAAAATCAATTGGTCAATTAAATTGAGCTTGCCTTCGTTGTCGTGCAGACCTTAGAAACTCACTAAGCAATTAGTTACTTGTGCCCGCAGGGGCGCGATGCGGGGAGCAGGATGATGGGCGAGGCCTATATCGTATCGGCAGTACGGACGGCGGGCGGTCGTAAGGGCGGGCGTCTGCGCGACTGGCATCCGGCGGATCTGGCAGCATCGGTTCTGGATGAGCTGGTGGTGCGCTCCGGCATTGATCCGGTGCTGATCGAAGACGTCATCATGGGCTGTGTCAGTCAGGGCGGCGAGCAGTCCAACTCGGTCGGTCGCAATGCGGTGCTGGCCTCGAAACTGCCCGAGAGCGTTCCGGCGGTGACTATCGACCGCCAGTGCGGCTCGTCGCAACAGGCGCTGCATTTTGCGGCTCAGGCTGTGATGGCAGGCACTATGGATGTGGTGATGGCCGCAGGCGTCGAGAGCATGACGCGCGTGCCGATGGGATCGCCGACGGTGCTGTCGCTGAAGGCGGGTCTTGGCGGCTCGACCTCGCCAGGGATGGAAGCGCGCTATCCGGGCGTGGTGTGGAGCCAGTTCAATGCCGCGCAGGCCATTGCCGACAAGCATGGCTTTACGCGCGAAGACATGGACCGCTTTGCGCTGGACAGCCATCAGAAGGCAGCCCGCGCCATCGAGGCGGGTGTGTTCAAGCCCGAGATTTTGGCCCTGAACGGCGTGGACAAGGAGGGCAATCCCGTCATCCACGACACCGACGAGGGCGTGCGCGCCACCGCCACCTATGAAGGCATTGCAGGCCTGCAAGCCTTGGTGGAAGGCGGGGCGATCACGGCGGGTAATGCCAGCCAGATGTGCGATGGCGCGGCCGGTCTTTTGGTCGTCAACGAGCGCGGTTTGAAGCAACTGGGCGTGCAGCCGCTGGCGCGTGTGCACCAGATGACGGTTTACGGCGAAGACCCTGTCATCATGCTGGAAGCGCCGCTGAACGCCACCAAGCTGGCGTTGAAGCGGGCGGGCCTGAGCATCAACGACATCGACCTTTACGAGGTCAACGAGGCCTTTGCTTCGATCCCGATGGCGTGGCTGAAGGCGTTGGATGCGGACCCTGCCAAGCTGAATATCCACGGCGGGGCGATTGCGCTGGGCCACCCGCTGGGCGGCACGGGGGCCAAGCTGATGACCACCCTGATCCATGCCCTGCGTTCGCAAGGCAAGAAATACGGGCTGCAGACCATGTGCGAAGGCGGCGGTCTGGCCAATGTCACCATCATCGAGGCGCTGTAAGGCGCACGACTAGAAGCGAGGAAATACTATGAAGTTTCAAGGACAAGCTGCGATCGTCACCGGCGCTGCCAGTGGTCTGGGTGCCGCAACCGCCCGTGCGCTGGCCGCACAGGGTGTGAAGGTCGCCATCTTCGATCTGAACGAAGAGGCCGGTGAGGCGATGGCGGCGGAAATCGGCGGCATTTACTGCAAGGTCAACGTCACCGACGATGCCTCCGTCGAGGCCGGTTTTGAAAAGGCGCGCGGTGCCCACGGCCAAGAGCGCATCTTCATCAACTGCGCCGGTATCGGCAATGCCTTCAAGACGGCATGGCGCGACCGCGAGACGGGCGAGCACAAGCATTTCCCGCTCGACGATTTTAACCGCATCATCCAGGTCAATCTGGTCGGCACCTATCGCTGCGTGGCCAAGGCCGCCCAAGGCATGCTGTCGCTGGACGTGATGGAAGACGGCGAGCGCGGCGTGATCATCAACACCGCATCGGTCGCCGCCGAAGACGGCCAGATGGGCCAAGCCGCCTATACGGCGTCGAAGGCTGCGATTGTGGGTCTGACCCTGCCGATCGCGCGTGACCTGATGAGCGAGGCCATCCGCGTCAACACCATCCTGCCGGGCATCTTCAGCACCCCGCTGATGAATGCGGCACCCGAGCATGTGAAGGCCGCACTGGCTGCCAGCGTTCCGCATCCGAAGCGTCTGGGTAATCCGGAAGAATATGCTTCGCTGGCGCTGGAAATGGTGCGCAACCCGTACTTCAACGGCGAAGATGTCCGCATTGACGGCGGCATCCGTATGGCCCCGCGCTAAGCGCTGTACGACAGGGATGGAGGGGCGCGGCTAGGCTGCCTCTCCATCTCTCTTCTACGGCTTCTGTTTCTTGAGCGCGCCGGACTGGCGCAGCGTCGAAACAGGCAGTAAGTATTGTTATGAAAGTGACCTATGGGGTCACATCCGCCAAGATAATCGAGAAGAGTGAGGGGCCATGAGCGCAATCGGTTCAACCGAAGTCATCGGGCAGGTCGGGATTCTGACCATCGACAGCCCGCCGGTAAATGCACTGGGTCATGCCGTGCGTGTGGCCCTGCACGAAGGTCTGGCAGTCTTGCTGGCCGATGAGCGGGTAAAGGGGATTGTGCTGACCTGTGCCGGTCGCACCTTCTTTGCCGGTGCCGACATCACCGAACTGGGCCAGCCGTTCAAAGAGCCGAACCTCGATGTGGTGTTCGAGCAGTTGGAGAACCGCGAAAAGCCGGTGGTGGCGGCGATCTTTGGCACCGCTCTGGGGGGCGGTTTCGAGGTGGCGCTGGCCTGTCATCGCCGCATCGCTGTGCCGTCGGCCAAGGTGGGTCTGCCGGAAGTTCTGCTGGGTGTGTTGCCGGGGGCCGGTGGCACCCAGCGTCTGCCGCGTCTGGTGGGCGTAGAGGCGGCGCTGGACATCATCACCACGGGCAAACCGGTGGGCGCGAAAAAGGCGCATGCTCTGGGTCTGGTCGACAAGCTGGCCGAGGAAGGCCGTTTGCGCGAAGACGCGATTGCCTATTGTGAAGAACTGATTGCCGAAAACGCCGTCGCCCCGCTGTGGCGTGTTCGCGACCTGCAGGACAAGGTCGAGCCGTCGCGCGGCAAGCCGGAAATCTATGCGGACTTCCTCAAGAAGAATGCGCGTGCCTTCCGTGGTTTCAAGGCCCCGTTCAATATCGTCAAAACCATCGAAGCGGCGGCTGAACTGCCGTTTGAAGAGGGTATGAAGCGCGAGTGGGCGCTGTTTGAAGAGCTGGTGTCTTCGACCGAGAGCGCGGCCCAGCGTTACTTCTTCTTTGCCGAGCGTTCGACGGCCAAGGTGCCGGGCATTGGCAAGGATGTGGCTACCCTGCCGATCAAGTCGGTGGGGGTTCTGGGGGCGGGCACCATGGGTGGCGGCATCACCATGAACTTCCTCAATGCCGGTATTCCGGTGACGCTGGTGGAAACCAATCAGGCGGCTCTGGATCGCGGCATCGGTGTGATCCGCAAGAACTACGAGAACACTGCTGCCAAGGGCCGCATGACACCTGAGCAGGTCGAGCAGCGCATGGCGCTGATCACCCCGTCGCTGTCGAAGACCGACCTTGCGGATGCGGATCTGATTATCGAGGCTGTGTTCGAGGAACTGGGCCTGAAGAAGGAAATCTTTGGCGAACTGGACAAGATCGCCAAGAAGGGCGCGATCTTGGCGTCCAATACCAGCTTCCTTGATCTGGATGCGATTGCAGCAGCGACCTCGCGTCCCGAGGATGTAGTGGGTCTGCACTTCTTCTCGCCGGCCAATGTGATGCGCCTGCTGGAAGTGGTGCGCGGGGCCAAGACCCGCCCCGAGGTTGTGGCCACGGCCATGAACTTGGGCAAGATCATCGGCAAGGTGCCGGTGCTGTCGGGCGTGTGCGACGGCTTTATCGCCAACCGTGTGATGGCCCAGCGTGGCTTTGCCGCCGACCAACTGGTGCTGGAAGGCCCGACACCGGAACAGATCGACAAGGCCATTTATGACTATGGTTTTGCGATGGGCCCGTTTGCCATGATCGATCTGGTCGGTCTGGATGTGATCGGTCGCGGCTCGAACGAGCGCACCCTGTATGGCGATCTGGTGGCGCTGGACCGTCTGGGCCAGAAAAAGAATGGCGGCTTCTATGACTATGACGAGAAGCGAAAAGCGACGCCCAGCCCCGTAGCCGCCAAGGTCATTGCCGATCTGGCTGCGTTCAAAGGTGTGACCTTGAGCGGCGACAAGTCGGACGAGCAGATCGTAGCGGCGCTGCTTTATCCGGTGGTCAACGAGGCGGCCAAGGTGCTGGAAGAGGGCATTGCGCTTCGTGCCAGCGACATCGATGTGGCCTGTGTGCTGGGCTATAACTGGCCCGTTTACACCGGTGGCCCGATGTTCTGGGCCGACACGGTGGGCCTGTCCAAGATCGTCGACGGTCTGAAGGCCATGGGCATCGCGCCCGCCAAGCTTCTCCTTGAGAAGGCCGCCAGCGGCGCAAGCTTTACCCGATAAGTTTCAAAGATTTAAGGGAGTATCATCATGGGCGAGGCCCTTATCATTGACGCCGTTCGCACACCGCGCGGCGTAGGCAAGCCGGGCAAGGGCGCACTGTCGCACCTGCACCCGACCCACCTTGGCGCAACCGTGCTGAAGGCGATTGCCGAGCGCAACAAGCTGGACACCAAGACGGTGGATGATGTGATCATCTCGACCTCGGTCCAGCGCGGCAAGCAGGGCGGCGATCTGGGCCGTATGGCGGCGCTGTCGGCCGGTTTTGACATCACCACTTCGGGTGTGACGCTGGACCGTTTCTGCGGCGGTGGCATTACGGCGGTGACGCTGGCGACGGCGGCTGTGGCTTCGGGTCACGAGGATTGCGTGATCGCAGGCGGCGTCGAGATGATGTCGTACCATGCCCAACTGGCCGCAGAAGACGTTGCCAATGGCACGGCACCGGCCCTGATGGGCGCGGGCTATGAGGGTCTGGACCAACTGCACCCGCAATCGCACCAAGGTGTTTGCGGTGACGCGATCGCGGCCATCGAGGGCATTTCGCGTGAGGAGCTGGATGCTCTGGCTCTGGTCAGCCAGCAGCGTGCGGACCGCGCCATCAAGGAAGGCCGTTTCGACAAGTCGCTGGTGCCGGTTCTGAACCCTGACGGTTCAGTGGCGCTGGACCGCGAGGAGTTCCCGCGCCCGTCGACGACGGCTGAGGGTCTGGCGGCCCTGAAGGGCAGCTTTGCCGGTTTGGCCGAATGGGACCAAGGCAATGGCGTGACCTTTGCCAGCCAGATCAAGCGCCGCTATCCGGACGTGAAGATCGAGGCCGTTCACCATGCGGGTAACTCGTCGGGTGTGGTCGATGGTGCGGCTGCGGTGCTGATCGCTTCGCCGGAATATGCCGCCAAGCACGGCCTGAAGGCGCGTGGTCGCGTGGTCGCCTATGCCAATATCGGTGACGATCCCACCCTGATGCTGAATGCGCCGGTTCCGGCGGCCCACAAGGTACTGGCCAAGGCGGGTCTGACGGTGGCCGACATCGATGTGTGGGAAATCAACGAGGCCTTCTCGGTGGTGGCCGAGAAGTTCATCCGCGACCTCGGTCTGGACCGCGAAAAGGTCAATATCAACGGTGGCTCGATGGCTCTGGGCCATCCGATCGGTGCGACCGGTTCGATGCTGATCGGCACCGCTCTGGACGAACTGGAACGCTCCGGCGGTCGCTATGGCCTGATTACCATGTGCGCCGCTGGCGGCATGGCCCCTGCCATCATTATCGAGCGCGTCTGAGGGGTTAGACTGGCTCGATAATGAAAGGCCCGCTGCGAGAGATCGCAGCGGGCCTTTTTTAATGGCTGGGACTATAATCCGGCTTCGTCATCCTCGCCCTTGTGGCGAGGATCCAGACACGCTGCCGAAGTCGTTTTACGCGGATCCGTCTAATCAATCCCTGTCGAGCGTATGGATCCTCGCCACAAGGGCGAGGATGACGCGAAAATGGCCAATTTTGTTTGCCAACACTTAGCAAGGATGCAGCTTTTTCAATTCTAGGCGGGGTTCAGGACCTCGCGTTTGATCTTCTTGGCGAGGCTCCATTTGTGGACCTCAGTGGGGCCGTCATAGATGCGGAAGGCGCGCACTTCGCGGAAGATCTGTTCGACGGGGGTGTCGCCCGAGACGCCGGTGCCGCCCAAGACCTGAACGCAGCGGTCGGCGATGCGGAACAGGGCCTCTGATACGGCGACCTTGGCCATGGAGCTTTCGGTGGTGCCAAGCGCGCCGGTGTCGAGGATGCTGGCGCACCAGTCGATCATCAACTCGGCCTGTTTCAGCTCGATCAGGTTGTCTGCCAGCATGAAGCCGACACCTTCGTGGTCGATAAGGGGCTTGCCGAAGGCGTGGCGTTTGACGGCGTAGGCGCAGGCGATTTCGTGGGCGCGGCGACAGGCCCCCAGCCAGCGCATGCAGTGGGTCAGGCGGGCCGGTGACAGGCGCACCTGTGCGTATTTAAAGCCCTGATGCGGTTCGCCCAGAATGGCGTCGGCAGAGACGCGCAGATTGTCGATCTTGAGGATCGAATGGCCGCCCGGCATGGAGCTGTCGATCGTTTCCAAAACACGCTCGACCGTGATGGCGGGGTGGGGCAGGTCGATCAGGAACATGGTGGCGGCGACCTTGCCGTCTCCGGCATCGGTCTTGGCCATGATGATGCCGACCGAGGCGCCGACCGCGCCAGTGATGAAGGCTTTGCGGCCGTTGATGATCCAGTGGTTGCCGTCTTGGGTGGCGGTGGTCTGGATCATTGAGGGGTCAGCACCCGCGCCGCCGTCTTCGGCCGGTTCGGTCATGAAGAAGGCCGAGCGGGCGGTGCCGGCGATCATCGGCTTGAGGAAGTGCTCCTTCTGGGCGTCGTTGGCGACCTGACCCAGCATGTAGATATTGCCCTCGTCGGGGGCCATGACGTTGAGCGCCACCGGACCCAGCGGGGACAGGCCCGCGGCCTGAAGGATCAGCGAAGTCGCGCGATGCGAGACGTGTCCTGTGCCGCCCGGAATATGCGGGGTCAGCAGCCCTGCGGCACGGGCCTTGTTGCGCATTTCGGCGACCAGTTCATCGGTCGGGCCGTGGCTTTCGGCGCGCGGGTCTTTTTCATAGGGGATGACGGTTTCGCGCACGAAGGCTTCGACGCGGGCGGCGATGTCGCGGCCTTGTTCGAGGTCGTTGTTGCTCATGCTGCTACTCCAGTGTCTTGACCAGTTTGGGCCCACGCGAGGGCGGCGAGTTCGGGGAAGTTGTCGGCCATGGTCTTGGCATGTTCCGAGGCGGCGCTGCCCCGCAACAGGCGACCCTTGATGCCGTGGAAGATGGCGGCAAAGCGGAACATGTTGAAGGCGAAGTAGAAGCGCAGGTCTTCGTCCGATGGCACCGTGCGGCCCGTGCGCTGGCAATAGGCTTTGAGATAATCGGCCTCGGACGGGATGCCGAGTGCCGCAAGGTCTGCGCCGGCAAAGCCGCCGATCATGTGTGGTGGCAGGCGGTACATCATCATGTGATAGGTGAAATCGCCCATTGGGTGGCCCAGCGTGGATAGCTCCCAGTCCAGCACGGCGCGCACGGTGGGGCCGTCGGGGGCAAAGATCAGATTGTCGGCACGATAGTCGCCGTGGATGATCGAGGAGGAGCCGTCATCGGCGGGCATGTTCTGGGGCAGCCATGCGATCAGGCGGTCCATGTTCGGATCGCGCCCCGCCAGATCATCGGCCAGATATTGCTTGGACCAGCGCTCGATCTGGCGGGCGAAGAAATTGCCCGGACGGCCATAGTCTTCCAGCCTGATATCGGCGGGGTTGATGGCGTGCAGGGCGGCAATGGTGGCATTCAGCGCATCGAAATGAGCGGTGCGCTGATGCGGGGTCAGGTCCGGCAGGGTCGGGTTCCAGAAGATGCGGCCCTCGACCTGCTCCATCACATAAAAGGTTGAGCCGATCACCGTATCGTCCTCGCACAGGGCCACAGCGCCGGCGACGGGGAAGCCAGCCTTGGCCAGACCCGAGATGACGCGAAACTCGCGCTCGACGGCGTGGGCCCCTTTCACGATCGCGCCGGAGGGTTTGCGGCGCAGGACATAGGCCTTGTCACCGGCCTCGATACGGTAGGTCGGGTTGGACTGGCCGCCCTTGAACTGGGACAGGCGGATCGGGGTTTGCAGATCGGGCAGGTGGCCTTTGAGCCAGTCGGTCAGGCGATCAATGGGTAACTCGAAACCGGCGCGAACCTGGGTGGTGCCTTCGAACTGATCCACGCTCATCCTCTTTACTTTCATAACAAGACTTAGTTAGGTCGGTAAACGCTGCGCGCCTTTATGGCAATGGGCGAGCGGTGCCAACAGGTCGTGGCCAAGGCTGGGTCAGCAGAGCTTGGTCAGCAGGTGCCGATTTTGGGATAACATTATTAGTTATCCGATTACCTAAGGCTTGCTGACAGGTTTGCTGCCCGTAATGATGATGACAGATGGAGGGGAAATCATGGGTCAGTCACAAGCGAGAACCTATTTGTCCGGTGTCGATTACGACGCCATGCCGACGCTGGGGGATATTCCCCGCCACTATGCGCGGACGCGGCCTGACCAGATTGCCAGTGTCTATGAGGGGCGCGAGACGAACTGGGCGGAACTGGACAGGCGCTCCAACCGTGTGGCCAATGTCCTGCGCGCGGCAGGGGTCCAAAAGGGCGAGCGGGTGGCCTTTGCGGGCAAGGGCAGTGACGAGTTTTTCGAGCTGTATTTCGGGGTGGCCAAGATGGGCGCGGTCATAGTGCCGACGATCTGGCGACTGGCCCCGCCCGAGATTGCCCATATCGCGACGGACAGCGAGGTGAGGGTGCTGTTTGTCGCGCCGGACCAGTTCGAGCGGCTTGAGACGTACAAGGCGCTGCTGCCGCAGGTGCGGGTGGTGACGCTGGAAGACGGGGCGGCGGGTTATGAGCGGTTTGCAGACTGGCGTGACGGGGGCGACGATAGCGATCCTGCCGTAGAAATAGACCCGTCAGAAGTGTGCATACAGCTGTATACGTCGGGGACGACGGGCCTGCCCAAAGGTGTGATGCTGAGCCATTACAACGTCTTGGGCAGTCGCGAGATACCCGATGATGCGGATATGGACTGGGCGCGCTGGGAGGCGGACGACATCAATCTGGTGGCCATGCCGCTGGGCCATGTCGGCGGTGTCGGCGCGGCGACCATGGGCTATTTCAACGGCGTGCGGAATATCATCCAGCCGGAGTTTATACCCGACAAGGTTCTGGACGCGCTGGCGGCGGGCGTGAACCGTCTGTTCCTGGTGCCGACGGCGCTGCATATGCTGTTGCTGCAACCGCGTGTGCGCGAACTGGATTACAGCCGTCTGCGCTATATTCTGTACGGGGCCTCGCCGATTGCGCTGGAACTGCTGAAAGAGGCGACCGAGGTGTTTGGCTGCGGCTTCTGCCAGCAATACGGGGCCACCGAAACAACCGGCACCATCGCCTATCTGCCGCCGCAGGATCACGAACAACAGGGCAACCGGCGTATGCGCGGGGCGGGCAAGCCGATGGCCGGTGTGGAAATCCGCATCGTCGATGCTGCGCGCCATATCCTGCCCGCGGGCGAGGTGGGCGAGATACAGGTGCGCTCGGGCAGTATCATGGTCGGGTACTGGAAGCGCGAGGATGCGACAGGCGATGCGGTCAGCGCCGAGGGCTGGTTCTCGACCGGAGACGCCGGATATCTGGACGAGGACGGCTATCTGTATATCGCCGACCGCTTTACCGACATGATCTGTTCGGGGGCGGAAAACATCTATCCGAACGAGGTCGAGAACGCGATTTTCGGCCATCCGGCGGTGCTGGAGGTGGCGGTGATCGGTGTGCCGGATGAAAAATGGGGCGAGACGGTCAAGGCCGTTGTGGTGCTGAAAGCTGGTGCCGAGGCCAGCGAGGACGACATCATCGCCCATGCCCGCGAACGGATCGGCGGGTTCAAACTGCCCAAGTCGGTGGACTTCATTTCGGCCTTGCCAAGGAATGCCACCGGCAAGGTTCTGCGCCGCACCCTGCGCGAGCCGTATTGGGGCGGACGCGAGCGCAAGGTGAACTGAAGCCGGTCATGTCTGGCCAAAGAAAAAGCTGTATCGCCGTCATCCTCCGACAAGCCGCATAGCGGCGTAGATCGGGGGATCCAGCGGCACCGAAGAGGATCTCATAATCCAGACGCGTCGCGGTGGTTTCGCGCTATCGCGCGCCGCTGGGTCCCCCGGTCAAGCCGGGGGATGACGAAGTGGAATCTGCGCTATCACTGAGCCTGAATACAGCCAAAGAAAAACCGCTCTGTTTGTGACGGAGCGGTTTTTTATTGGCGTATCTTACAGATGAGCGGCCTGTAGCGGCGTGGTCATCATGCCGGAGCCAGACCCTTGGTCAGGGTTTGATAGATGTGGTCCACATAGCGGCGTTTGAGGTCCTGCGTGATTTCCTGAACGCCAAAGACGTGGTCGAGCGTGGCGCGGCCAAAGAACAGGTAGTCGCAGGCGCCGACCAGATGGAAATAGAACATCAGGGGATCGGTCTCGAGGAAGAGGCCCTGTGCCTGACCTTCCTTGAGGATGGCGCTCTGGGTATCGACCAGCGGGCGGGCGAATTCCTCGGCAATGATGCGACCATATTCCTGACCGGCCTCGGTCATCAGATAGTGCATCAGCCGGTTCACATACGGGTATTTGAAATAGGTGTTCACCACACCGTTGATGTGGATGCGCAGCTTTTCATTCGGCGTCATCGGAGCATCGACCAGCGGTGCCAGCTCGGCCATGCGCGGGCCAAGGACCTTGCGCAAAAGCTCGACCAGCAGGCCGTTCTTGGAGCCGAAATAGTATTTCACCAGTGCCGAGTTCAGGTTCGAACGCTCGGCAATCTCGGCCAGCGAGATGTCGATCGTGCGCTGCTCGGTCATCAGTATGCCGGTGGCGTCCAGAAGCTGGTCGCGCGCCGAGGGCGTGTCGGCGTCCATATTCTTGCGCGAGGGACGGGCCAAGCCTTGCTCCTGTTACCGCTTTACGGCGTCGGGTCCGAAGGGTTCGGTCCCGATACGGCGAATCGTAAAGCGGTATTTCTAACGCAAAAAAACGCCAGAAACTAATCGCGCGACTAAGAGTGTGCGCGCTTAGGGCAGGGGCAGGGCCTGCGGGCGCATCTGGTGGGCCTTGGAGACGGCGGCAAAGGCGGCACTGATCCAGTAGCTGGCATCATCCATCCGGTGCTCGTTCAGGCGCTGCTGGCCGCGTTGGCGACGCAGGGCGGCATTGGCGAGCAGGCGCGCATGCAGGGCGCGCGGGGTCGGATTGGCGATGGAGGGGGAACCGGGGACGGCAACGGCGTCGGGACCGACCGGAACCACCGCTTCGGGGGCGATGGTAAAAGGCATCAAATCACTCGCTTACATTCATCCACAAGGGTTGTGGATAAGTCTGTGTAAGGAGTAATCTCGTTCAGATTCAGGCATTTGCCATCGCAATCCCGCCGCAGAGCTTAATGAAAGCTTAACAGGATAGGTGCGGGCGTAAGGTGCAATTGAGGTCGCTAAATTGCGCAGGTTTGCTTAAGGTCGTGGACTGTTTCCAGAGGTAAAACGTGCGGTTTGACGAACGCTTCATTGAAGAGCTGAAAGCGAGGCTCCGCCCGTCCGATGTTATCGGGCGTTCGGTGAAGCTGAAACGTCAGGGGCGCGAGTTTGTGGGGCTTAGCCCGTTCGCCAAGGAAAAGTCGCCCAGCTTCTTCGTCAATGACGACAAGGGCTTCTTCCACGACTTCTCGTCCGGCAAGCATGGCGACATCATCAGCTTTTTGCAGGAGACAGAGCGTCTGAGCTTTGTCGAGGCGGTGTCGCGTCTGGCCGCAGAGGCCGGCATGCAGATGCCTGCCGAAGACCCGCAGGCGGCCGAGCGCGAACAAAGACGCGCGGGCCTGTCCGACTGGATGGATCTGGCGCAAAAATGGTTTGCCGCAAACCTGCGCCGCCAGACCGGCGGCGCGACCCGCGAATATCTGGAAAAGCGCGGTCTGCCCGAAGACCAGTGGGAGCGGTTTGGTCTGGGCTATGCACCCAATGACCGCGAGGGGCTTAAGAATGCGCTGATCCAGCGCGGGGCTAAGCCGGGTGAACTGGTGGAAGCCGGTCTGCTGATTTCGCCCGAGGGCGGTGGGCAGCCCTATGACCGTTTCCGTGATCGGCTGATGTTCCCCATCCACGATGCGCGCGGGCGGATCGTGTCGTTTGGTGGTCGGGCGATGAACCCCGATGACCGCGCCAAATATCTGAATGGTCCCGAAAGCCCACTGTTTCACAAGGGGGCCACGCTTTATGGCCTGCCCGAAGCACGGCGCATTCTGGGGGCCGAGAAGCGCGGCGAGCAGGGGATCATTGTCGTCGAGGGCTATATGGATGTGATCGCCTGTCATCGGGCGGGACTTCCGGCGGTGGCCCCGATGGGCACGGCTCTGACCGAAGAACAGATGGAGCGTCTGTGGCGGGTCTCGGCCGAGCCGGTACTGAGCTTTGATGGCGATGCGGCAGGCTTGCGGGCGGCGTATCGTGCCATCGAACGGGCCTTGCCCTTGCTGAAGCCGGGGCGTTCGTTCCGCTTTGCCCTGCTGGATGGCGGGCAGGACCCTGATGATATCTTGCGCGACAAGGGCGCGCCGGCCCTGCGTCAGGCCATGGTCCAGACGCGCACCTTCTCGGAAGTCTTGTTCCAGCGCGAGGTCGAGGCCGAGCCGCTGGATACGCCCGAGCGCAAGGCGGGCCTGAAGGGCCGGTTGCGGGCGGCGGCAGGGGCGGTTCAGGACCGCGATCTGGCCGAGCAATATCGTCGCGACCTGTTTGACCGTTTCGATGCCCTTTTCCCGCGACAGCAGAATGCACCGCAAGGCGCGGCGGGTGGCTATGGCGATCGTGCCGGTGGTCGCTGGAAGGGCAAGGCGGTCCTGCAAGGCCAGACCGCAGAGGGCCAGCGGGCCATGCATGCCCTGTCGCGCTCGATCGAGCCGGTGGCCGCGGCGCTGGTCCACGGGGTGATCGATGATCCCGAGCGGCTGGACGATCATATGGAGGCGATTGCCCGTTATGGTTTTGGCGATCCGGCCCTGTCAGATCTGGCCAAGACGCTTGTACGGCTACGTTTCTCGGGGCGCAGTCTTGACTCTGCGGCGCTGCGCCGCCATCTGGCAGGTTCGGGTTACGATGACTTGATGCATGAGGTCGAGAAGGCGGCGGCAAAGTCCGGCGCGCCATTCCTGGCTGCAGACAAGCCCCTCGGCGAGACACGTAACCTTTGGTCGCAGGCGTTTGATGTCCTGACCCGCGCAGCGGCGTTGGACGAAGCGTTAGCGTCAGCAAAGTCGGAGGCCCACAAAGCTTTCGATGCCTCGGCTTTCGCATTGGTGAAGGCCGAGCGCGATGCGCTGCGACGAGCCATTAAAACTGGAACGATTTGGAGCGATGACGCTTCTTCTTAACGAAGAAGTTTCAGCCGTTGTATTTTTACCGCAGGGGACTGATCACTCCCTGTCAGGTGCTGGAGAGAGACGTAAATGAGCGCGCAGACCGAGACGCAGGAAAACGAGGCCCAATCCGATGGCCCGCTGCTTGATCTGACCGATGCCGGTGTCAAGAAGTTCATCAAGCAGGCCAAGGCGCGTGGCTATGTCACGATGGAGGAACTGAACAAGGTTCTTCCCAGCGAGGAAGTCAGTGGCGACGCCATTGAAGACACTCTGGCCATGCTGTCCGAGATGGGCGTCAATGTCGTCGAGGCCGAAGAAGATGCGGCCGACGCACAGGGCACCGAAGTGGCCAATGCGGCCGAAACGGCTGTCGCCGAGGCTCCGGCCAAGTCGCAATATGACCGTACCGATGACCCGGTGCGTATGTATCTGCGCGAAATGGGTTCGGTCGAACTGCTGAGCCGAGAGGGCGAAATCGCCATCGCCAAGCGGATCGAAGCGGGCCGCGATGCCATGATCTCGGGTCTGTGCGAAAGCGCCCTGACCTTTGAAGCCATCATGGTGTGGCGCGAAGAATTGGCCAATAACCGCATCCTGCTGCGCGATGTGATCGATCTGGACGCCACCTATGGTGTGCTGAACCCGTCGTCGCTGCCGCACAACCAGCCGGACCCGTCCGAAGCGCCGGAAGAAAAGCC
>NZ_JAVXCU010000006.1:0-78078 GCF_036659295.1 Brevundimonas sp. | reverse complement strand
GGGCATTGGCGTCCAGCGTGGTTTCCCACAGCTGGTCGGGGTTCATCTCGCCCAGACCTTTATAGCGCTGGACGGCAATGCCCTTCTTACCGGCATCCAGAACCGCATTCAGCAGGTCCAGCGGACCACGGATGGTGGTCGACTTGTCCTTACGGCGGAAGATGGCCGGCTTGGCGAACAGGTTGTCAAAGGCAGCCGCACGCTCGCCCAGACGGCGGGCATCCATGGAGCGGCCCAGAACCTCGTCCAGAACGACCGTTTCGGCCACGGCGCGACGGACGCGGGTAAAGGCGACGCCACCCTGTTGGGCCAGCTCTGCCGACCACGGGCCATCACCCTCTTCGTTATAGAGGTTCAGGCGTTCGGCGGCGCGTTGGGCGCGCTCCAGCAGGTCACCGGCGTTCTCGTCAAACAGACCGGCAAGGGCGCCTTGCTCGATGGTAAAGGCGGGCGCACGTGCCGACAGGCGGTCAACACCGGCCTTGAAGGTCTTGGCTTCGCGCACAAGCTCTTGCAGGTCCATGCTGGCGCGAACCTCGCCACTACCGGTTTCGAGCGAGGCGTCAGAGCAGCCTTCCTCGATCAGATAGGCGTCCATTTCCGCCTGATCCTTGATGTAGCGGTGCTGCTTGCCCTTGGAGACCTTATAGAGCGGCGGCTGAGCGATATAGACGTGGCCGCGCTCGATCAGTTCCGGCATCTGGCGATAGAAGAAGGTCAACAAAAGCGTACGGATGTGCGAGCCATCGACGTCGGCATCGGCCATCAGAATGATCTTGTGGTAGCGCAGCTTGTCGGCATTGAAATCGTCGCGGCCGATACCGGTGCCCAAAGCAAGGATCAGCGTGCCGATCGTGTCCGAGGACAGCATACGGTCAAAGCGGGCGCGTTCGACGTTAAGGATCTTGCCGCGCAGGGGCAGGACGGCCTGGTTCTCGCGGTTACGCGCCTGTTTGGCCGAGCCGCCAGCGGAGTCGCCCTCCACGATGAACAGTTCGGACTTGGCCGGATCGCGTTCCTGGCAGTCAGCCAGCTTGCCCGGCAGCGAGCTGATTTCCAGCACCGACTTACGGCGGGTCAGGTCGCGGGCCTTGCGCGCGGCTTCGCGGGCGGCAGCCGCTTCGATAATCTTGGAGACGATAAGCTTGGCTTCGGCGGGGTGTTCTTCGAACCACTCCGACAGGCCCTCGGTGCACAGACCTTCGACGGCGGGGCGCACTTCGGACGAGACCAGCTTGTCCTTGGTCTGCGAGCTGAATTTCGGATCGGGAACCTTGACCGACAGAACGCAGGTCAGGCCCTCGCGGGCGTCTTCGCCGCTGGGGCTGACCTTCTCTTTTTTGGCCGCGCCGGCTTTTTCGATATAGCTGCTCATCACGCGCGTCAGCGACGCACGGAAGGCCGACAAGTGGGTGCCGCCGTCACGCTGCGGGATGTTGTTGGTGAAGCACAACATCGTCTCGTGATAGCTGTCGTTCCACCACAGGGCGAGGTCGATCTCGATGCCGTCCTTCTTGCCCTGAATGACGATGACGTCTTTCAGGATCGGGGTCTTGGACTTGTCGAGGTGGCGCACAAAGGCTTCGACGCCGCCCTCATAGTGCAGGATGGACTCAATCGGCTCTACGGGGCGGTTGTCGCGCAGTTTGATCAGAACGCCGGAGTTCAGGAAGGCCAGCTCGCGCAGGCGGTGTTCCAGCGTTTTGAAGTCGAAATCGATGAAGCTGAAGGTCGTGACCGAAGGATAGAAGGTCACTTCGGTACCGGTCAGAAGGCGGCTGCCGTCCTCGCGCATCGGCGCGTCGCCGACGACTTCCAGCGACTTGACGGTGTCACCGCGCTCGAAGCGCATATGGTGCTTTTTGCCATCGCGATAAATGACCAGTTCCAGATAGTCGGACAGGGCGTTCACAACCGAAACGCCCACGCCGTGCAGACCGCCCGAAACCTTGTAGGAGTTCTGGTCGAACTTACCGCCGGCGTGCAGCTGGGTCATGATGACCTCTGCGGCCGAGACGCCTTCTTCCTCGTGGATACCCACCGGAATACCGCGACCATTATCGGTCACGGTGCACGAACCGTCGGCATTCAGGGTGACAGTGACCAGATCGGCGTGGCCGGCTAGGGCCTCGTCGATGGCGTTATCCACCACTTCGTAGACCATGTGGTGCAGGCCCGAGCCGTCATCCGTGTCACCGATATACATGCCGGGGCGCTTACGCACGGCATCCAGGCCTTTGAGAACCTTGATGGAATCGGCGCCGTACTCTGGCGCGGGAGCGGTCTGTTCGGTCATGAAAAAGTCGGCTCAGGGTCCGTGGGTCGGACGGGAAAAAGGCGGCGGTTGGGCCGCCATCTTCGCGGCGCAAATCAGAGCGCCACGAAACATCCAATATATAGGAATTTCCTAGCAAAAAGCCATCCTTCGAAGGCTTTTGGTCGGGGAAATCGCAAGCGGCGCTATCGCCTACAGGGTCAGGCCGAGGGGGCTGACGCTAACGAACTGTGCGCGGCCGTCGAGGGCGGAAAACAGGTCGCGCTCGGTACCGGTCATAAAGGCCTGCAGGCCCAGCATTTCGATCTCGTCGAACAGGGCGGCGCGGCGGGCCTCGTCAAGGTGTGCGGGGGCTTCGTCCAGCAACAGAACCGGCTGGGCGGCTCCCTCTGCGAGACGCGCTGTCTGGGCCAGAATCAGGTTCAGGACCAGCGCCTTTTGCTCGCCCGATGACCCTTCGGCGGCGGGACGGTTTTTCTCGCGATGAATGGCCGTCAGGTCGGTGCGGTGGGGGCCAAACAGCGAGCGCCCTGCCGCGCCGTCACGCGCGCGGGCGCGTACAAAGCCTTCGCCCAACATGGACAGAATGTCGGCCTCGTCAGCCCCGTCCTGCGCCATCTGTTCGGCCGGACCTTCAAGCCCGAGATTGGCCTGCGGAAAAGGCCGGTCGGCACGGGCATTGATGCCGTCCTGAAGGGCCTTCAAAGCGGTGACACGGTTGAGTGCGGCCCGTGCGCCCGCTTCCGACAGGCGGGCTTCCAGCGCATCCAGCCAGACGGGATCGGGTCTGCGCTCCTCGTCCGATAACAGGCGGATACGTTCGCGCAGGGCCTTTTCATAGTTGGAGACGACCGCCGCATGGTCGGGGTTGGCCGCAAACACCAGTCGATCGAAAAACTTCAGACGGTCGGCGCGCGCATCGGAAAACAGGCGGTCCTGTTCGGGGGTGGCCCAGACCGGACGCAAATGCTCCAGCATCCGGCCCGGCTGGGCGGTCTCGCCGTCGATACGGACAATACGGCGCGCAGATAGCCCCATGGTCTGGACGCCGGTGCCGATCTTCACCTCGCCACCAGTTGTTTCGAGCGTGGCGGCAATGCCCCACGGACGGCCTATGGCCTCACCGGGTTCACGACGTCCCATCTCGGCCGCCGTGGCCCCACGCAATCCCTTGCCGGGGGTCAGTAGGCTGATCGCCTCCAGCAGATTGGTCTTGCCCGAACCATTAGGCCCGTACAGCACCACAGGCCCGCCGGATAAATCCAGACGGGACGCGCCGTAAGAGCGAAAATCGGTAATGGCGAGGGAGGAGATCAAACGCTTGCGATCAGACTGGAGGCTGTGCCGCGTCCAAAAGCGGACGAAGCGTTCATAACAAGCCTATAGCGGTTAGCGTTACAGGTTCAAACCAGTCGACTGGCTTGTCGCTTTAGCGGTGCTCAGCCTTGCGGACATTCAGCAGGGCCAGCAGGTCTTGTGGTGTGATTTCGGACGAGGGCGGGAAATAGCCGCTGACATCTGCGGGCAGGCCGTTAAGGCGTTTCTTTGTACTGGCCATAGAGGCCGCGTCATCGCTCAGCGCATAAACCACAAAAGATTGTCGTTTCATGTCGACGATGCCGAAATGCTTGACCTCGCTCCAGCGGACGAAAGTGCCGCGTCCGACCTTGCCTAGCCAGAAACCGTCATCGGTCAGGGTGATGTCGGGCGTAAAAGCAAACCGCACAATCAGGCGGGTCAGCACCATCGCCGTAAAGGCGATACAGCCCCAGCTAAGGGCCTGCATCCAGACACTGTCGGCGTTCAGGAACATCGAACCGGCCACAGCCAGCAGCACGAGGCTGGCTATGGACCGGAAGAGATTGGGACGACGAGCGCGGAATACACGAATATGAGGTGCAAGGGTGATCACGCGGCAGAACTTTCACGTAAGGGGAAGCGGGCGGCTTATAGCTTATGAAGCTTGGCGCTCAAATCGACAGGGGTAGGTTTAAGGTGCGTCTTTGAGCCACGCCTGAACAAGTGAAGGTGCGGTATGGGAAGAGTTCGCGCCAATCTAAGGCACTTAATTTTTGCCGTATTGGAGGTGCCAGTCGGTCAGCGTTTTCGCAATATAACCGGCACTCTCTTCGGCTTTGATTACGCTAGTGTAGCGGCCTGAACCGATCCAGTTTTGTCTGAATGGCTTCTTAAGGTTGGAACCCGCATTCGATCTGAGAATGCAATAAATCCATTCCTGCTTGCCTCGGCGGCGTCCTACGCCGAACTCTTGAACGTCAGCCCAACGCGTCAATGGAACTTTCTTCGTTCCACTGACAGAAAACCCTTCGCGAGTGAGAGTGATTTCGGGCGGGAAGCATAGGTTTATGAACGCGTAACAACCATTCGCGACGAAGATAATAATCCCGCAGACATATATGGCCAATTTGAACTCTGGCGATGCTGAAGGCAGTATATATGTGGTTCTCCAGTGATGGATGCCGGAGGCAATAGCCCAAGAGAATCCAACGACTAGAGAGATATATAATAGGGTTGTTAAACCCCATTTCCAAGCCGCGCCTTGAAAGACAAGGCGCGGTTCAGAGGCGTCCATTTTAAACGCGCAGCGGCATCAGTACGTATTGGACGCCGATGTCAGCGGGGTCGAGGACCAGTGTCGGGCTGGCTGGATCAGCGAATTTGAAGGTAGCGATCTCGCCGGTGATCTGACCGGCGACGTCCAGCAGGTAGCGGGCGTTGAAACCGATTTCGAACGGCTCTTCGGAATAGCCGATTTCGACTTCTTCCTCGGCCTGACCGGCTTCCATATTGCGGACGGTCAGTTTGACGCGATCATTGTCAAAGGCCAGCTTCACCGAGCGGCTCTTTTCGGCCGAGATGGTGGACACGCGGTCAACTGCCTTGGCGAACAGGCTGTTATCGATATCGGCCTGTTTGTCATTGCCCTGCGGGATGACACGCAGATAGTCGGGGAAGGCGCCGTCAATGACCTTGGAGGTGAGGCTGGCCTGACCCAGTTCGAAACGGATCTTCTGGGCCGACACCTGAACCTCGACCGAACCGGCACCATCATCCAGCAGACGACGGACCTGATCGACGGTTTTGCGCGGTACGATCACGCCCGGACCACCCGCAGCACCTTCCGGTGCTGGCGTTTCGGCCAATGCCAGACGGTGGCCGTCGGTTGCCACAGTACGCAGCAGCGGAATGCCGCCATCGGAGACGGTGTGCAGATAAAGGCCGTTCAGATAATAGCGCGTCTCTTCGGTCGAGACGGCAAAACGGGTCTTGTCGATCAGGCGGGCCAGATCTTCCTTGGGAAGGGTGTAGCGCACGCCTGTGGCTTCGTTCGACATCACAGGGAAGTCGCCCGCCGGAAGGACCGGCAGGTTGAAGCGCGAACGACCGGCAGCGACCACCAGACGGGGATCGTCGCCCGAATAGGACAGGCTGACCTCGGCACCGTCCGGAAGCTTGCGGACGATTTCGTACAGGGTATGGGCCGGAGCCGTGATCTGGCCCTCGACATTGACCTGTGCTTCGGCCTCGTCGACCATTTCCATATCAAGGTCGGTCGCGGCGAACGACAGGCGGTCCCGGCCTGCGGTCAGCAGCACATTGGACAGGATCGGAATAGTGTTGCGACGCTCGACCACACTCTGGACGTGGCCCAAAGCACGAAGAAGCGCGGAACGTTCGATAGTCAGCTGCATGTGGTCTCGCCCGGTCGCGATCAGGAATACATACCTGATCGAATGTATAGAGGGTGACACTAGCGGATTGCGCGACCGCCGCAACGGTTCTGCGGCCTAATGAGCCAGCTTCCCCCGAAATCCACAGGCCAGATACGAAAAAACCGCGCCCGAGGACGCGGTTTTCAAGTTTTTGGGTCGCTTAACCGCGCAGTTTGCGGGTTAGGGCCTCGACGTCACGGGCGATTTGCTCGTCCTGCGTCAACAGTTCCTCGATCTTGCGCACACCGTGCAGGACCGTGGTGTGGTCGCGCCCGCCAAAGCGACGACCGATATCCGGATAGGAACGGGTGGTGTGTTGCTTGCACAGATACATGGCGATCTGGCGGGGGCGGGCAATCGCACGGGTGCGGCGCTCGCTCAGCAGGTCGGCCTGTTTCAGGTTGAAATGCTCGGACACGGTCTTCTGGATTTCGTCGACGGTGATGCGGCGCTCGGGGCCACCACGCATGGCGGTACCCAGCAGCGACTGCACGTCTTCGACGGTCAGGGTGGCCAGACGCGAACCGGCCACAGCGGCCAGAGTGTTCACAGCACCTTCCAGCTCGCGCATGGAGCCGGGGGTGCGCTCGACCAGATGTTCCAGCACTTCGGGACGAGCCTCGCCTGCCACGACGCCCAGCTTGGCCAGCGAGCGCAGACGGTTCTGGGCGACAGCGACCTTGAGGGTGCGGTCAGCCGCTTCGACCGGGCAGGTCAGGCCGGCAGCCAGATGGCTACGCAGGCGCGGTTCGATATCGGTCAGGGCCACCGGCGCGCGGTCAGCCGACAGAACGATACGTTTGCCGTCCTCGATCAGCGAGGTCAGGGTGTTGAGCAGTTCTTCCTGTGTGGAAGCCTTGCCGCCCACGAACTGAACATCGTCGATCAGCAGCATGTCGGCCGAGCGCAGGCTTTCCTTGAAGGCCGCGGTCGAGCGGTCCTGCATGGCGCGTACAAAGGTCGACAAGAAGCGTTCGGCGGTCAGGTAAACCACCTTGGCATCGGGGCGCAGGCGTTGGGCTTCCCAGGCGATGGCGTTCAGCAGGTGGGTCTTGCCGTAGCCATAGGGGCCGCAGAAGAACACCGGATTGAAGTGGCCGTCAGCCCACGAGGCAACCTGCTTGGCGATCGCCAGAGCAAAAGCGTTACCGTGGCCTTCGACGAAGGTGTCAAAGGTCAGGCGCTCTTGCAGACCGGCAGCGCGAACGGCGCGGGCGCCATCGGCCGATGCGGCAAAGGTTGTCGCGACCGGAGCCGGAGCCGGAGCGGTGCTGATGGAGTTCAGGCGCGGCACTTCGCGCGCGGACGACGGCAGGACCGAACCCACCTCGGCGCGGCAGCGCACATCCAGACGACGCGACAGGCCGTCCAGACCCAGCCACAGCTCGTTCATGCGACGCAGCGCATTTTGACGAACCCAGTCCCGCGCATAGGCGGTCGGGGTCACCAGAATAAGATTGCCCTGTCCGTCCACGCGTACCGCTGAAGGCGCGATATACGAACTATAGGGCCCATCGCCGATTTCCGCTTTCAAGCGATCAGCTGCTTCTGTCCAGATCCGGTCCGGATCGGTCATCTGCCCCATTGCAACGCCCCCAATCATATAAGAGTCACCCGCCAGAATTAATTCTATAAATCACCGTGCAACGCAGCTTCAAAGCTGGACATCAGGGACGACTTCTCCTGTCGCGCCAAACCGAAGTTTAGCGCGTGGGGCCGTTCTCACAGACAGACAACTCCGCCGAGGGAAACGCTTGATTTCCCTCGTCTTCATCCTTGGGGATAGAAGTGCGTTACCCCTTCAACTTACTCGGCGCGCGGCGGGAATCAACGCAGATTCGAGTCGCAAAATGCACTTAAATTAGTTGACTCGCGCAAACCCCCGTAGGGACTAGAGAAAAGGTTTTTTTTGCCAGTGGGGGCTGCAAAAACTGCCGGGGGAATTGGGTTTCAGACAGCAAGAAGGCGAGGTAGCCGTAGCCGCCTCGCCTTTGAAATCGTTCGATTTTCTTGCAACACCCGTATCACGGGTATTTTGTAGTCTGTAAAAAAGTTTGAACGGAGAAGGCCTTAGGCGCTCATCCGTTCAAGGACTTTCTTAGGCTGCCGACAGCTTCTTCAGCTGGGCCGACAGACGGCTGACTTTACGCGAGCCGGTGTTCTTGTGAACGACGCCCTTGGACACGGCGCGCATCAGTTCCGACTGAGCGGTGATGAAAGCAGCCTTGGCAGCTTCCACGTCGCCGCCGGTGACGGCTTCTTGGAACTTGCGCAGATAGGAGCGGACGCGGGTACGGCGAGCTTTGTTCACTGCAGTCCGCGCTTCGATCTTGCGGATCGCCTTGCGGGCGCCGGCGTTGTTAGCCATTTGAAAAACCTTCGAACGATGTGCGCCACGATCCCGAAGGGTCACGGCGATAAAATCTCAAGAGCGCGCGGCTATAGCGGAAACCCGTGAGAGGGTCAACGCAAACCGGCTGGAATTGAGTCGGGGCGGGGATTCAAGCCCCGTAGTCCCGACCCGTCTACCTTTATAGTGGACCGAAATCAGCGGCTGGTGAAGACTGGCTTACGCTTTTCGACGAAAGCCGCCATGCCTTCCTTCTGGTCCTCGAACGCGAACAGCGAGTGGAACAGGCGGCGTTCGAACTGCAGGCCTTGCGACAGGGTGGTGTCAAAGGCGGCGTTGACCAGTTCCTTGTTGGCGATGACGGCCAGCGGCGACTGGGCGGCAATCTTGGCGGCGGCCTTGCGGGCCTCGTCCAGTAGATCGTCAGCCGCCACGATGCGCGACACCAGACCCGAACGCTCGGCCTCGGCGGCATCCATCATGCGGGCGGTCAGGCACATATCCATGGCCTTGGCCTTGCCGACGGCGCGGGTCAGGCGTTGCGAGCCACCGATGCCGGGGGCGACGCCGAGATTGATCTCCGGCTGGCCGAACTTGGCTGTGTCCGACGCAATGATGAAGTCGCACAGCATGGCCAGCTCGCAGCCACCGCCCAGCGCATAGCCGGACACGGCCGCGATGATCGGCTTGCGGAAGGCCGCGACGCGGTCGTGGGCGCGGGCAAAGAAGTTTTCCAGATACATCTGGGCATAGGACTTGTCCGACATCTCCTTGATGTCGGCACCGGCGGCAAAGGCCTTGGCCGAGCCGGTCAGGACGACGGCGCGGATGCTGTCATCGCGTTCTGCGGCCTCGAGGAAGTCGCCCAGATCGCCCAGCAGTTGCGAGTTCAGCGCATTTAGGGCCTCGGGACGGTTCAGCGTCACCACGGCATAGCCATCGGCATGGCGTTCGATCAGCAGGGTGGAATAGGTGTCGGCCATCAGGCGCTCCTGTATCATCACGACGTATCAAGGTGATGCTCTAGCGCCTCAGCCCTCCCACTGGAACACCTCTCCGATCTCGACGCCGAAAACCTGGGCGATACGGAAGGCGGTCTCCAGGCTGGGCGAGTATTTGCCCTGTTCCATCGCGACAATGGTTTGCCGTGTCATGCCTATACGGGCGGCCAGATCGGCCTGCGTCATTTCACCGGCATGAAAGCGCATCTCGCGTATGCGGTTTTTGATCGGAGGCGGCGCCTTGACCATCAGTGCCCCCGACGCAGCAGGATCAGTGTGAAGCTGGCGCGGATCAGCTCCGATATCAGGAAGGCGGCCCATAGCAGATTGGCGATCACTACCATGGCATTGGCATTGGTGGTCAGGGTCTTGCCGTTACCCGGCGCGACAAAATCGGCGACACCGAAAATATAGGCGACACCGGCGAGGGTGAAGATCATGGCCAGCAGAGACATCAGGGCGACATGGCTGCCCTTCAGGCCGGCCAGAGTTTCGCGCTCGTCCCTGGCTTCGCGTTCGGGCTTGGATGTCGTCAGATGCGCGATCAGGGTCATGATCAACTCGATAGCAACCACTACGGCCACGGCCATCGCAAACATGACGCCCATCTCTCCGGCGAAGGACGGTTGCATCAGCCCTCCGGACAGGATGCTTTGCCCCATGCGCCAGAAATAGACGCTCCAGATCAGCACGGTTGTCACCGTGGTGATCAGCAGGTGTTTTTCACGAAAAGTCATAGCGGCAAGACCTCATGTCTCTGTGCGGATAATGAGGATATGTCGCATCAATCCGACATATTGTCTAATATTTTTGACTTTTAGTCTTTAATTTTAGACGCGTCTTTGTTTGCGATCAGGATTTTTGGCATTTTGGACAGAAGAAGGTCGAGCGACCGCCCTGTACGATGCGGGTGATGGTGCCGGTACAGTCCTTGGCCAAGCCCATAGACCGGCACGGCTGGTTCTCGCGGCCATAGACATCAAAGCTGTGCTGGAAATAGCCCTGCCCGCCCTCGACATTGGCAAAGTCCTTGAGGGTAGAGCCACCGGCGAGGATGGCATCTTCCAGCACGCGGCGAACCTCGGCGGCCAGTCGCTCGAGGCGCGGCTTCGAAACCTTGCCCGCCGGAACCTCGGGATGGATGCCCGAACGGTACAGGGCCTCGCACACATATATATTGCCAAGGCCCGACACGATCGACTGGTCCAGCAGACTGACCTTGATATTCTGTTTGCGCCCGTCAAAGGCCTCGGCCAGATGCGCGCCCGAGAAATGGTTGCCCAGAGGTTCAGGCCCCAGCGACTTGAACCACGGATGCTCGTCAACCTGACCGGTGGGGATCAGTCCCATAAAGCCGAACCGCCGCGCATCGGCATAGGCCAGGCGGGTCAATTGGCCGTTGATATCGGCGCAGGCGACGAAATGCTCGTGCTTGCCTGTGACGGGCGGTGCGTCCTCGAAGCGGCCCAACGGATCGCCATCCAGCGTAAAGCGTCCGGTCATGCCAAGGTGCGTGATCCATGTCTCGCCAGACGACAGTGGCATCAGCAGATATTTGGCCCTGCGGTCGATCCGCAAAACTGTCGCGCCCTCCAGCCGTTCGATGAAGCGCTCGGGGAATGGAAAACGCAGATCGGGACGGCGGACTAGAACACGCGCCAGGCGCGCGCCCTCGATAACGGGGGTCAGGCCACGGCGGACGGTTTCGACTTCGGGTAACTCGGGCATGGACAAGAGTTAGGACGCCCGGTTGCGTAGGTGAAGCCGGCTTTTATCGGCGGTTGTCATTTTCCGGCGTTAGGGCGTAGCGTGGCCGGTGGAAAATAGTGCGCCGCAGAGCGCAAGAAAGAGGATTGTCGATGGCTGAAAGTGGCGCATCGCAACACAAGCCCACGGGGCTCAAGCGGGTCGAACTGACGATCCGTGCCTTGATACTGGGCTGTTTGCTGGCGGCGGTCTTTACCGCGGCCAATACCTATCTGGGCCTGAAGGTCGGTCTGACCTTTGCGTCGGCCATTCCGGCGGCGGTCATCTCGATGGCGCTGCTGCGGGCCTTTAAGGGTTCGACCATCTGGGAAAACATGACGGTTCAGACGGTCGCCTCGGTGGGCGGCGCGATGAGCTCGATCATCTTTGTCCTGCCCGGTCTGGTGATGATCGGCTGGTGGATGAACTTCCCCTTCTGGGAAAGTGTCGCCATCTGCGTTCTGGGCGGTGTGCTGGGGGTGACATTCTCTATTCCTCTGCGCCGGACCCTCGTGACCAAGGGCGACCTGCCCTACCCCGAAGGCGTTGCAGCCGCCGAAGTGCTCAAGGTCGGCTCGCCCGGTGACGAGCAAAGCGAGTCTGCGGTGCGCGAGAACAAGTCGGGCCTGTGGGTCGTGGTCGGCGGTGCGCTGGCTTCGTTGGTGTTCGGTTATCTGGCGGCAGCCAAGGTGTTTGCCGAACAGACGGCATCCTTCTTCAAGCTTCCGGCGGCACTGGGTGGCGGTGCGACCGGCATCGGTTTCTCGATGCAGTTTGCCCTGTTGGGCGCAGGCCATCTGATTGGTCTTGCTGTGGGCCTGACCCAGTTGTTCGGTCTGGCTCTGGCATGGCTGATCTTTGTGCCGATCCTGACCTCGGGGGCCTATATTGACTGGTCCACGGCGCAAGGGTTGTCGACGGTCGCTGCAGGCGTACCGGCCGACGCCGGTGCGCAAGGTCTTGCCATGGCGGTCTGGTCGCAGGAAGTGCGCTTTATCGGCGCTGGCGTGATCGGTGTGGCGGCGCTGTGGACCTTGGCCAAGCTGGCTGGTCCACTGGTGGCGGGTCTGGCCTCGGCCTTTGCGGCACAGGACAAGCGCGCCCACGGCGAGACGCTGGATCTGACCGAGCAGGATATCCCGATCAAGGTGGTCGGTCTGCTGTCGCTGGTGGCTCTGGTCGGTATTGCTGTGCTGTTGGCCGTCTTTGCCCAAGGCACGGTACTGGCCGACCATGCGGCTCTGCTGGTCGTGGGCGGTCTGGCCTATGTGGTGGTGATCGGTTTCGCGGTCGCGGCCATCTGCGGTTATATGGCCGGCCTGATCGGCTCGTCCAACAGCCCCGTTTCGGGCGTGGGCATTCTGGCCATTGTGATTGCGTCCCTGCTGATGCTGGGCGTGCTGGCCATTGCCAAGGTGCCCGCCGATCCGTCGGTGATCGCCTTTGCTCTGGTGGTGACGTCGGTGGTGTTTGCCGTGGCGGTCATTTCCAATGACAACCTGCAAGACCTGAAAACCGGCCAGCTGGTCGAGGCGACGCCGTGGCGTCAGCAGACCGCCCTTCTGGTCGGTGTGGTCGCGGGCTCGCTGGTCATCCCGTTCGTTCTGGACATGATGAACCAGGCCTTTGGCTTTG
Organism: Brevundimonas sp.; assembly: GCF_036659295.1. Classification (GTDB taxonomy): domain Bacteria; phylum Pseudomonadota; class Alphaproteobacteria; order Caulobacterales; family Caulobacteraceae; genus Brevundimonas. Next base: position 65,337 of record NZ_JAVXCU010000006.1, on the reverse strand, counting down.
AAGGCGGCCCGCCCGCTATCGTAGAAGGGGCACAGACACTGGCCGCGCCTCAGGCGACCTTGATCTCGGCACTGGCCAAGGGCGTCATCAGTGGCGACCTGCGCTGGGACCTGATCGGTCTGGGCGGCGCGATCGGTGTGGGGATCATCATTCTGGATGTGATCCTGCGCCGTGCCACCAAGGGCAAGATGAAGCTGCCGCCTCTGGCTGCGGGTATCGGTGTCTATCTGCCCGCCTATGTCACCACCATGCTGGTGATCGGTGCGCTGTGTGGCTGGATCTATGACAAGGCTATCGCCTCGACACGCTTTGCCGATGTGGGGCGCCGTATGGGCGTGCTGCTGGCATCGGGCCTGATCGTCGGTGAAAGCCTGTTCGGCGTCTTTACAGCGGCCGTCATCGTTTCCACCCGCAACGAAGCGCCTTTCGCCCTGATCGGTGAAGGGGGCGCGTGGCCGGCCATGTGGGCAGGCCTGATCGTGTTCGCACTGATGGTGTTCGGCCTTTATCGCTGGACCATGAGCCGCGCGGCCAAGGTCTAGAAACGCCTGCTCTAAAGGGCGGCTGCCAAAGCGCTGGCCGCCCGACTGGGACTGCGTTCCTTGTGTCTCAGCAGATGAAACGGCCGCTCGGGCATATCCAGCGGCAGACGGACCAGCCGCCCGGCCTCGATCAGAGGGCGGGCGGCCAGTTCCGAAATACAGGTCACCAGAGTGCTGGCCGCCACCGCCGTCAGAATGGCTTCGTTCGACGGCAGAACCATCGAAACCTGTAACTGGTTGGCGCTCATGCCTTGGGGCAGGGCATTGGTGAACTCGCTGCGCGTGCCGGAGCCTTCCTCGCGCAAGACCCAGTTCAGACCGGCAAGGCTTCTGGCGGTCAGGATGTTGTCCTGTAGGGCCAACGGGTGGTCGGGGCTGGCGGCGATAATCAGACGGTCGGCACCGACCTGCTGGCGCGACAAACACGGCGCGTCCTCGGCCCCTTCGATCAGGCCCAGTTCGGCCTCTCCCGATGTCACCGCCTCGATCACCCTATGGGTGTTGCCGATGGATAATTGCAGGTCGATAGCTGGGTGGGCCTGCTGAAAGGCGGCCATGCGCTGCGGCAGCCAATAGGCTCCGATAGTCTGGCTGGCATGGATACGCACCAGACCTCGACGCAGGCCCGCCAGATCATCCAGCAGGCTTTGGGCGGCCTCGGCGCGGTTCAGCACAGCGCGGGCCTCGGGTAGAAAGGCCTCGCCGACCGTGTTCAGCACCAGTCCGCGTCCCACACGATCGAACAGCTTGGTGCCGTGCCGGTTCTCCAGCGCGGTGATTGCGGCGCTGACGGCGGACTGGGTCAGGTTCAGTGCCTCTGAGGCCCGCGTCATATGCTGGCGCTCGGCCACGGCGACAAAGATACGCAGTTGTTCGAGGGTCATGCTCAATCAATCGAATTTAAAGATCATTAAATCAAGAACAATGCGTTGGATTGATGATTGGGCGGGTGAGATAGAGGGGCATGACTCAAGCTAGCCCTATGCTGACCCGTCCTTCCTCCGGCGCGCGACTGATCGCGCTTTTGCCCGGTGTGGCATTGAGTGCGCTGGTGGCCTTGGCAGCCTTTGGCCTGCAAAAGCTGGAACTGGCCTTGGTTGGCTTTGCATGGATCGAGGCACTGGTGCTGGCCATCTTGCTGGGGGCGGCCATTCGTATCTTCTGGTCGCCATCGGATCGCTGGATGCCGGGTGTCCGCTTCAGCGCCAAGACCTTGCTGGAAGTGGCGGTGGCTCTGTTGGGGGCAACGGTTTCAGGGGCGGCGGTGGCGGCACTGGGCCCGTGGTTGCTATTGGCAATCATGGGTGTCGTCGTGGTGGCGATTGTTGCGGGCTATGCCATTGGCCGTGCCTTTGGACTGCCGCATGCGATGGCGCTTCTGGTGGCGTGCGGCAATGCCATCTGTGGCAACTCGGCCATTGCAGCCATTGCCCCGACCATCGAGGCCGAGGGCGAGGATGTAGCAGCGGCCATCGGTTTTACGGCGGTTCTGGGGATTGCCGTGGTCTTGCTGGTGCCGGTGGTGGGCAGTCTTCTGGGCTATGATGCTACCGGTGTCGGGGTGCTGGCGGGTCTGACGGTCTATGCTGTACCGCAGGTTCTGGCGGCCGCCGCCCCTGCCGGAGCGGTGGCAATTCAGACGGGGGCCGTGGTCAAGCTGGTGCGGGTGCTGATGCTGGGGCCGGTCACGCTGGTTCTGGGCCTGATGCATGCGCGGTCGGCGCAAAAGGGCGAAGCCAAAACCGGCAAAAAGCTGAAACTGATGCAACTGGTGCCGTGGTTCATCATGGTGTTTCTGGTGCTGATGGGGCTGCGCTCTTTGGGCATGATACCCGAGGTCGTGCTGGTGCCTCTGGATCATGCGGTGACGCTTATGACGGTGGTGGCGATGGCGGGGCTGGGCCTGATGGTTGACCCGCGTGCTGTCGCCAAGGCAGGACCCCGCGTGGCTGCCGTGGCTGCGATCTCGGCCCTGATGATCGGCGGATTTGCCGTGGCCGCCATTACCCTTTTGGGTCTCGGTTAAGCTTTGTTCGTATTAGACCGTTTTGTGACCATCTGACCCCTGCTCTGGTCTTTTGGCTTCGGGCACTGTATTAGGCGCACCGAAATCCTTCCCATATCTGCATCTTTTTGCAGCGGCGCGGGCCTCCCGTGACCGAACACAGTCCGCCCGAGCCCGAAATGAACCTTCGTAACGTCGCTATTATCGCACACGTTGACCACGGCAAAACGACCATGGTTGACGCCCTTCTGGCCCAGTCGGGCCTGTTCCGCGCCAACGAGGCGACCACGGAACGCGCCATGGACTCCAACGATCAGGAGCGCGAGCGCGGCATCACCATTCTGGCCAAGTGCACCTCGGTGCTCTGGAACGGCAAGGCTGGCGAAACCCGCATCAACATCATCGACACCCCGGGTCACGCCGACTTCGGCGGTGAAGTTGAACGTATCCTCGGCATGGTGGATGGCTGCGTCATCCTCGTGGACGCCGAAGAAGGCGTTATGCCGCAAACCAAGTTCGTTCTGACCAAAGCCCTGAAGATGGGCCTGCGTCCGATCCTGTGCATCAACAAGGTTGACCGCGCACACGCCGATCCGGACCGCGTTCTGAACGAAACCTTCGACCTGTTTGCTGCCCTGGGCGCAACGGACGAACAACTCGACTTCCCGGTCATCTACGCATCGGGCCGTTCGGGCTGGGCAACGATGGACCTGTCGCAACCGAACGACAACCTGACCCCGCTGTACGACCTGATTGTTGAGCACGTTCCGGCGCCGGCCGCACAAGCTCGCGTCAACGAGCCGTTCCAGATCCTGAACGTTCTGATCGAGTCCGATCCGTTCCTGGGCCGCATTCTGACCGGCCGTATCGCTGCTGGTAAGGCTATTCCGGGCATGGCGATCCACGCTCTGGACCGTGACGGCAAGGAAATCGAACGCGGTCGTATCACCAAGGTTCTGGCCTTCCGTGGTCTGAAGCGTCAGCCGGTGGACGAAGCCGAAGCGGGCGATATCGTCGCCATCGCCGGTATGTCCAAGGCTACCGTGGCCGACACCCTGTGCGCCATGGAAGTGACCGAGGCTCTGCCGTCGCTGCCGATCGATCCGCCGACCATCTCGATGACCGTAGCCGTTAACGACAGCCCGCTGGCGGGCCGTGAAGGTGACAAGGTTCAGTCGCGCGTTATCCGCGACCGTCTGATGAAAGAAGCCGAAGCCAACGTGGCGATCCGCATCACGCAGGCTCCGGGTTCGGACGCTTATGAAGTTGCCGGTCGTGGCGAACTTCAACTGGGCGTTCTGATCGAGAACATGCGTCGTGAAGGCTTCGAGCTGTCGATCTCGCGTCCGCGCGTAGTTTATCAGACCGGCGAGAACGGCGAGAAGCTGGAACCGATCGAAGACGTCATGATCGACGTGGACGAAGAGTTCTCGGGCATCGTCATCGAAAAACTGTCGGCCCGTAAGGCTGAAATGACCGACATGGGCCCGTCGGGTGCAGGCAAGACCCGCATCCAGCTGAAATGCCCGTCGCGTTCGCTGATCGGTTATCAGGGCGAGTTCCTGACCGACACCCGTGGTTCGGGCGTACTGAACCGCGTGTTCTCGCACTATGAAGAGCACAAGGGTGCCATCGAAGGCCGCCTGAAGGGCGTTCTGGTTTCCAACTCGGACGGCGACACCGCTGCGTTCGCACTGTGGAATCTGGAAGACCGTGGCGTGATGTTCGTCGGCGCAGGTGAGAAGACCTATCAAGGTATGATCATCGGCGAGAACTCGCGTTGGGACGACCTGGACGTCAACCCGATCAAGGGCAAGCAACTGACCAACGTTCGCGCCTCGGGCAAGGACGAAGCTGTTCGCCTGACCCCGCCGCGTCAGATGTCGCTCGAGCAGGCCATTGCCTACATCGAAGAAGACGAACTGGTTGAAGTGACCCCGAAGAACATCCGTCTTCGCAAGGCCATCTTGAACCCGTCGTTCCGTAAGAAGCGCCAGAAGCCTGAGTAAGCTTTAGCTTACGAAGTCAGGGGCGGCTCGAAAGAGCCGCCCCTTTTTCGTGCGCGTCGCTTACTCGGTTTTTAAGTTGTCCCTTAGGCGTGCCGCTTTGCGGCTCGCTACCAGAGACGTTTGGCCCCTAACGCTCGCCCCGCGGGGGCTCGGTGCTTGAGGGGCAGTAAGGGGAGCGGGGTGTCTGTTTTAGCGTTGTGATCAGCGCATGAAAAAGGCCAGCGGTGGGGTGCTGCTGGCCTTTTGTGTTGTGGGTGGGCTTGTGGCTACTTCTTCAGGCCGAGCAGGCCGAGCCAGCCTTTGCTGGTGAGCAGGGCGACGTCGAGAAGGGCCAGAGGCAGCGGGGTGGTGGTGCTGGCCGCGATGAATTTCGGACGCCAGTTGGGGCCGAACTTGCTCTTATAGGCGCGCAGTCCCTGAAAGCCGTAAATGGCATTGGCTTCTTCAAAGATGAGGGCTCCCACGCGGGCAAAGACCGGCGAGGTACGGCGGTCTTCGAGGCCCGAGAGCGGGGCCATGCCAAGATCCAGATGGTCGATACCGGTTTCGCGGCACCACTGGGCAATGCGGGTGAACATATAGTCCATGACCCCGTGCGGACCATCGGGCGTATAGCGCATCAGGTCGATCATCGCTTCTTTGTTGCCTGCCCTCATCAGCAGGTTGGAAAAGGCGATCAGGCGTCCTTCTTCGCGCACAATGGCCACAGGACATTCGTTCAGATAGTCGATGTCGAAGCGGCCCAGCGAGAACTCCTTTTCGGAGCCCTCATGATGCTCGAGCCAGGCATCGGATATGGCGCGAAGCTCGTCGGCGATGGCGCGGCTCTCGCCCGGTTGCAGAACCGAGAACTGTGAACCGCTGCGCTCGGCGCGGTTGACCGCGGTTCTAAGGTTCTGCTTGCCCTTGCCCTCGGTCGAGAAACAGTGCGTTGGCACCACGGCCGCCTCGCCGACCTTGCGGACGGCCAGACCCAGAGTAGCCAGATCGGCCAGCAGGGTTTCACTGACCGAATAGAAAACAGGCGAGCCCCCATAGCTGTCGGCCATTTCGGCAAACGACCACAATAACTCCAGCCGCTCTGATACCAGACCGGCCGGTTCGCTCATGGCGATCCAGCGGCGCCCGCGCACGCGATAGGCCAGAAAGCTCTGGCCCGAAGGCGAGAACAGCAGCGCCTTGTCCCCCAGAAGGGCCAGACGGGCCTCGGGCGAGGCCACCTCGGCGGTCTTCAGGGCCTGTCGGGCGCGCTCGACTTCGGCAGGCTTGGCGGGGCCATGGCTTCTGGCACCGGGGGCCGACAACAGCGAGCGGAAGGCCACCACCAGCGTCAGGATCGATAGCACCACGACGGCCCGCAAGAAGCCCGACGCCTGACTGTCCGTCAGGAAGGCCCACCACAGTTCGTCCTGATAGGGGATTTCGCGATAGGCAAAAAAGCCCAGCCAGATCATCGCGATCACAGCCGCGACCAGCATCAGAAGCCAGCCGGGACGCAAGGGTTCTCCCAAGCGCGAGCGGCGGTTAAAGGCCGGACGGCAGGGCCATAACAGCGCAGCGACCACCAGCAGTTCAAAGGCCTGAAGGAAGTTCAAACCCTTGAGGATGGAAAAGAGTGCGCCGCCGATCAGGGCCAGAAGAGCCGCATAATAGGCACCGCGCCGACGTCGCCACAGACCCGCCGAGATGAACAACAGCAGGAAGCCGGTGATGCTGGCTGCGAAATGGCTGAGGTCGATAATCATCGGCTCGGCCCAGCGGCCCAGTGCGTGCAACCGGTCGTTAAATTCCGGCGTCACGGCAGACAGCAGGATGAGCGCGCCCAGCAGGAAGGATGCGACGGCAAAAAGCTGCGGCGTCAGCTCATAGGCCAGTCCGCCCAGGCGGCGTGCGATGCGGGGCAGGTTCCGGCTTTTGGTTTGGGTCATATGGGTGCGGGGTAAGAAGTTGGGCGGTCGAAATTAATAATTGGGACGGCGTGCCGTTTTTTCGGACCAACCGTGGCCCGTCAAAGGTCATTTTAAGGCATGGGAAACAAATATTTACACGAGGTGTTCACTATCTTGCGAGCGTCAGGTCTCGCTAAACCGAGGAGTTAGACATGATCCGCAAAGCTGCCCTGCTGTATAGCATGACCGGTGCCATGATGATCGCCGCCCCTGCACTTGCTCAAGAACAACCGCAGGATATGGCCACTCCGCCCGCTCCGGCCGAAGCTGCTGCTGCGCCGCAAAGCCTTACTCTGAACCCGGGTGCCACCGTCAAGAGCGCTGATGGCAGCGAACTTGGAAAACTGGTGGGTGCACAGAACGGTGCCAATGGTCAGGAACTGACCGTTCGTGGTGCTGATGGCATTGTCCGCGCCATTGCCCTGAACGGTATCCGCCAAGAGGGTTCGGATATTGTCGTGAACGCAACCTTGTCCGATTTCCAGTCGGCTGCGCCGATTGCCGGCCAAGAACCCGCAACGGATGCCGCAACTGCGGATGATGCGGACGCCGATACGACTGCCGATACACCGGCTGACGAGCCGAAAGCCTAAGTCGAACCCCAAGGGTTACGGCTAGGGCCAAATTGAAAGGGCGACCCAACCGGGTCGCCCTTTTTATGTTCGTAGGTCGCTCATCCGTCAGGCGCGTTTTTTAATCAGGCCGAGCAGGAATAGAAGGATAACGGCACCAAGCGTGGCGACCACAATCCCGACGATCCAGCTTCCCGAAGCGTCCATGCCCAGCATGTTGACCAGAAATCCGCCCAGCAATGCACCCACGACGCCGACGATCAGATTGGTCCAAAGACCATGATCGCGCTTCATAATTTTCTCAGCCAGCCAACCGGCGATAAGGCCGATGATAATCCACGCGATAAAACCAAAACCGCTCATAAATCCCTCCCAATAGGTCTGGAGACTTAAAGGTCCCGCTTGGCTAATGCATGATCGGCCCGACAGTTGCGATAACACAGATATTTAGGTGTGTCGTTCTGCGCGGCACCACCCTTGCTTCGCCTGATGGGGGAAACTGTAAACGAAGGTTTCCGGTGTCGTTTTGAAACAGGCGAGGGTGAAGTGGCGAGCGAAATCGATCTGCATATTGGCCGCAGGGTGCGCCGCCGTCGTCGCGTTCTGGGTTTGACACAGCAGCAACTCGGGGAGCGTCTGGGGATCCGTTTCCAGCAGGTGCAGAAATACGAGTGCGGAGCCAACCGGATATCGGCAGCGCGCCTGTGGTATCTGGCCCATGCGCTGGAAACGGGCACCGGCTATTTCTATGACGGCTTCGAAGAGGCCGGAGCGGGCGATAGCGCCTGTGTGGCACCGATGGCCAAGGATGCCGCTGCCTAAGGCCTCTTTTGTCTCGAAGTTTGGACGAACGGCGTGTAAGCCACGGCCATGATCGACCTAGAAGCTTTTGCCCTCGAACTCGCCAAGGTGGCTGCCGAAGTCAGCCTGCCGTACTTCCGCACCGACGTGTCGGAGATCAACAAGGCCGAGCCGGGCAGTTTTGATCCGGTTACCGAGGCCGACCGTGCCGCCGAGCGGGCCTTGCGGGCCGCGATCAGTGCCCGCTATCCCGAGCATGGCATTATCGGCGAGGAATATGGCGAGGAAAATCCGGACGCCGAATATGTCTGGATTCTGGACCCTATCGACGGCACGCGCGCCTTTATTTCAGGCCTGCCCCTCTGGACCAATCTGATCAGTCTGCGCCATCAGGGCGTGCCGGTGATCGGCGTGGCAGGACAGCCCTATATTGGCGAGATATTCATCGGCGGGCCCAGCGGGGCCTATCTGGTGACCCGCGAGGGCAAGACCCCGATCCGTACCCGCAAATGTGCGTCGCTTTCACAGGCCGTCGCGGCGACGACCGACCCCGATATTTTCCGTGGCGAGGATCGTGATAGCTGGGATCGTCTGAAGGCACAGGTGCGAATGGCGCGGTATGGCTGTGACGGTTACGCCTATGCGATGCTGGCCGCGGGCCGCATCGATGTGGTGCTGGAAAGCGAATTAAAGGTCTGGGACTGGTCGGCGGTCCTGCCGCTGGTAAAGGCCGCAGGCGGCGATTTTACCGGCTGGGACGGTCAGATGCCGACGGCACAGGACGGGCGCGTTCTGGCCGTAGGGGACGAGGCCCTGCGTGATCCGGTTCTGGCGCTGTTGAAATTCTAGAGGCGGCCCTGTCCAGAGCCGCCACCTTATCGGATCAGGGTGTTTAGCGGGTATTGGGGCGACCGGCAGCGATGAACGCCTCGATGCTATCAAAGGTCGCTGTCGTGCGGTCATTGTCGCAAACGATGGATTTCACATAGGAATCCAGGCTGTTCGCGGCGATGGCTTCGAACGGATAATCGTTGGGAATGCGTTCTTCCTCGCTGCCATCCGCGCCGTAATAGATTTCGGTGCCGGTCTTGGACTGGTTGGCGTTGCAACGCAGATTGACCTCGGTCAGCGAGTGGGTCTTGTCGCTGGCTTCGCCCTGGGCGGGAACACGGGCGACAAAGATCGTGGTGATGCCATCCTGTTGTTTGATGGCATTCACATCGACCATGTAGACGGTGGTGCTGCTGCGCGACATGACGTTCCAGCTTTGGCCCACCGCTTGCGGGGCCGGAGCGGCGGCCTGAAGCTCTTCCTGAGCCTGAGACGGTACGGGCGCGATCGTCAAAAGCGCCATAACGGATAGTGCGAGCATGGTCACATCCTCCCAGTGTGAAGGTTGTATTTTGCGCCAAGGTTACATTTTTGCAATGGGGAACCTTCGACGCGTGCCGAGCTTTTGCCGTGTTCGAACGACAAGGTGGGTGGATGTTCAATAGCCGTTATTGGATCAGTCTTTTTTGCGGGTGCATCGTGGCGCTTGGGCTGGCTGCTGCGCCGGTTATGGCGCAGGGACCGCGACCGGCTGTTTCCGATAGTGCGCCTGCAGTGGATGAAGTGTTTGTTTCGGACCGGATCCATATCGAGGTCACGGGACGCGAGAATGGTCCCGATATCATTCTGATCCCCGGACTGGCCTCGACCTCGGCGGTCTGGGCCAAGCTGGTGCCGGTGCTGGAAGGGCGTTACCGGCTGCATCTGGTCAATGTGCGCGGCTTTGGCGAATATCCGCCGCAAGGCAATGCGCGCGGCCATCTGACGACGGAAATCGCCAGCGAGATCAAACGCTATATCCGCGAGGGCGGACTGGAGCGGCCCGCCATCATCGGGCACTCCATGGGCGGGCAACTGGCCCTGCGCGTCGCGGCCGACGAGGGCGAGGGCATCAGCAAGGTCATGGTGCTGGATTCATCGCCCTTCTTCCCTTCGCTGATCAATCGCGGGGCGACCAGAGCCGATGTCGAGCCTCTGGCGCGTCTGGTGTTTCAAGGCGTGATGATGCTGGGCGACGAGATGCTGCGGTCGACGGCGGCCCAGTCGGGGATTGATCTGGGCGCAGGTGGCGATCACCTGTTCAACAGTCTGGGCTGGCAGGGCGGAGACCGCCGTGTGCTTGCGCAAGGCCTGTACGAGGTACTGACCAATGACCTGCGCTATCGTCTGCCCGACATCACCGCGCCGGTGACGGTGGTCTATGGCTGGAGCGACAAGGCTGAAAACCCGCGCGCACAGGTCGATGACGCCTTCCGCTATGGCTATATGAACCTGCGCCGTCCGGCTCGTTTCGAGCGCATGAACGGGGCCGAGCACATGGTGATGATCGACACGCCCAAGCAGCTGGAACTGGCGGTCAAACGGTTCTTGGCCGACTGAAACCTATAGGTCTCAGGCGATCTGACGCAGGGCGTCCAGTACCGCCTGACCATAGCGTTCCAGCTTTCCGGCTCCGACGCCATTGATGCGGCCAAGGTCGTTGAAGTCGCGCGGTTCCTGCACGGCGATCTCGACCAGCGTCTTGTCCTGGAAGATGACATAGGGCGGCACGCCCTGTTCCTTGGCGCGGTCGCGACGCCAGTTGCGCAGGGCGTCGAAACGCGCCCGCACATCGGTATCGAGGGTTTCGGCGGGCAGATTGCGGCCCAGATTTTTGCGCGGCTTTTCGACGGCGACACGGGCGGGCGGTTGTTTGACGCGGATATCGCGTTCGCCGCGATAGACCCCGCGCACAGCCTCGGCCTCGCCCAACTGGATGACGGGCTTGCCTTCATTGGGATCTTCGACCAGCAGGCCCTCGAACATCAGGTGATCGATGACATCGCGCCAGCCCAGGATGCTGAGGTCGGCACCAATGCCAAAGGTCGAAAGCTGGCTCTCCCAAGGTTGAACGTCCTTGGTCTTGCCCATCAGGTGATCGACTACGCGGGTACGGCCAAAGCGTTCACCCAGACGCTGTACAGCAGCCAGCGCCTTTTGGGCCGGGACCAGTGCGTCAAAGGTCATCGGCGGCTCACCGCAAATGTCGCAGCCGCCGCAAGGTTCGGCGATGGCCTCGCCGAAATAGCGGCGCACAGTTTGCGGGCGGCAGGTGGCACCATCCAGCATGGCAAACAACTGACGTACCTTACGGACCTGAACCTGCTTGATCTCCTCGGCCATCGGACGGCCTTCGAGGCGACGCAGCGACCATGCAATGTCGGACGGTCCAAACAGGGTGATGCCTTCGGCCGGTTCGCCATCGCGGCCCGCGCGGCCGACCTCCTGCCAATAGGCTTCGAGGCTGCCGGGGGGATCGGCATGGATCACATAGCGGACATCGGGTTTGTCGACGCCCATGCCAAAGGCGATCGTGGCCACCATCACGGCGTCTTCCTCGTTGAGGAAGCGGTCAAGGCGGATGTCGCGTTCGCGGTTGTCGAAACCGGCATGATAGCTGATGGCGTTCACACCATTGGAGCGTAGCTCCTGTGCCAGCCGGTCACAGCCGTCGCGGCTGCCACAATAGACCACGCCCGAGCGGCGGGGGCGTTCGCACACCAGTTCCACCACGCGGGCATCGGTGCGGGCGCGTGATCCGTTGATCTTGCGCTCTGCCGATAATTGCAGGTTCGGGCGAGCAAAGCTGTCGACAAAGACCTTGGCATCCTGAAGATGCAGCGAGGCCAGAATATCCTCACGGGTTCGGGCATCGGCGGTGGCGGTGACCGCGATGCGCGGCACACGCGGGAAGACTTCGGCCAGTTTGCCCAAGGTGCGATAATCGGGGCGGAAGTCGTGACCCCATTGCGAGACGCAGTGGGCTTCGTCAATGGCGATCAGGCTGATCTGCAGCTCCGACAGGCGCTCCAGCATGGAACCGGCGGCCAGACCTTCGGGCGAGACATAAAGCAGGTCCAGTTCGCCCGCGCGGGCGGCACGCCAGACGGCATTGCGCTCGTCCTGACTGAGGCCGCTATCCAGACGGGCGGCGGCCACGCCCTGCTGTTTCAACGCCTCGACCTGATCGGTCATCAGCGCGATCAGCGGCGAGACCACCAGTCCGACACCGGGGCGCAGGATGGCGGGGATCTGGTAACAGGCGCTCTTGCCGCCGCCGGTGGGCAGCACGGCCATGACATGACGTCCGGCCATGATCTCGGTGATCACATCGGCTTGCAGGCCGCGAAAATCCGCATGGCCCCATACGCGTTTAAGCAAGACACGGGCATCATCCAGTGTCGGCGACGGATCACTATAGTCAAAACTATCGTACGACGGGTCGAACATGGGGGCCTTGTGCCGCAATTTGGGCATGGGTGTCATCTTGTCAGATAGTCAAAAGCGCATCTGGTACGGCGACTGTCGCAAATGCAGCGCGAAACCATTATAGGGGCGCCTATGACAAGCCTGATTTATGGTCGCCCGCCGGCCGTGTTTGATCCGCCGATGAGCGCCACGCAGACCTCGCCCCTGATCCCCGGATCAAGTGCGCTTGAGGACATGGCCGACGGATCGGTCGACGACATCACCATCTATGCACCGCCCGGAGCCGTCGAGCGCCGCTATGTGCTGGCTCAGGCCCTGCGGGTGCTGAAGGCCGGTGGCCGTCTGGATACCATGGCCCTCAAAGACAAGGGCGGCTCGCGTCTGGCCAAGGAGTTGAAGGGCTTTGGTCTGGATATCGCCGAGAACGCCAAGGCCCACCATCGCCGTGTGCAACTGACCCGACCCGAAACGGTCGAAGGTCTGGAGGCGGCTATTCGCGACGGCGCACCGCGCATTGTTGCGGGCCTCGAAGCGTGGTCGCAACCGGGTGTGTTTGCGTGGGACCGCATTGATACCGGCACGGCGCTGCTGGCGCAGGTCCTGCCGTCCCTCAAGGGCAATGGCATTGATCTGGGCTGTGGTTATGGCGCGCTGGCCACGGTGGTGCTGCGGGCACCGGCGGTGACCTCGCTGCGGATGATCGATCTGGACCGCCGCGCCTTGTCGGCGGCCAAGAAGAATGTCGAAGACCCCCGCGCCAGCTTCGAATGGGGCGATGTCCGCACGCTGGAAGCCGCAGGCACGCTGGACTTTGTTGTCTCCAACCCGCCCTTCCATGATGGCGGGGTCGAGGACAAACGTCTGGGCCAGAAATTTATACGCAAGTCTGCTGAACTGCTGAAAAAGGGCGGTGTTGCGTGGATCGTCGCCAACCGTCACCTGCCTTATGAGCAGGACCTCAACGAGGTCTTCAAGCGCGTGAACATGGTTGTCGACCAGAACGGCTTCAAGATTTTTGAGGCGGTGAAGTGATCTCCCCTCAAGCAGAGTGCCGCCGCGCGGCGAGCGATAGGGAAACTAACCTCCCTCAAGCAGCAATCCGCCGCGCGGCAAGCGATAGGGCAAACTAAGATGGCGAAGGTTCCGACCGCGCGCGTGGACAAACTGCTGTCCTCTATGGGCTATGGCTCGCGCACTGAAATGGCGCGTATGGCCAAGGCTGGGGGGATTACACTGGATGGCGTCGATCTGCTGGATGTCACCAAGCGCATCCCGATCACGCCGGACCTGCCTACGCGTATGGAGATCGATGGTGAGCCGCTGGACCCTGTGCCGGGTCTGGTCATCTTGTTGAACAAGCCTCTGGGCATGACCTGTTCGCATAAGGAAGACGGCGCACTGGTCTATGATGTGCTGCCCGACCGCTGGTTGCGCCGCGATCCGGCCATCTCGACCATCGGGCGTCTGGATAAACAGACCTCGGGTCTTTTGCTGCTGACCGATGACGGCGACCTGCTGCACCGTGTCATCAGCCCCAAGCGCCATGTCAAAAAGGTCTATCGCGCCCAGCTGGTCCGCCCGCTGAACGGCACCGAGGGTGATCTGTTTGCCTCGGGCCATTTGATGCTGGAAGGCGAGGACAAGCCTCTGTCGGCGGCGGAACTGGAAGTGGTGTCAGAAACCGAAGCCCTGCTGTCGGTAACCGAGGGCCGCTATCATCAGGTGCGCCGCATGTTTGCCGCCACCGGCAACCATGTCGAGGCCCTGCACCGCGAGCGTCTGGGCGGTTTGACCCTGCCGGATGATCTGGCTCCGGGCGAATGGAAGCTGCTGAACGCGGACGAAATCGCGTCCATATTCTCCGCAAGCTAACAAAAGGGCCGGAACGTCCGGCCCTGTCATGCACTGTCTTGTCACGGGAAAATGACAGGATGGATGAATATGAAGGCACCTGCAAAAACCTCGCTTGATGAGAACGAGAAGAAGCTGGTCGATCAGTCGAAGACGCTGGAAGGCTTTACCCATCGCGAACTGACCGAACTGGCCCGCCAGTTGCGAAGCCGCCGCGAGCGGATTTTGCGCATGATCCGTGGCCGTAAACGCGAAGCCCGCAAGCAGGGCGCGTTGAGCCCCGATACAGGCGCGCATGACAAGAAGGCAGAGCTGGTCGCCGCCATCGAGCGTGTGTACGCGGCGCTGGACGCCCGTACCCATGCCAATAGAGGGGCCATGCCTACGGCCAAGCCGAAAAACGCGCCCAAGGATACCGCCAAGAAGTCTGCCGATGCGAAAGCGGACGATAAACCTGCCAAAAAGAGCGCGGCTGCGGCGGCTAAAAAGCCAGCCGCTAAAAAATCAGCCTCAAAATAAGCGGCCCTGACTTTGGCTGCGCCGTGCGGCCTTGACCTTACGGTCAGGGTCGCGCACCCCTCGGCTATGACCGAGGTAAAGATCTGCGGGCTGACGACGCCCGAAACGCTTGAAGCGGCCCTTGCGGGGGGCGCGGCCTATGTCGGGGCGGTGATCTTTCCCAAGAGCCCGCGCCATATAGAGCCGGAAACCGCCGCCGAGCTGTTTGCGATGGCCCGGGGTCGTGCAGCGGTGGTGGCCGTGGTGGTCGATCCCGATGATGCGCTGCTGGGCCGTATCGCCACCGCTTTGATGCCCGACTTTATTCAACTGCATGGCAATGAAACACCGCAAAGGGCCGCCGAGGTGCGCGCTCTGACCGGAGCCAAGATCATCAAGGCCCTGCCGATCCGCGAAGAGGCAGATTTTGCAGATGTACCGGTATGGGCCGAGGTCGCCGATATTCTACTGTTCGATGCCAAGCCGCCCAAGGGCGCTGATCTGCCCGGAGGGGTGGGGCACAGTTTTGACTGGTCGCTGATGGCCAATCGCACGCTTCCGGCAAGATGGTTCCTCGCAGGCGGCTTGGATGGCACCAATCTAGGTGAAGCCTTGCGCATAACGGGTGCATCTATGGTGGATGTCTCCTCTGGCGTTGAAAGCGCACCGGGTGTTAAGGACATCACCCTGATCCGGAAGTTTCTGGATGCAGCCCGCCAAACTCCGGCCTGACCGCCCTGATTTCGTCGTCTTCCTCCCTGTAGATTGCTGCCGTGAACGCACCTTTGAAAAACACCTATGCATGGCCCGATGAGCAGGGCCGTTTCGGCCCCTATGGCGGACGTTTCGTGCCCGAGACCTTGATGCCGCTGATCCACGAACTGGATGCAGCCTATAAGGCCGCCAAGGCGGACCCGAGCTTCCAAGAAGAGCTGGACGGCTATCTGAAATATTATGTGGGCCGCGAAAGCCCGCTGTATCATGCCGAACGCCTGACCGAGCATTTCGGCGGCGCGCGAGTATGGCTCAAGCGCGAGGACCTGAACCACACAGGCGCACACAAGATCAATAACTGCATGGGCCAGATTCTGCTGGCCCGCCGCATGGGCAAGACCCGCATCATCGCCGAAACCGGCGCAGGCCAGCACGGCGTGGCCTCGGCCACGGTCTGTGCGCGTTTTGGTCTGCCCTGTACCGTCTATATGGGCGCTGTGGACGTTGAGCGTCAGCAGCCGAACGTCTTCCGCATGAAGCTTTTGGGGGCCGAGGTGAACGCCGTGACGGCGGGCGCTGCGACCCTGAAAGATGCCATGAACGAGGCCATGCGTGACTGGGTGACCAATGTCGAGGACACATATTACATCATCGGCACGGCGGCAGGTCCGGCTCCGTATCCAGAAATGGTGCGCGATTTCCAGTCGGTGATCGGCAAGGAAATCAAGGCCCAGTCTCTGGCCCAGATGGGGCATCTGCCCAATGCCGTAGTGGCCTGTATCGGTGGCGGCTCCAACGCTATCGGGGCCATGCACCCGTTTGTGAATGACGAGAGCGTACGTCTGATCGGTGTCGAGGCCGCAGGTCATGGTCTGGACGTGGACAACGGCCACGCCGCCTCGCTGAAGGGTGGTCGCCCCGGCGTTCTGCACGGCAACCGTACCTATCTGCTGCAAGACGATGACGGCCAGATCCTCGAAGGCCACTCCATTTCGGCAGGGCTCGACTATCCGGGCATCGGTCCCGAACATGCGTGGTTGAACGATCTGGGTCGCGGCGAGTATCGCTCGACGACCGATGTCGAGGCACTGGAAGCCTTCCAGATGATCTGCAAACTGGAAGGTATTATTCCAGCTCTGGAGCCTTCGCACGCTCTGGCGCGTGCGGGCGAGATTGCCCGCGAAGTCGGCAAGGGCGGCGATATTGTCGTGGTCCTGTCGGGCCGTGGCGACAAGGACATCTTTACCGTCGCCAAACATCTTGGTGTGGAGCTTTAATCCGATGCTGGTTTCCCTGATGACTGCGAGCCTGATGCTGGCCGCACAAGACGCACCTGTGACGACCGCACCGCCGGTGGCGGACGCTTCGGTGGCGATCCCGTCCGATCTTCCGGTGCTGGCTCCGGCTGTTGTTTCGGCAGATTGTGGTGGGCTTTTGAAGGCTGCGGCCTTCTGCGTGACCGCGCGCATGGACCAGACCGGCGGCGTGGCCGAGGCCTATCTGGCGCATCTGGAACAACAGGGCTGGCTGGCCGCTGACGGTGACGACAACCGCGTCATTCTGGTCAAGCGCCGCGAGGCCGGTGGCTGTGACGGTCTGCAAATGGTCGCCTTCTACGACACCACCAAGCCGCAAGCCGCAGAGGCTCCGGCCTTCCTCGGCTTTGCCACCATTCCCGGCGATGTCTGCGCTGCGCCTGATGCAGGGGCCTCACAGTGACAACTGCGCGTATTGATGCCCGTTTTGCCAAGCTGAAAGCTGAAAACCGCGCCGGTTTTGTGCCGTTTGTGATGACGGGCGATCCCAGCCGCGAAGAGGCGCTGGAAATCCTCAAGGGCCTGCCCGAGGCCGGTGCCGATATTATCGAGGTGGGTCTGGCCTTCTCCGATCCGATGGCCGAGGGACCGCCCGTTCAACGTGCGGCCCAGCGCGGCCTGAAGGCGGGCATGACCCTGCGTGGCACCATGGATCTGGTGGCCGAGTTCCGCAAAAACGATCAGGACACGCCGGTGATCCTGATGGGCTATCTGAACCCTGTTGAATCCTACGGCTATGCGCGCTTTGCCAAGGAAGCAGCCGAGGCGGGCATTGATGGCCTGATCTCGGTGGACTGCCCGCCGGAAGAAGCGGCTGATCTGGCTGCCGCCATGGATAGCGAAAACCTGTCGCTGATCCGTCTGGCCACGCCGACCTCGGACGATGCGCGCCTCGAAGTGATCGCACGCGGCACCTCGGGCTTTATCTATTACGTCTCGGTGGCCGGTGTGACCGGTGTGAAAGAAGCACAGGCCGCCTCGGTTGCCCCTGCCGTGATGCGCGTTCGCAAGGCCGCAGGTCTTCCGGTTGCTGTCGGCTTCGGCATCAAGACGCCCGAGCGTGCCGCCGAAATCGCCCGTGTATCGGATGCGGTGGTGGTGGGTTCTGCCCTTGTCGACGAGGTCGCCGCCGCCCTTGAGGCCGGAGAGCCCGCTGCGCCGCGTGTACTGGCCAAGGTACGCGCCCTTTCTGATGCAGTTCGTAATGCACGTAACTAGTGCTTCCGTGACGGAAACCGTTTAAACAGCGCCCATGGTCGATAAGAATTCCGAAAACAAAGCCCGCGGTGGCTGGCTTTCGCGCCTTTCCCCCGGTGTCCGCAAAGTGGTCAAAACCACGGACACGCCTGATAACCTGTGGGTGAAAGATCCCGATACGGGCGATATGATCTATCGCTCGGATCTGGAGGCTGCGTTGTGGGTGACGCCGTCTGGCCGTCACATGCGTATCAATGCCCCGACGCGCCTGAAGGCGACGTTTGATGGTGGCAAATACGAATCCATCGCCACGCCCGAAGTGCCCGAAGATCCGCTGAACTTCTCGGACGGCAAGCCGTACAAGGAACGTCTGGCCGCTGCCCGTAAGGCCGCCGGTCGTCCCGACACCATGGCTATCGGCTATGGCACGCTGGACGGCACGCCCGCCGTGGTCATCGTTCAGGACTTCACCTTTATGGGTGGTTCGCTGGGCATGGCTGCGGGTGAAGCTTTCATCACCGCGGCGCAGGAAGCTGTGAAACGCGGTGTGCCGCTGGTCTGCTTCACCGCCGCCGGTGGTGCCCGAATGCAGGAAGGTGCGCTGTCGCTGATGCAGATGGCCCGTACCACGCTGGCCATTCAGGACCTCAAAGCCAACCAGCTTCCCTATGCTGTGGTGCTGACCGACCCGACCACGGGCGGTGTGACGGCATCCTATGCCATGCTGGGCGATGTGCATCTGGCCGAGCCGGGGGCCCTGATCGGCTTTGCCGGTCCGCGCGTGATCGAAACCACCATCCGCGAGAAACTGCCGCCGGGCTTCCAGCGCGCTGAATACCTCAAGGAAAAAGGCATGGTCGACAAGGTTGTGACCCGTCACGACCTGCCGGAAACACTGGGCCGTATCCTGTCCATCCTGATGGATGGCAAGCGCAAGGCCGCTTAAGGCCGATACGAAAGGCGTGGCCTTGGACCCTATTTCTGAACGTCTCAAGGCCCGCCACCCCCAGCGCATAGACCTGTCGCTGGGCCGGATGCAGGCTTTGTGCGCGGCTCTGGGCAATCCCCAGAACCGCCTGCCGCCCGTCATCCATGTGGCGGGCACCAATGGCAAGGGATCGACGGTTTCGTTGATCCGCGCCATTGCCGAGGCGGCGGGTCTCAAGGTCCACACCTATACCTCGCCGCATCTGGTGCGTTTTAACGAGCGTATACGTCTGGCCGGAAAGCTGATTTCCGACGCACAACTGAACGAAATCCTCGACCGCGTCGAAGCGGCTATGGAGGCGACAGGCGGTCAGGCCACCGTGTTTGAAAGCACGACGGCAGCCGGTTTTGTCGCCATGTCCGAAACGCCTGCTGATCTGGCCATTATCGAGGTGGGTCTGGGCGGTGTTCTGGATGCCACCAATGTCATCGAGCGCCCGCTGTTGAGCGTCATTACGCCGGTGGACCTCGACCATGCCGAGTTTCTTGGCACCGATCTGGCCGGTGTCGCCCGCGAGAAGGCGGGTATTATCAAGGCCGGCGCGCGCGGTATTATTGCCCGCCAGTCCGAACCGGCCATGGCGGAGATCGAGCGCCGCGCCCAGGACGTCGGCTCGCCGCTGACGGTGGCGGGTGTCGATTTTGACAGTTTTGCCGAGCGCGGCGGTCTGGCCTATCAGGACCAGACCCGTTTCCTTGATCTTCCGGCCCCTGCGCTTTCGGGCAACCACCAGTTCGACAATGCGGGCGTCGCCATTGCTGTCGCGCTGGAACTGGACCTGTCCGAAGAGGCGATTGCCGCAGGTTTGAAATCGGTATTCTGGCCTGCGCGAATGCAACGTCTGACCTCGGGGCCCTATGCCGAACAGGCCAAGGCCATGGATGCCGAGCTGTGGCTGGATGGCGGACACAATCCGCATGCGGCCCGTGCGCTGGCGCGGGTGCTGGCAGACCGCCAGAGCCGCGCTCCGCGCCCGACTGTGCTGATTGTCGGTATGCTGGGCAATAAGGATGCGGGCGGTTTCTTTGAAGCCTTGAAGGGCATCGAAACCAAGGTCATCGCCGTGCCGTTCGGCGGAGCCTGTGCCGCGCCGCAAACCCTTGCCGCTGTGGCGCAAGGCTGCGGGTTCGAGGCCGAGGCGGCAAGTACGATGACAGAGGCCATGGACCGTGCCGAGGCACTGGGCGTGGGCCGTATCGTGATCTGCGGCAGTCTTTATCTGGCGGGCGAGGTTCTGGGGGCATCGTCCGAAACCTGGCCGGTTTAGGTATCAGGCACTAAAAAGGGCGGCCCGTTGGAGCCGCCCTTTTTGTTTTTATTCGACGCCGGCTTCGGTCAGCCATTCGACGATCTTGCCCTTGGGCATGGGACCGACCTTCATGGCGGTCATCTGGCCGTCTTTGAACAGCATCAGGGTCGGGATGCCTTTGACGCCCAGTTTGGACGGGGTCATCGGGCTGTCGTCGATGTTCATCTTGGCGATGGTCACCTTGTCACCGATTTCGTCCGACAGCTGTTCCAGAGCCGGACCGATCTGTTTGCACGGACCGCACCACTCGGCCCAGAAGTCCAGCAGGACCGGCTTTTCAGCCTTCAGGACGTCGGTTTCAAAGCTGTCGTCAGTGACCTTGAGCGTGGCCATAATCGTCTCTTTCATCTGTGTGGGCGCGGTCAAGATATGGACCTTGGCCGCGCCGCTTCCCCTGTGATGTGGGGCAGTTTTATCCGTTAATCAATGGCGCTCAGCTCAGCGAGGCCATCAGGACATCGTTTGTGACCGGCATCAGCTTGGGCCCGTCCGTCCACACCAGTGCCGCCTCGACCGGACGGTCAGGATAAAGCTGGCGCAGCACGGCGGCATAGACAGCCAACTGGGTCAGATAGGCAGGATCGACATCCTCAAGACGGTCTGGCGCGGGCCGGTTGGTCTTATAGTCCACCACCAGAACCCGCTCGGGTGTGATGACCAGACGGTCGATCTGGCCATTGATCTTGACGCCGGGCGGCAGTTCGGGCGCGGTGCCTGTCAGGGCCACTTCGGCGCGTGATCCGGCCCCGAACACAGGGGCAAAGCGGGCATCGTCCAGCACGCTGAAAGCCGCTTCGATCATTTCTGACCTCTGGGCATCATCCAGATCGATTTCCTTGGACAGCAGGCGCTGGGCGGCCTCGCGGCGCGTGGCGGGCGCGATATCGGGCAGGCGTTCCAGAAGGCGGTGGACTAGATCACCGCGACGGAAACGGCCCAGAGCCGCCCCGCCGCTGGGGGCCATGGCCAACGGTGACGGCGCCGGAATACGCTTCTTGCCTTCCATCTGTGACGGGGCCGAAAAACGCGCTGTCGCATCGGCGGGGGCGGGATCGGCCAGCCATGCGGGCAGGGCCACAGGCTTGGCCGACAAACGCTGCTCGGGAGGCATCGGGGGGGGGCAAGGTGCCCATACGCGCGCGGCCATCACCGTCGGTCGAGACGTGTCCGGCCTCGGCGGCGGTCAGGAAGGTCTGTTGCAGAATGTCCCACCACGAGCCTTCCTGATAGCCGGTCTTGCTCTTGAGGCCGCGCCCCATAATGACCAGACGGTCGCGGGCGCGGGTCAGGGCCACATACAACAGACGCAAGGATTCCTCGTCGGTGCGGGCCTCGCGCAGTTCACGTGCGGCCTTGGAGGCTTCGCAGTCCTCGTCCTTGCGCGGACACATCAGCCAGACCTCGCCCGCATCACCGGCAGGGGTTGGCATCAGGCGCGGACCCTGCGGTTTGGCCTTGGAAGTGGTGTCCGGCAAGATAACGACAGGGGCCTCAAGGCCTTTGGAGCCGTGGACGGTCATCACGCGCACCTCGTTGCGCGCACCCTCCATCTCGCGTTTCACCTCGACGGCGCTCTGTTCCAGCATCCGCAGGCAGGTTTCCAGATCATGCCCGCCGCGCTCCTCGGCGTTCAGAATCTGGGCGAGGGTTTCGTCGATGGCCTCCTCGGCCTCGCGGCCCATGCGGTCCACGATCCGGCCCCGACCCGAGCGACCGTCCTCGAACACATGGTTCAAAGCCGTCGAGAAGAAGGTGAAGGGATCACCGGCACTGGCGGCCAGCAGACGCTGCAACAGGGCATTGGCCTCGCGCCATTGCGGGTGCTCGTCCTTGCGGGCCTGCAAGGCACCCCACAGGCTTTGCCTGCCGCGTGTGCCGGTCTCGGCCAGATGATACAGATCATGCGGTTCGCCAAAGTCCGGCACATCGCAGAACGGACTGCGCAAGATTTCCGCCAGCGACAGGTCGTCGGACGGGAACAGGGCAAAGCGGGCCAGAGCCAGCAGGTCGTCAAAGACGATATGCTCGTCCAGTTTCAGACGGTCGGCCCCCGCAACCGGCACGCCTTCCATCTTCAGGGCGCGGATGATTTCTTCGAACGTGGCATCGCGGCGGCGCACCAGCACCAGATAATCGCCATAGCGGGCAGGGCGATAATAGGGGCCACTTTGCTTGTTAAAATCCCAGATGCCGGAGCCATTGGCCACCTGATCGCGGATTTCGCGCGCCAGCGCCCGCGCCAGTTTCTTGCGCCCGCTGGCCTCGCTCTCCTGATCGACAGGAGCAGACCAAGCCTGTTTTTCGACCTTTTCAGGGTCGGTAAACAGGGGCCACAGTTCGACACATCCAGCCTGTCCGTCCCGCGCGGGAAGGTGGGGCGGAATATCCGCCTCGGCCCCGACCAGAGCGCGGGCGCGCTCGGGATGGTCAAACACCGCATCCACATATTCCAGCACATCGCGGGTGGAGCGGAACGAGGTGTTCAGGTCCACTGGCAGGAAGCTGCGCCCGACATTGAGGGCGCGGGTTTCATACTGTTTGGCCTCTTGGCGCAGGCGCTCGGGGCGGGCCCCCTGGAACGAATAGATCGACTGTTTTTCGTCACCGACGACAAAGACGGTGCGTTCGATACTGCGCTCGCGCTCTGTGCCGTCACCGGCATAAAAGCTCTCGGTCAGGGCGCGCATGATCTGCCACTGTTCGGGGGCGGTATCCTGCGCCTCGTCGATCAGCACATGCTCGATCCCGCCATCCAGCTTGTAGAGTACCCATGCCGCATCGGTGCGCTGGGTCAGCAGTTCGGCAGTGCGCCCGACCAGATCGGTAAAGTCCAGCGCCGCCGCCTCGGCCTTGTGGCTTTCATAAAAGGCACGGTGAACGCGGGCCAGCGCCAGCAGATGCTCGGTCTCTTCGGCCACCTTGACGGCAAACAGGCGGTTGCGGGTGGCGACGAACTTGTCCTGAAGTGTGGTCAGAAAATCAGCCGTGGCGGGCGGGATTTTCGCGGTCGCCATCTTGGCGCGCGGTGTGCCCGTCGTGGTCAGGAACACCGCTTCCAGAGCCTCAAACGTCCAGAGGCTTTGTGCCGCCCGCATGGCGAGGGCGACCTTGTTGTCATTGGCTCCGCCGGTTTCCATGACGGCGGCGGCATCGCGCCATTCCTCAATGGAGAGATAGCGCATGAACGCGTCGGCTATCTCTGCGGCAGAATGTTCGCCTGCGCCGGTCACTTCGCGTGGCGACGGTGCCGCACCCGAAGTGATGTTGTCCATATAGTTGCCAAGGCTCTCGCGCTTGGTCTCGATCACGCCCAGCAGGTCGTTGAAGCTGGCGAAATCCAGTGCCACGGCAAAATGGGCATAGGCCCGCCCGACAGGGCCATCGGCATGGGCCAGCGCATAGCGGGCCAGCTCGTCGCGTGCAGCGTTCGACAACTGCACGGCGGCCTGATCCTCCAGCACCTTGAAGGCGGGCGTGACACCCGCTTCCAGCGGGAAGCGGCGCAGCAGTTTTTCGCAAAAGGCGTGGATGGTCTGGATTTTCAGACCGCCGGGCGTTTCCAGCGCGCGGGCAAACAGGCGACGTGCATCGGACAGATCGCTCTGGTCCAGATCATCGGGATTACGCCCGTCCAGCGCCGCCAGCGAGCGGGCCAGAACGCGGTCGTCGGCCACGGCCCATTCGCCCAGTTTTTCAAACAGGCGGGACTGCATTTCCGAGGCCGCAGCCTTGGTATAGGTCACACACAAAATCTCGCCGGGGGCGACCCGTTTCAGCAGCAGACGCGCCACGCGGTTGACCAGTGTGGTGGTCTTGCCCGAACCGGCATTGGCGGTCACAAAAATGGACAGGTCGGGATTGGCCGCCGTGGACTGGCTGGCGCGGGCGGCCTCGACCGGAGACAGGTCAGATGTCGGGGTGATGATCTCGGTCATGGCTTATTCCCCCTCGTCATTATTCTCGGCCCCGCCGACGACCATCCATTCCCACACACGGGCCAGATGGTCGTAATTGCCACCATAATTGCCCATGAACTGGGGCGCTTCCCACGACACATAGGCACGGGACGGATCGTCATAGAGGGCGACGGCTTCTTGCAGCCGTTCGAACTCGGTCGCGCTGATCTGGGCGGCGCAGGCGCTGTTGGACTTGCTCGGCTGCGAGACGTCGGACAGCTTGCCGCCTTCGCCGCGCCCGATGACCCGCACATAGATCAGCTGGGTCGGGTCGACCGGATTGCCAAACCCGCCCGCAGCCAGAATGGCGCCGGTCAAAGGCAGCTGCGGTGCAAAGCCCTGAAGAACCTGTGTCTGGCTGGAAGGGGCACCGGTTTTGAAATCGATAATGGCACCGCCCTCGGCATCCAGCTCGATCCGGTCGGCCTTGGCCGTGACCTTGAACGGACCGGCAGGACCGTCAAAGGTCAGCGCCCCGCTCTGTTCGACCAGTATCTCGATGCCCCGTGCGCGACGCTCGCGCTCGAAGCCGGCCAGCCAACCGGCACTGATGCGGCTGAGAGGTACTTCGCGCGCCATGGCGGCATCCTCGAAGCCTTCGTCGCGCAGGGCTTCCTGAATGAAGATCGCCAGTTGCTGCTCGAAATCGTCGGGCAGGGCATAGGGGTAAAGCGCCGTTGCCTTTTCGATGGCGGCATGGATGGCGGTGCCGCGCTTCATGGCCTCGGCAGGCTCGCCCGGACGGTCCAGCTTTTTCAGACCCAGAATGCGCTGGGCATAGATGGCATAGGGATCACGCACCCAGCGCTCGACACTGGTGACGGGCAGTTCGCGCGGGCGGCGCGCAACCGGCGGGGTCGGGGCGGGGCGCTTGGCATAGGCAGGTGTGTCGCGCAGCGGCGCGTCCAAGGCCCGCGTCCAGTCGGCAATATGGTCGGGCGTGGCCAGCTTGACGGGGGTGGCGTCGCTGTCGGCCCCGCGTGTCAGCATGTCGAGGCGCCACAGCCAGCGCGAGCGCACAGCGGGCTGCCCCCTGCGGCGCTCGCAGTGGACAAGGATGGCATTGGGCGCACAGGCGGCCTGCACAAAATCCTGTGCGCTCTGGCCGATGCGGCGTTCGGGTGGCGGCAGGCCCAGCGCGTTTCGCATCGGGCGCGACAGGAAGGGATCGACCGGCGCACCTTGCGGCCAGACGCCTTCTTCCAGTCCTGCGAGGATCATCACATCGGCCCGCACCAGACGCGCCTCGATAGCGCCCAGAATACGTAAAGACGGATGGGTGGCCCCGCCGGTACGCACGACCGCGTCGGCCAGAAGTCCCTGCACCAGTTCGACCAGATCGCTGGCACTGACAGCCCCCAGCGCCGCGCCGCCCTGAATGAGGTTGGACAACAGGCTGGCGGCCTGTTCGCCATCGGGACCAGCCCAGGCATTCTGTCCGGCCAGAGCCTCGACCAGAGCCGTCAGGGCGCGGGCGGCTTGATCCAGTCCGAGGGTATCCGAGGCGGAAAATGGCGCACGGTCAATGGCATTGAGCGCCTCCAGTCGCTCGACAAACGCGACCAGTTTGCGGGTACGCTCGGCCTGTTGGGCCTTGTCGTTGTCACTGGCATCACCGCGCGGTTGGCGTTTGAGCAGATAGGCTTTCAGCCGTTGCAGATCGCCATGCTCGGAGGTTCGTAGACCATAGCGTTCCAGTGCGCGGGCAAGGGCCTCGCTGTCCTCGCCTTCCAGTTCCACCAGCGGGTGTTTTAGCAAGCCCAGCAGGGTTTGCGGATGGGCAGGTTTTTCGATCCAGCGGGCGGCCAGTTCGAGCAGCGTACCGGCGGGCATACGGTTCAGAGCCAGACCTGCCGAGGCGTCGGCTGTAATCCCCCAGCGCTGCAAACGGGCCTGAACGCGACGGCCCAGTTCCTGATCGGGGGTGACAAGGGCGCAGGTCTTGCCATGGGTGTTCAACGTCTCGCGCATCATCAGTGCGATGGCGGCGGCGGCTTCTTCTTCGTGGCGCAGGGGCAGGATACTTAAGCCGTCCAGCCCTTCCCTGATCGGATCAAGACCGGTATCGGCGGCGCGGGCGCGCAGGTCGGAAATGGCGATCCGCCAGTCCCCTGTGGCATCGGCAGGGCGCAGGGCTTCGTTCAACAGACGTTGGCGTGCCATACCCTTTTGAAGAACATCAACGGCCAGTTCGGGGCGGTACCATTCGCGCACCTGATGGCGCTCAATCGCGTGGCGTTCCAGCAGACGTTTCAGCGCCCGTTGCGGATGTTGTTCGTTGTCCTGTGTGATCTGTTCCCAGACCTTTTCCTCAAGGTCGAGATCAAGGCCGGGCATGACCACACAGCCTTGCGGCGCGCGCGCAACCGCTCCCAGAACATCGGCGGCAGCGGGGACTGTGCCGGTGGAACCGGCGACGATCACCGGCTGGGTCGGGGGTTCTTTGTCCCACAGTTCGGCCAGGCGGCGCAGCAGGGTGGCCTTGCGCCACGACGGGTCAACCAGCCCCATTTCCTTCAGGCGGGCGGGCCATTTTTCGACCCCGATGGCCAGAAATTCGGCGGACCCTTGCCAGTGGGCGGCCATCTCGCCTTCGACCAGACCGGCAACAAGACCCGGATCGGGCACTTCTTCCAGTTGGCAGGAATCCAGAAAACGGCCCAGCGCATCGGCAAGGTCCAGCGCCTGAACAGGGCGCAGGTCGCTGTCGTAGTGGCGGGTTACCAGCTTGGCCAGTTCGAACCGGCGTGTCAGGGCGGGGATGGCGGGCGGCAGGTCCAGCCCCAGTGCGCCCGGCGTAAACGGTGGCTCGTCTTCCTCGAGGTCTCCCAGCGGGCGCACCTGCGGCAACAGGACAGGTGTGTCTGCCGACAGCTTGGACAGGGCTGCCGTAAAGGCCCGCGCCGCGCGGCGGTTGGGCAACAGGATGGTGGCGTCCGACAGCTCTTCGGGCGGGCGCTCCCCCAGCCAGTTCAGAACACCGGCGGCCAGATCTTCCAGAAACGGACGATGGGCAGCAATGGCATACCAGCGCGGGGCGCTCCCCGAAAACGGATCAAATGTCATGCCTGCCCCCAGTTAAGTTTCAGTCTTGCGCGGCCAGCTTGGCCTCGGCTTCGTTGCGCGCCTGCGGATCGCCGACATGCATCCAGTCGCCGTCCATGACGGTGCCGAACAGCCGTCCGTTCTGCGCCGATGCCCGCCACAGGGGGCTGAGCGAAAAGGCCCCGTCGGGTCCATTATCGGCATAGGTCGGGCGGGTGATGTGGACGCCCATATAGGCAAACGGCACGGACGGGCGATCGCCACGGAAGGCAAGCTGGCCAGCCTCGTCGCGAGAGAAGTCGCCATGGCCCTCGAAGCCGATGGAGCCTTCACGGCGGGCCAGCAAAAGGGCGGCATCCATTGTCTGCGGATTCCACAGACGCACCAGATCACCCAGTGCATCGCCACGGTCGATCCAGACGCTGTCGATATTGGCGACAAATACCGGATCATCGCCCAGCAGAGGCTTGGCTTTTTTCAGGCCGCCGCCGGTTTCCAGCAGCGCTTCGCGTTCATTGGAAATGATGATGCGAATGTCGCCGCGCTTGGACAGATGCTGTTCCAGCCGGTCGGCGAACCAGTGGACATTGACCACAGCCGTCTCGACACCAACCGCCACCAACCGATCCAGCACATGGTCGATCAGGGCGCGGCCACCGACCTCGACCAGCGCCTTGGGGCGATCATTGGTCAGGGGGCGCATACGGGTGCCAAGCCCTGCGGCCAGCACCATTGCGGTCTTGGGAGCGGTCATTGGCGCACCTCTGCGGGAACGTATTTGTCGAACCATGCGGCGACGCTCGCCAGTGCGGGTTGCTCGAGATTGCGGTTCAGATGAGCCCACATGCGCGGCAGGAACTGGGCATAGCGAGGCTTGCCATCACGCGCGATCAGACGGGCAAAGATGCCGATGATGCGCGCTTCGTTGAGGGCAGCAAGGCCCGCATAGCTGGCCATGAAGGCGGCGCGGTCCACCGAGGGGCGCAGGGCAAAATAGTGGTCCAGTGCCTTGGCTTCCAGCGCGGGCGACACATCGCGACGGGCATCCTGAAGCAGGGAGTGCAGGTCCCAGCTGGGGTGGGCGATCACGGCGTCCTGAAAATCGATCATGCCGACGCGGGCACCGCCTGTGCGACCCGACAGCCAGATCAGGTTTTCGGCGTGATAGTCGCGGTGCGCCATCACCAATGCGCCCTCGGCACCGGCTTTCACAACAGGCGCCCAAGCGGTGTGCCACTCGGCCATGGCGACATCATCGAATGAAACGCGGCTATCGTATTTGGGCAGCCATTCGACGAACAGGTCTGCCCCGCCCTGAAGTGCGACTTCGTCATAGACCAGCATAGGCCAGTCGCCCGCAGACCCTTTAAGGCTGGCAGGCGGCATGCCGGCTTCATGCAGGGTGACCAGAGCCTCGATAGCCGCCAGATAGAGAGGCTCTTCGTCGGCCCCCTGTTCGATCACGCGGGCAAACAGGTCATCGCCAAAGTCCTCGATCAGGGCGAGGCCATGGGCCACGTCCAGAACCGGAATGGCGGGTGCCGACAGGCCAAGGCGGTTCAGATGTTCGGCCACCGCGACAAAGGCTTCGATCCGCCCTGCCGACAGACGGGCAATGGCGTTCCAGCCTTGGGCGTGGCGCTCCTTGGCGCTCCATGCCGGATCGCAGGGCTGGCTCTCGAAGGCGGGGGGCTGGTCCATCAGCATGTAGCGGCGGCCATCGCGGGCGATGATGCGCTCATAGCGGCGCGTCGAGGCATCGCCCGGCAGCGGATGACGCTCGGCGTCCGACAGGCCGGCCTTTGCCAGCAGGGCCAGTTTCAGGTTTTCGCGCTCAGAGGCCAAGGTCATTACTCAACTCTTTCCACCGCCCTGCGCCAGATACGGTCGCAAGTCGGGATGGGCCCTCTTCGGCGAGGGTAATGGTCAAAATATCGGGGCCGAGAAAACGGGCGGGGTCATCCCCCAGCCGCTCGGGCCATTCGATCAGAACGCAGCCGTCATCCAGAGCCTCGTCCAGACCGATCTCCCACGCTTCTTCCGGATCATTGAGGCGATAGAGGTCGAAATGCGCGACAGGTGGCTCGCTCTCGTAGAACTGTACGAGGGTAAAGGTCGGACTGGGCACATCCTCGTCCGGCGAGGTCAGGGCGCGGATCAGACCACGCGCCAGTGTCGACTTGCCCATGCCCAGCGGGCCGTACAGCAGGACGGAATCACCCGCCTGAAGCAAGGGGGCAAGGGTTTGGCCAAGACGGGTGGTCGCCTCGGCATCGGCGAGATGCAGTTTCATGCTTTAAAGGGGGCGTTCGGCTGGGCGGCAAGTTGCCGCTCGATATAGGTCTTTAGCTGTAGGGTGGCGCGGTCTGCGTCAACATCCAACTGTGCGGGCAGGACAGGTTTTGCGAAAGTCAGCGAAAAACGCTGGCCTTCCTTGTTTAGCAATTCATGGAACAGGGTCACGTCGCGAAGCTCGCGCGAGACCTTGTCGAACAGATGGAACAGGCGGCTGGTCGGGCCGGTCAGATGCACCGGCACTATGGCGGCACTGTGCTTGCGGGCCAGAGACACTGCCGAGCTTTCCCAAGGTTCGTCCACCAGAACGCCTTGCTCGACGCGGGCCAGACGACCGGCCGGAAACATCACCACACACCGCTCGTCGGCAAAGGCCTGTTTGGCGACATTCAGGGTGTTGCGGGTCTTGTCGCGGGTGCGTTTGGCATGGACCCATTCTACCGGAATAATCGTCTCAAGCAGTCGCGGGGCAACGCGCAGGGCATCGGCATTGGCAAAGAAGATGGCATCCTGCCTCACCGCGCGGATAGCGTCATACATGGCCACACCGTCGGCAATACCGGTCGGGTGGTTGCACACAATCACACAGCGGCCGGTGGCGGGCAGATTTTCCAGCCCTGTCGTCGTAACATCCAGATGCAGCAGGTTCGAGACATAGGCGAGGGCCTCGTCGCCCGACAGCGGCTGCATGGCATCGGCCATGGCCACAGCCTTGGGATAGCCCAGCAAGCTGTACAGAACAGGTCGCACCATCGGCCATGCCCATGACCCCGTCAGGCGCGGGGCACGCTCGGCGATCAGCACATCGATAATATGGGCGGCATTTATGCTCATGGTCTGTTTGTCGCTTTAGTCGCAGCCGCGGGCAAGCATCTTGCGTGCTGTCGGCTTCTGCTTACACAGTTCGGCTGTGTTTTATCTGAGGGGGCAGGCTTCGATGCGTGCAAAATGGATGATGGCGACCGCAGCGGTGGCCTTGCTGGGTATGGCTGCGCCGGTTTGGGCACAGTCCGGCGCGGCACCACAGGCCGTGGCGGCACCGGCCGCAACCAGCCACACGGTGGCGGGCGGTCTGGACCTCAAGACGCTGGTGACGATGGACCGTGTGTCCTCGCCGGTTCTGTCTCCCGATGGCAAGCGCGTGGTCTATGGCGTGAGCAGTGTCGACTATGACGCCAACAAATCGGCCTCTTCGCTGTGGCTGGCCAGTGTGGATGGCAGTTTTGAGCCGCGCAAACTGGCTGTGTCCGAAGGTGGAGCCTCAAGCCCGGAATGGTCGGCGGATGGCCGATCCATCTATTTCACCTCCTCGCGCGGCGGCTCCAATCAGGTGTGGCGCACCGATGCCGATGGTAATGCCGCCGCTCAGGTGACCAGCCTGCCGGTCGGCGTCTCGGGCTTCCGCCTGTCGCCGGATAACCGGTCTTTGATCCTCGGCATTTCGGTCTTTGCCGATTGCGACACTCTGGAATGCACCAAGACGCGCAGCGATAGCGCCGCCAAGGACACCCAGACCGTCTATGACCAGATGCCCTTGCGCGTATTTGACCGCTGGAGCGATAAAAAGAACGGCCATCTGTGGGTGCAGCCGCTGAACACGTCGGGTCTTTCCGAGGGAACAGCCCGCAGCCTGACGCAAGGTCTGGATGCCGATTTCGGTGTGGGTGGTATCGAGTTTGCCCGTGACGGTTCGCTGCTGGTCTCGACCAAGCTGCTGGGTGATCGCAATGCCTTTACCAATAATAACGACCTTTACCGCCTGTCCCTGACGGGGGCGGCTCCGGTCAATCTGACGCAGGGCCATACCGGACCGGACTATAATCCGGTGCTGTCGCCCGATGGGCGCCGTCTGGCCTGGCTGGCCAGTCCGCGCGAGAATGTCGGCGGTGATCAGCCTGTGGTCATGGTCGGTGATGCCGACGGCAAGAATGCCCGCGCCCTGACACGCTGGGATCGCGGTCCGGGTGATCTGACATGGCGTACGGACGGCCGTGCGCTTTATGCGACCGCTGCCGATCAAGGCCAGAACCGCCTGTTCGAGATTGACGCCCGTACCGGCGCGGTTCGTAACCTGACGGATATCGGCATGGTCAACGCATATGACGAGCGCGCAGGCACTGTGGTCTATGCGCTGGAAAGCTTTACCTCGCCGACCCAGCTGTTCGTGCAAAAGGGCGGCGAAACCCGCCAGATCACCCGTCATAATGCCGAGGCTCTGGCCACGATCCGCCCGTCACGTCCCGATGAAATCCGCTTTGCCGGATGGAATGGCGAGGAGACGCATGGCTGGGTGTTCAAACCGGCCAACTATGTCGAGGGCCAAAAATATCCGACCGTCTATCTGATCCACGGCGGACCGAAATCGCCATGGACCGAAAGCTGGTCCTACCGCTGGAACCCGCAGGTCTATACCGGCGCAGGCTATGCGGTGGTGATGATCAATTTCCACGGCTCGCCCGGCTATGGTCAGGCCTTTACCGATGCGATCAACTCGAATTGGGGCACCCGCCCGCTGGAAGACCTGCAAAAGGGTTGGGAAGCAGCGGTCGCGGGTAACAGTTTCATCGACAGCAACCGCGCATGTGCGCTGGGCGCGTCCTATGGCGGCTATATGGTCAATATGATCGCCGGCAAGTGGAACGAGCCGTGGCAGTGTCTGGTGAACCATGCGGGCGTGTTCGACGTGCCTCAACTGATGAACGCCATGGATATCGGTACCTTCATCCACGAGTTCGAGGGCGCGACATGGGATCGCAAGGACGTCTATGACGCCCAGAACCCCGAAACCTATGCCGGTAACTGGAAGAAGCCGATGCTGGTCCTGCACGGTTCGCGCGATTTCCGTGTGCCGATGGAGCAGGGTCTGGCCACCTTCTCGGCACTCCAGCGTCTGGATATCGACAGCCGCTTTGTCCACGTTCCCAATGCCAACCACTGGGTGCTGGAGCCGAAGGCGTGGGTGAACTGGCAGCAGGAAATCCTCGACTGGACAGCCAAATACACCGGCCCTTCACGTTAATCTGAGGTTTGCGGGCGGCGCATCGGGTGTTAGGCCTTCCAGCCTGACTGTCCCAACTAGAGGGAGCGCCCATGCGCCGCCTGTCCCACCTCCTTTGCGGCCTTAGTGCCGTCGCCCTGCTGACCGCAGCGGCTCCCGCCATGGCCGAGATGGCTGCTGCCCCGTCGGCCGCCGCCTCAACAGCAACTGCGGGCAATGCCTTTACCTATCAGGACATGATCCCGGCCAAGCGTCTGGGCGACCCGCAGGTTTCCCCTGATGGCGCGTGGGTGGTCTATTCGGTCACCAGCACGGATGTGGATGCCAACCGCCGCTCGTCGTCGCTGTTTATCCAGTCGCTGAAGGGTGAAGGCGAGGCCAAGCGCCTGCCGATCTCGGACGGTGGTGCCAATACCGCACGCTGGGGCAAGGACGGCTCGCTGTACTTCCTGTCCTCGCGCGGTGGCTCGTCGCAGGTGTGGGTTTCGAACGACAACGGCACGACGGCGACGGCCGTGACCAGCCTGCCGACCGATGTGAATGCCTATCGCGTCAATGACCAAGGCAATGCGGTTGCCGTGTCGCTGGCCGTTTACCCCAATGCCGAGAATCTCGCCGCCTCGGTGGCGCATGGTGCCTCGGTGGCCGAACGCAAATCGACCGGCAAGGTCTATGACCGCATGTTCGTGCGTCACTGGGATACGTGGAACGACCACACCCAGAACCACCTGTTTGTGGTCGGTTTGGGTGCCAATGCCGGTGATCCGGTCTGGGTCACCAAGGGCTTTGACGGCGACACGCCTTCCAAGCCGTTCGGCGACGAGAGCGAGTTCGTCTTTGCGCCCGACGGCCAAAGCCTGATCTTCTCGGCGCGCGAAGCGGGTCGCTCCGAGCCTTGGAGCACCGATTTCGACCTCTATTCGGTGGCCACCAATGCACCGGGCCAACTGACCAACCTGACCGAAACCAATCCGGCATGGGATACGGGCCCTGTCTTCTCGCCGGACGGCAAGACCCTGGCCTATCGCGCCATGGAGCGTCCGGGCTTCGAGGCCGACAAGTTCAACATCTTCCTGCGCGACATGGCGTCGGGCACGGTGCGCCAGATCGCCGCCAACTGGGATCGTTCGGCCGATAGCCTGCAATGGTCCAAGGATGGCAACAGCCTGTTTGTGGTCGCCGGTGATGTCGGCAATACAAAGCTGTTCCAGATCGATACCCGTAACGGTTCGGTCGTACCGCTGACGGGCGAAGGCCATGTCGGTGCGGTACAGCAGACCGATAGCGGTTTTGTCCTGTCGATCGATAGCCTGAGCCGCCCGTCGGAGCTGTACACCAAGACCTTCCGTGGTCGCGAAATGCCGATCCAGATCACCAATGTGAACCCGCAACTGGATGCCAAACAGTTCGGCGAGTTCGAGCAGTTCAACTTCCCCGGCTGGAACAACGAAACCGTCCACGGCTACGTCATCAAGCCGGCCAACTATGTAGAGGGCGAAAAGTATCCGGTCGCCTTCATCATCCACGGCGGCCCGCAAAGCTCGATGGGTAATTCGTGGTCGTTCCGCTGGAATGCCCAGACCTATGCCGGTGCGGGCTATGCGGTGGTGATGATCGATTTCCACGGTTCGACCGGTTACGGTCAGGCCTTTACGGACTCGATCAGCCAGCACTGGGGCGACCGCCCGCTGGAAGATCTGCAAAAGGGCTGGGCCTTCGCACAGCAAAAATACGACTTCCTCGACGGCAATAATGCCTGTGCGCTGGGCGCGTCGTATGGCGGCTATATGATCAACTGGATCGCCGGGAACTGGCCCGACGAGTTCAAATGCCTCGTCAACCATGACGGCGTGTTCGACACCTTCGGTATGGGCTTTGCCACTGAAGAGCTGTGGTTCACCGAGTGGGAAAACGGCGGCACGCCGTGGGAAAATCCGGAAGGATACCAGCGCTTCAATCCGGCCAACCATGTCGCCAAGTGGAAGACCCCGATGATGGTCATTCAGGGCGATCAGGACTTCCGTATCCCGACCGCCCAGCCGCTGTCGGCTTTCACCGCCCTACAGCGTCAGGGCATCGAAAGCCGCTTCGTGATGTTCCCGGACGAGAACCACTGGGTTCTGAAACCGGCCAACTCGATGCAGTGGCACAATGAAGTGTTCGGCTGGCTGGACGGCCACCTGAACAAGTAGGCCGTAGGGCTGAGATGATTGAGGGCGCGGACCGTTTCTGGTTCGCGCCTTTTTTCTTGCGCCCATCGTGTGTGTCGTCCCTAAAGGCGGGATGCAGGGTACGGGTGTGACGCGGCGGGGATTATGTCTGGCAACAGGGGCTGTTGTGCTGGCTGTACCCGCGATGGCCAAGGCGCAAGACCGCCATGCCTATGGCCCCCATGCCCGCCAGACCCTGAGACTGGTCGAGGGGCGCGGGACGGGGCCCAAACCCGTTGTGGTTTTGCTGGGTGACAAGGGGCAGGATGCGGCATCTCTGATGCGCAACTCTCGCGAACTGACACGGCGTGGCATCAGTGTGGCCATCACCGATCGACGCGAAGGTCGCCACGGATTTGCCGCCCACACCGCCGATGTGGCCCGCGTCATTGGCTATTTAAAAACCCATTCCGAGGCGCTGGAGCTGGATGGCCGGATCGCCTTGTGGGGCATAGGCACAGGAGCAGATGCGGCACTTTTGACCGTGGCGGACAGGCGCTATCTGGCGGTGGTGGCTATGCAACCACGCGACATCAGCGGCCTTGCCCTGTCGGGTGCAGGCGAGGAGCTAGACGCCACCTTTACCCATCCGCGCGCCTATGGCGGAGATAGGGTGCCTGCGGTCTATCGCGGCGGGCGCGGCGATAGCGCATCGGCCATCGCCTTCCTTTCAGGCCTACTTTAGACGCGCAAACAGGGCGCGGATGACCTCGACATAGATGTCGGCCAGATCGCGCAGTTCCTGTTCGGGCACACGCTCGTCGATCTGGTGCATGGTTTGACCTACCAGACCCAGTTCCAGCACTGGACACATATAGCGGATGAAGCGGGCATCCGATGTGCCGCCGGTGGTCGAGGCGACAGGGCGGCGACCTGAAACTTTTTCAACGGCATCCTGAACGGCACCGATAAAGGTGGCGTTTTCGGTCAGGAAGGCCTCGCCCGAGATCATGTGTTCGACCTCGATATTGAGGCCCGTATCGGCTTGCAGGCGACCCACCTCGCTATTGATCCACGCCGCCAGTGCCTCGCCCGTATGGCAGGGATTGAAGCGGATATTGGTGCGGCCAAACGCCTTGGCAGGGATGATGTTGGTGGCCGCGTTGCCGATATCGATGGTGGTGATTTCGAGGTTCGACGGCGGGAAGCCTGTGCGCGGTGAACCGCTTTCCGTATGGGCGGCGATCGCACTCAAAGACGGATAGCCGTCATCCAGCACACGGTCGGTCAGCGTCGCCATCAGTTTGGCAATCACCGGCGCAGGATTGGCCGCCCGTTCGGGATAGGCGACGTGGCCCTGTTTGCCGTGAACGGTGAACCACGAGTTGATCGAGCCGCGACGCCCGACCTTAATCATGTCGCCCAGTTGCGCCGAAGACGACGGCTCGCCGACGATGCAAGCGTCGATCACCTCGCCCTCGGCCATCAGGGTTTCAACCACACGCTTGGTGCCGTGCAGGGCCGGACCTTCCTCGTCGCCGGTAATCAGCAGCGACAGCGAACCGTTGATCTCGTCGGCACTCAAAAGGCGCGACAGGGCCGCGACCCATGCGGCAATCCCGCCCTTCATGTCGACGGCACCACGGCCATAAAGGATGCCGTCGCGTGTCTCGCCCTCGAACGGGGCGGCGGTCCATTGCTCGGCGGCACCGGTCGGCACAACGTCGGTGTGACCGGCAAAACAGATATTGGGGGATGCAGTGCCAAGGCGCGCATAAAGATTGATGATGGGCGCATCGACACCCTCACCGGTCGGGCCTTCAAACACCATCCGGCGACAGCTGAACCCCAGCGCCACCAGCGCTTTTTCCAGCACTTCCATCGCGCCCTCGTTGGCGGGGGTCACGCTCGGGCGGCGGATCAGGGCGCGGGTCAGTTCGACAGGATCGATGACGGAAAGTGATGCGGTGTTCATGGCTCCATGCTTTAGGCAGGGAAACATGCAAAGGAGAAGGGCGTTTGTGCTGCCTTTTCTCCGTCTGACAGAGATTTTTCGTTCGCTATGACTGTTTCGACGCCGCCTGCGCCAGAAATCGACCCTGTAATCCACCCTGAAGAGCCATCCAGCCCGTGGGGTATTCGCGACTTCCGCCTCTTGTGGCTGGGGCGTGTGGTGGCGGTTCTGGCGATCCAGATCCAGTCATCAGCCCTGTTGTGGCAGGTCTATGAGATCGCCCGTCGCGACCATCCTATCGAAGAAGCCAGCCTCTATCTGGGCTTGGTCGGGCTGTGCCAGTTCCTGCCGCTTCTGGCCTTTACCCTGCCTGCAGGCGCGATGGCCGACCGGCGTGACCGTAAACATACGGTGACCTTGTCGCTTATTGTCGAAATGGTCTGTGCGGGCAGCTTTCTGGCCATGGCCATGCACGGCAATCCGCCTCTGTGGGGACTGCTGGCAGTGGCGGCGCTGTTTGGTGCAGCAAGGGCGTTTCTGGCACCGGCTTCACAGGCCTTCCTGCCGATGGTGGTGGGCCGTAAAGCTTTGCCTGCCGCTATTGCTGCCCAGTCAATTGCCTTCCAGACCGGCGCGATTGCGGGTCCGGCCCTTGGTGGCGTGATTGTCGGAGTGACGGTACCTCTGGCCTATGCCTCGTCGCTAGGCCTGTTCCTGTTGGCCATCGCCTGCTTCATCCTGATCAAAACCAACGGCAAGCCCGAGGTAGGTCCCAAGGTTTCGCCCATTGAGCTGGTGCGCGAAGGGCTGGGCTATGTCTGGAAGACCAAGATCGTGCTGGGGGCGATTTCTCTGGACCTGATCGTGGTGCTGTTTGCCGGTGTGGCGCTGCTGACGCCGATCTTTGCGCGCGACATTCTGCATGTCGGCCCGCAAGGGTTCGGTCTGCTGCGGGCTGCGTTTGGTGTGGGCGCGCTGTTGATGGCCTTCTGGCTCAGCCGCTATCCGATCCAGCGTAATGGTGGTCGGTGGATGTTCGCAGCCGTAGCCGTATTCGGTATCTGCACCATCGCCTTTGGCCTGTCGAAAATCGTTTGGCTGTCGGCGCTGGTGCTGTTTATAGGCGGGGCGGCAGATATGGTCAGCGTCAATGTGCGCCAGACCCTGATCCAGTTGGCCACGCCCGACCATATGCGCGGGCGGGTATCATCCGTGTCGATGCTGTTCATCGGTGCATCCAACGAACTGGGCGAGGCCTATTCGGGCGTGGCAGTGCGCTTGCTAGGCCCCATCGGCGCCGCCGTGTTTGGCGGGGCAGGTGCGCTGGCCGCCACCGGCATCTGGGCCAAGGTTTTCCCGTCACTTCGGAAAGCCGACCGGCTCTCCTGACAAGAACAGGCCCGCCAAATGGCGGGCCTTTGGTTTTGTCCTACCGCTCGCCTGGCACCTTGGTTCGAAGGCGCGACGCTAGGGCCAAAGCCGCTCGCGGTTCAGCGTGGCGGCGCTTGCCGCCTTACTTCCACTCTTTGAAGTGTTTCGACAGTTTCAGGCCCTGCTTCTGATAGTGGCTGCCACCTTCGCCATAGAGGCGGGTCGGGCGCTCCGTCAGGGGCTCATAGACCAGTCGGGCGACGGTCTGGCCGTGTTCCAGCAGGAAGGGGGTGTCGTGGGTGCGAACCTCCAGCACGCCCTTCGATCCCGCACCATGCGCTTCGTCGGTGCCGAAGCCGGGGTCGAAGAAACCGGCATAGTGGACGCGGAACTCGCCGACCGAAGGATCGATCGGGGTCATTTCGGCGGCTTGGTCGACAGGGATTTCTACATCGTCGCTGGATGCCAGAATATAGAACTCGCCCGGATCCAGCAGCAGGTCGCCATCACGCAGGGTGACCGGTTCCCAGAAATCGCGCGGGTCATGGCCGTCGATATTGTCGAGATTGATAACGCCCGCATGGCGACGGCCACGGAAGCCGACAATGCCGTTATCGCCGTGTTGCAGGTCCACGCCGACGCTGCGGGTTTCCAGACGCGGCGGCTCGCCGGCCTTGAGGCGCAGCTGGTTCAGACGAGTGCCCGGACGCACGAGGATGGAGAAGGTCTGGGGCGCGATCTCCAGATAGAGCGGGCCTTCATAGCCTTCATCGACATCGTCGAAGCTCTGGCCCTTATCGGTCAGCAGGCGCACGAACACATCGACGCGGCCGGTCGAGGATTTCGGGTTGGCGCGGGCATTCAGGCCCTTGGGCAGGGACAGGTGTTCCTGAAGGCGGGCAATATAGACGCAGCCCTTTTCCAGCACATAGCCGCCCGACAGGTCGATGGCGTGCATGGCCACATCGCGGATGCGGTCTTCGACCTTGCGCTTGCCAGGCAGGAAGGAGGCGCGCACGCGCCATGCGACATCCGACAGGCGCAGATCAAGGCTGGCCGGTTGGACCTGATCGGAATCGAAAGCGGTCTGGCTGGTGATGGCGCCTGTCGCGATCAGGGTCTCGATACCCTGAAACGGGATGATGCCGGCTTGGGCGGGGATCTGGAAACTGGTCATGCCGTCCTGTTCTCACATGGATTTTTACGCCTGTCTTGCTTTCATACACGGCAGTTGTGCATTGCAGCTTGAACGGAGCGCCCGGCGGGACGCATATAGCGTATGTCCAGTGCATTTGCCTATAGCGTCGAAACCAAAGGCGTGGTGGTTCGCGTCCAGCCATCCTATCTGGCGGCCCAGTCCGAACCGGAAGCGAACCATTGGGTTTGGGCCTACCAGATCGAGATTATCAATCTGACGACGGCACCGCTGCAACTGGTGGCGCGTCGCTGGACCATTACCGATGCGCTAGGCCGCGTCGAGGAAGTGCGCGGGTCGGGTGTGGTGGGCGAGCAGCCGGTGATCCAGCCGGGTGACAGTTTTGCCTATGCTTCGGGTTGTCCGCTGCCGACGCCGTCAGGCTCGATGGTCGGGGCCTATTTTGTGCAGGATCAGGCGGGCCATATTTTCGAGGTGGCCATTCCCCATTTCAGTCTGGATGTGCCCGATACCCGCCGCACGTTAAACTGAGGCCATAAGAAAAGGGCGCTGCGGAAACCGCAGCGCCCTTTCTTCTCGAGATTTCCGTCGAAACGAAACCTTAGATGTAGCGACGCAGGCTGCGGGCCAGTTCGGTCGCGCCGTCCTTGGCACCCTTGCGGACCTGCGGCTGGTAGGCCACGCGAGCGTGCTCGATGCAGTAAACGCCTTCCGAGGCGCGGCGGCCACAGAAAGAGAACTCGCGCGAGGACGGATCACCGATCGGCCATTTGCACATGTGTGCGCCCAGCGTCAGCACGGTGGCTGTGCCCGGCAGTTCCGGCATGGGAGCCGGAGCCGACGGTTGTGCGACTTGCGACGGCACAGCGGCCGGGCGCGGAGCCACGGCTTCGATGCGGCGCGGAGCCGACGGAGCCTGTGTCGGTTGCGGTGCGGGTGCAGCCGGAGCTGCATTTGTTGTCGTTGCGGCTGCGGTTGCAGCCTTGGCGCTCGGACGTGCCGTACGGAACGTCGTGCGTGCCGGTTGCGACGGTGCCGCGCGGCCCGAAAGGCCCAAGCGGTGTACCTTGCCGATTACGGCGTTGCGGGTCACGCCGCCACCCAGTGCCTTGGCGATCTGGGAGGCCGATTGACCTTCAAGCCACAGCTTCTTCAGAGCGCCTACGCGATCTTCTGTCCAGCCTGCGTTCATGCCACCCTCCAAGGGAAGTCGGATTCAATATCTTGTGTCGGAGGGCCACAAATGACGCTCCTCA
Organism: Brevundimonas sp.; assembly: GCF_036659295.1. GTDB lineage: Bacteria > Pseudomonadota > Alphaproteobacteria > Caulobacterales > Caulobacteraceae > Brevundimonas. Next base: position 25,106 of record NZ_JAVXCU010000006.1, on the reverse strand, counting down.
GTGGCGCCAATCGTAATTCACTGGTCAAAACACGCAATATGTGGAGATTCGGCTGTCCACAGAAACTATATCTAGTATGGTTAATGTCCCGTTTTGAATCAGTTTTATCTGGGGGGCAAAATGGTGGAATGCCTTGCGTAATGACCGATGAACGCACAATTGACGCATTATGACCCTGCAGACCCCTTCAGAACCGACCCTGTCCACCTTGCCGCAGCCCCGTCGCTATAACGGCATCAACTGGGTAGGGCTTCGTACCTTGTATCTGCGCGAGGTGCGGCGCTTCTGGAAGGTGGGGGCGCAAACCGTCGCGGCCCCCGTTGTGACGACCCTGTTGTACATGATGGTGTTCGTGGTGGCGCTTCAGGGCGCCCGCCCGCCGCTGCACGGCACGCCGTTTGCCGAGTTCGTGGCCCCGGGCCTGATCATGATGGCCATCCTGCAGAACGCCTTTGCCAATGCCTCGTCCAGCCTGATCCAGGCCAAGATCATGGGCACGGCCACCGATTTTCTCACCCCGCCGCTCAGCCCGCTGGAACTGACCATCGGTTTCAGTCTCGGCGCGGCCACACGCGGGGTCGTGGTCGGTCTGGTGACGGCGCTGTGTGTGCTGCCGTTTGCCAAACTGGCCATCTCGAACATTCTGCTGATCGTCTGGTTTGGCCTGATCTCGTCGCTGCTGATGGGTATGGCGGGCGTTCTGGCCGGTCTGTGGGCGGAAAAGTTCGACCACCTGTCGGGGGTGCAGAACTTTGTCGTTATGCCCATGACCTTCCTGTCGGGCACCTTCTATCTGGTCGAAAACCTGCCTGCGCCGTTTGATGCCATCAGCCGCTTCAACCCGTTCTTCTATCTGATCGACGGTTTCCGTGCCGGTTTCATCGGGCAGGCCGAAAGCAATCTGGCGATCGGTCTGGTCATGAGCGGCGTGCTGACGCTGGTTCTGGGTGTGGTCTGCTGGCTGGTCTTTAAATCGGGCTGGCGCCTGAAGAGCTAAGCCGGATTAAGCTTTGTTAAGAGGGCCCGCGTCGCACTGGTGACGCGGGCCCTCTTCGTTTAGGCAGGATGGCAAATCGGAGGGGTTTTCTATGTCTATGAAGTCGCTTTTTGCTCTGGCACCGCTGGCTTTGGCTTTGATGGCGCAGCCGTCAGAGGCCGAGGATGCTGCCAGCCCTGTGGCGGGGCGTATCCATGCCACCGCCGAACGTCTGGTGCAGGATAATAATCCGGCGCGTCTGGACGTTCTGAAGGCGCATCTGGATACGCTGGGCCTGCCCTACCAGTTGCAAACCTTTGAAGGCGGCAACCGCCAGACAGGCGCTATGGCGGGGACCAATGTCGTCATCACACTGGGGGCGGGCGAGCGCGATCTCGTTCTGATGGCCCACTATGATGCGGCGGTGCTGCGTGACGGCGCCTTCTCGCACGGCGTGGTCGATAATGCGGGCGGCACGCTGGCAGTTATCGAAGTGGCCAAGAACCTTCAGGGTCATGGTCATCACCTCAAGCACCGCATCGTGGTCGTGCTGACCGATCAGGAGGAACTGGGTCTGATCGGGGCGCGTAATTGGCTGGAGCAGGCCGACAAGGCCCGTATTGCCGGTGTCGTGAATGTCGATGTGGCTGCCTATGGCCGCACGGTCATGTTCGGCCTGAATAACGGCGAGGCGTCGCGTGGAATGGTTCGCACCTTGCGGACCTATTGTGCCGACACCGCCACGGACTGCGAGGCCTTCCCGGTCTATCCGCCCAGCGAAGACCGTGTGTTCTCGGCGGCCGGTATTCCGGTGCTGTCACTGGGCATCCAGAACGCGATCGGCGCACGCCAGATGTGGCTGGCCTTTAATGGCGGTCGCGATAACGGCCTGCGCGAAGGCTTTGTGCCGGACGTGTTCCAGAACATCCACACCCATGAAGACAAGATGGACAAACTGGTGTCCGCCGATGTGGCGCAGTTCGCAGATTTCCTGACCGGACTGGTCCAGACCATAGACGCGCAAAACGGCGACAAAAACCCGTAGGGCATCGGGCCTCGCGGTGTTGACTAAAGGGCCATGTGGCCCGACAAGTCAGTGATCATTTTGTTCAGCGGTCCCGTTGCCAGCCAACGGGACCGTCTCTCTTTTTGGAGACTGCCGTGTCCGGTCATCTGATGGGTGTTTATAATCGTGCGCCGCTGCAAGTGGAGCGCGGTCAGGGCGTCCGACTGTGGTCCACTGACGGGACCGAGTATCTGGACTGCGTGTCCGGTATTTCGACCAATGCGCTGGGCCATGCCCATCCGAAACTGGTCGAGGCCCTGAAGGCCCAAGCCGACAAGCTGTGGCATGTCTCCAACATCTTCCGCATCCCCGGTCAGGATGAACTGGCCGACATGCTGTGCGAAAAATCGTTCGCCGATGTGGTCTTCTTTGCCAACTCCGGCACCGAGGCGGTGGAATGCGCGATCAAGACGGCGCGCAAATATCACCACGCCAAGGGCAATGTTGAGCGTATCGACATCTACGGCTTTGACGGCTCGTTCCACGGCCGTACCTATGGCGGCATCAATGCGGCGGCCAACCCCAGCTATACCGAGGGTTTCGGCCCGCCGATGCAGGGCTTCTACCAGCTGAAATGGGGCGACAAGGATGCGCTGACCGCAGCCTTCGAAGCGCCGACGACCGCCGCCATCATCCTCGAGCCGGTTCAGGGCGAGGGCGGTTGCCGCGCTACGCCGGACGAGGAACTGCGCTGGATGCGCGACATGGCCGACAAGCACGGCGTGCTGATCATCTTTGACGAAGTGCAATGCGGCATGGGCCGTACCGGCAAGCTGTGGGCGCACGAATGGGCCGGCATGACTCCGGACATCATGGCGGTGGCCAAGGCTCTGGGCGGTGGCTTCCCGATCGGGGCCTGCCTTGCCACGGCCGAAGCGGCATCGGGCATGTCCGCTGGGGCGCACGGCTCGACCTTCGGGGGCAACCCGCTGGCCATGGCTGTCGGCAAGGCCGCCTTTAGCGAGATTTCGTCGGACGCTATCTTGAACAACGTCAACGAGGTTGCAGCCTATCTGAAGCAGCAGTTGAGCGGCCTGCAGGAACGCTTCCCCGACGTGATCGCTGAAGTGCGTGGCAAGGGTCTGCTGATGGGACTGAAATTGGTGCCGAACAACCGCGACTTCATGGGCTGGGCCCGTGACGAGGCTCAGTTGTTGGTTGCCGGTGGCGGCGACAATCTGGTGCGTATTTTGGCCCCGCTGAACATCACGCTCGAAGAGGCCCGCGAAGCCGTCGAGAAACTGGAAAAGACCTGCGCGTTCGCTCGCACCAAGATGGCCGGTTAATCCGGCCCTCTATCTGACTTACGGAGACCGATATGGTCCGTCACTTCCTTGATATCTATCGTCTCGAAGCTGCCGATTTGCGCGCCATTCTGGATGATGCCCACGCCCGTAAACAGGCCCGCAAGGGCTGGCCGCAAGGCCGTGCGGACGCCGATGCTCCGGCCAAAGATCGCGTTCTGGCGATGATCTTTGAAAAGAACTCGACCCGCACCCGTTTCAGCTTTGATGCCGCGATCCGCCAACTGGGCGGTCAGGGCATTATCGCCAATGCTGCCGACATGCAGCTGGGACGCGGCGAGCCGATCGAGGATACGGCCCGTGTGCTGTCGCGCATGGTCGATGCCGTGATGATCCGCGCCAATGACCACGAGGATGTCGAGCGTTTTGCCCGCGTCTCGTCGGTGCCGGTGGTCAATGCCCTGACCGACCGTTCGCACCCGTGCCAGATTCTGGCCGACCTGCTGACGATCGAAGAGCATCTCGGTCCGATCGCGGGCAAAACGGTGGCTTGGGTCGGTGATGGCAATAATGTCTGCCACAGCTTCATGCATGCGGCGGCCAAGTTCGGCTTCAAGCTGCGCGTAGCCTGCCCTGCGGAATACCACCCTGACCTGCGCGATCTCGAAAAGGGCGGTACGTGGGTCTACCTGACCTCCGATCCGCAAGAGGCAGTCACAGGTGCCGATGTCGTGGTCACCGATACCTGGGTGTCGATGGGCGATCAGGACTATGAGGCCCGTCTTGCGGCCTTCGAGCCCTATGCGGTCGATCAGGCCCTGATGGATCAGGCCAATGACGGCGCGGTCTTCCTGCACTGCCTGCCTGCCCACCGTGGCGAGGAAGTCACCGATGACGTCATCGACGGCCCGCAATCGCTGGTCATCGACGAAGCTGAAAACCGCATCCATGCCCAGAAGGCGGTGCTGGCCTGGTGTTTTGGCGGCTAAGCCAAAACACAACCAGGGAAGGCAGTTTTGGCGGCTAAGCCAAAATACAACCAGGGAAGGCGGTTTTGGCGGCTAAGCCAAAACACAACCAGGAATGGCGGTTTCGGCGGCTAAGCCGAAACACATTTCGGGCAGAAATCAGGGGCCGAAGGGGAAACTCTTCGGCCCTTTTTTCATGCCTCAATACACGATGGTCTTGGGGTTGCCGCTGACCAGACTGACCACATGGATCAGCAACAGCATGGTGAAGGCTGCGAACAGCAGCATCAGGAACCGCCAGGGCATCATTCGCGGCTTGGCGCGCATGATGTCGGTGGGCTTTGCGCCGCGCCAGCCACATAAAAAGGTCAGGCCAGTGGACAGGGCGGTGAGGATCAGGGTGAGGGTCAGGCTCATGCGTGGCAGGTGGGGGAACAAAAATCTTTCGGCAAGTCCTAAGTTGTGGGGCTGGCAAATCAGCAACCTTCTGTTAACCAAGGTCAGGACGGCCCAGCTTGTGTTGTATCGCTTGCGGTGCCTAGATGTTGTGGTCGCGTGATGCCTATCCACATAATGTGGGATGAATGCGGTGCCCGTCGTGGCACGGGAGACGAATCAGTGAGCGCAACGGCGCCTTGGAGCGTTAAGGGAATTGATCCCAAAGCCCGCGAGATCGCTAAAGATCTGGCGCGCCGCTCGGGCATGACCCTTGGGGAATGGCTCAACTCCATGATTATGGACGAGCCGGAGGACGAGGGTTCGGCCCTGCCTCGCCGTACCCTTGCGCCTGACAGCCTTGAGCGCCCGACCCGCGAGGGCGGGGCGCGCATCGACGCGCTGGTTTCCACCATGGGTGAGCGTCTGGAAGCGGCCGAGCGCCGTTCGACCTCGGCCATTCAGGGTATTGATCTGGCCGTATCCAGCCTGATGCGCCGCATGGATGCCGAGCGCGAACTGGACACCCAGCGCGAGCGTCGCCTCGAAGGCATGGCGCGCGAGCTTCGCGAAGGCCACGAACGCCTCAAGTCGCTGGAAGGCGGCGATGCCGGTCTGGATCTGCGTGGCCGTCTGGATCAGGCGCAGAACGACACTCGCTCGGCCCTTGAAGGTCTGCAGGTTTCGTTTGCGGCGCTGGAGCAGAAACTGGGCGGGCTGGAAGCGCGTCCGGCTCTGGGCGACGGAGCCCTGACGCAACTGGCCGATGGCCTGCGTCAACAGATCGAAGCCAACCGTCAGGACATGATGGTCCGTCTGGGCGCTACCGGCGATGCGGCGCGTCTGGGCAATGTCGAACAGACACTCGACCGGCTGCTGACCCAGACCAAGGCCGCCGAAATGCGATCCGCCCACGCCGTCGAGGCGATGGGGCAGGAGGTCATGCGGATTGCGCGTAATATGAATACGCGCATGCAGGGCCTCGAAGAAAACGGTCTTGGCAAAACACAGGAAATGCTCGACCAGCGCCTGTCCGAACTGGGCCGTGTTCTGGACGAGAAGCTGGATCGCGAAATCGCCCGACATTCGCAATCGGTCGACAGCCGCCTGACCCGTCAGGAAGACCAGCACGCACTGGCGCTGGAGCGACTGGGCGGCGAGATCACCCGTATTTCGGATCGTCTGTCCGAGCGCATTTCTCAGACCGAGCGCCGGTCCTCGCAGGCGATTGAAGACATCAGTCGCCGACTGGCCGAAAACACCGACAAGCTGGAGCGCCGTTCCGAGGATGTCTCGGGCGAACTGGCCGAGCGTATGCGCCAGAGCGAAGAGCGCACCTTGCGACTGGTCGAAGAAGCCAAGGCTGTGCGTGCCCGCCGTGAATCTGCGGCACTGCATGCGGCCCCGCGTCTGGCGGTGGCCGATCCGGTTGTCTTTGACGATGTGCCGGAATTTATCGCCGAGACGCCTGCTGTGTCGCTGTTCGGCTCGGCCTCTGACGAATGGATGCCGCAACCCGAAGGTCGCACCGATTGGCGCGCCAACGCTGCGGCGCAAAATACCAACCCGATTGATGCCGCACTTCACGGCGGTGCCCTGGACGCCCCTCTGACCGAAGCGCAGGCCAGCCCCGGCTGGGCCGATACGGTCGCTGCCGAAATGGCGGTCGAGCCGTTCCCGACACAGGACGAGATGCGTCCGTTCGGCAGTCTGGACGGTGAGCTGGAAGACGACTTCCTGATCGACGAGGCGCGTCCGGCATCTGATGGTGACCGCGAGGACTTCCCGTCCATCTTTGCGTCTTCGGAACACGAGGCTCTGGCGGCGCGGAACGAAGCGCCCGTCGAGGTCGAGACCTTGGCCACGCCTGACGAGGCCTTCGAAGTCGCGCCAGCGGACAGTGTTGAACCGGCCGATGCGAACCCGTTCTTTGCAGCCCCCGAAGAGGTCGAGGCGGCGCAGGACGACGACCTGTCCCTGACACCGTTCCGGTCGACACGCGATGTGATCGACAATGCGCGTGCGGCGATTTCGGACGACGATGGCGATGCCCCGCGCAAGGGCTTCGGGCTGAGCAAGCTGCGTAAAAAAGGCGGCACCTCGGCGCTGCAACAAAAACTGGACCGCAAGGCATCGCGTGAAGGCTCGACCTTCGGGCAGGCGCTCAAGGTGTCGGCGCTGGCCATGCTGGTGGTCGGCGGCGGTGGCTATGGCACGCTGAAACTGGTCAAGGACCAAAATCTGGACCTGAATTTCGGCCACGCACCAACCCCTACACAGCCAACGACACCGATCGCCGCACCGATGGCGGCCTTGGCGCTGGATGCGACGCCGACCGATGCTGTGCCGTCGCAAGACGTGGCGCAAACCGAAGGGGCGGCGATCTTCAACCGCGCCATCGCCATGATCGAAAACGGCGATGCATCGGGTCTGGAGCCGCTGAAGCGCTCGGCTGAACTGGGCTATGTTCCGGCGCAGATGCGTCTGGCCACCCTCTATACGGACGGGGGTGCCGGTATCGAGGCCGACCCGTTCGAGGCGCGCCAGTGGGTGCGCCGCGCCGCCGAGGCCGGTGAACCGCGCGCCATGCAGCACTATGCGACCCAGCTCTATGACGGTGTGGGTGGCGAGCGTGACGAGGCCAAGGCTGTCGAGTGGATGCGTAAATCCGCCGAGGCCGGCAGTGTGGACAGCCAGTACAATGTCGCCCACCTGTACGAAAAGGGCGTGAAGGGCGTTGCGGCCAACAAGGCCGAGGCCTTCACCTGGTATATGATCGCCGCCCGACGCGGAGACCAGCAGGCTCTGGAGGCTGTTCAGCGCCTGACGCCGACCCTCGAAGTCTCCCAACGCGCCAAGGCACGCGAAACGGCGAATAATTTCACCGTTCAACCGCTGGCTTGATTACACCTTGTTAGGGCTAGGGGTGGTCTGATCGATCACCCTTGGCTAAAGCCTGTCAGGTGATCGCCTGCGGGCGATGCCACGCTGTACCTTGTCAAACCGAAGGCGCGTTCCGTGGATATCTATCTGCCTATCGCCGAAGTCTCGGTGAACTGGCCGCTCCTGATGCTGTTGGGGGCGACGGTGGGCTTTGTCTCGGGTTTGTTTGGCATTGGTGGTGGCTTCCTGATGGCCCCCATTCTGGTGTTCATGGGCATTCCACCGACGGTGGCCGTGGCCAGTCAGGCCAGCCACGTTGTCGCTTCCTCGACCTCGGGCGTTATCCGCTATTCTGTGATGAAGGGCGTCGATTACAAGATCGGCGGCATCATGGCGGTCGGCGGGGTTCTGGGCGCCCTCGTCGGGGTCGAGCTGTTCCGGTATTTGCGCTTGTTGGGACAGGCCGATCTGGTGGTGGCCGTCTCCTATCTTCTGTTCCTTGGCTCCATCGGTTCGATGATGGTGTTCGAGAGCCTGACCAAGATTTTGCAAAGGGTGCGCGGCGAGACGCCAACGCGCAAGGAACGCCGCCGCCCCATGTGGCTGTATGGCCTGCCCTTCCGGATGCGTTTCCCGCGCTCTGGGCTTTATATCAGTGCGCTCCCGCCGTTCGGGCTGGGGGTATTCGCCGGTATCCTGTCGGCCATTATGGGGGTTGGCGGCGGCTTTATCCTCGTTCCGGCCATGCTCTATGTGCTGCGGATGAAGGCCAATGTGGTGGTCGGCACCAGCCTGTTCCAGATCATTATCACCACGGCGGTGACCACCATCCTTCAGGCGGGCCGTAACCAGACAGTCGATATTGTCCTGTCGATGATCCTGCTGCTGGGCGGTGTCGTGGGCGCGCAATATGGCGCGCGTTTCTCGGGCCGTTTCCGTGCCGAGGAAATGCGGGCGGCTCTGGGCTTTATTGTGCTTCTGGTGGGTATCCAAATGGGGCTGGAACTGTTTGTCCGCCCCAGCGAGTTGTTCCTGATGGCACCGGGTGTGGGCAACTGATGTTTCAGGACCTTCCTCCCCCTCCGCCGGCCTATGAGGCACCGGCACCGGAGCAGACGATTGCCACGCTGGGCGAGGTGCGCGTCGCGGCAGCCCTGACCGATGCCCAGATCAAGGTGGATACAGGGTTCAGCGGAGCCTCTATCGTGCTGTACGGCGCGGTGTTCAATCCGACCGAGGCACCCGCCGATGTGGTTCTGGTGGTGCGCGGGCCCGACGAGACTGTGCGTCTGGTCAAGAAGACCCGCCATAACGGTATCTGGCTGAACAGCCGCCCTGTCGTGTTCGAGGGCGCTCCCGGCTTCTATATGACCGCCTCGACACGCCCCCTGCCGGATGTGGCCGATTTTGGCCAGATGCGGCGTCTGGGCGTAGGGGTGGACCATCTGCGGATCAATGCGCCGGAGGAAGCCACAACGGTGACCCGCTACGGCGTGCGTGATGTGGTCATCAGCCGTCTGGGCGAAAACTATCTGGACTGGCGTCGTGCGGTGATCCGGCTGAAGGAAAATGCCGGTCTGTACAAGAACAACCCTGACGGGGTCAGCTTCGTCGATCGCGGCCTGTTCCGTGCCGAGGTCGAACTGCCGGCGACGGCACCGACCGGCACCTATTATGCCGAGGTCTGGCTGTTTCAGGAGGGGGCACCCGTTTCAGTGTCCAACCTGACCCTGACGGTCGAAAAGGTGGGTCTGGAGCGCAGCATCTACCAGTTCGCGCACAACAGGCCGTGGATGTACGGGATACTGTGCGTCATTCTGGCGGCCGGTATCGGCTATGCCGCCTCGCGCATATTCCGCAATCGCTGAAGGCGATTGCTTTTTTCTTTTGTTCGCGACGGGGTCGCTCACGGTTTGGCGCTATCGCTCGCGCCGCGGGCGCTTGCTGCTTGAGCGCCTTTGCGCGACCTCTCCCACCGCGTTGCTGATTTGAGTGTGGGTACCGGATCAGTGCGTCGCCAACAAAAAAGGACGGCTCGGTGAGCCGTCCTTTTCGTTTGCCTGAGCAAGTGAGGCCTTAGGCGGCCTTGGAGAACTTGCCGTAGAAGGTCTCGCCCTTGGCGGCCATGTCGCGCAGCAGTTGCGGCACTTCAAAGCGCGGACCGTAGGCAGCGACCAGACGATCGGCAGTTTCCACGAACTTGGCGACACCGATCTGGTCGATGAAGGTGATCGGCCCCCCCGTCCAAGGCGCGAAGCCCCAGCCGAGGATGGCACCCAGATCGCCTTCACGCGGATCGTCGATCACGCCCTCGGCCCAGCAGCGAGCGACTTCGACGGCCTGACGATACAGAAGACGGGTCTTCATCTCGTCCATAGCCGCGAAGGCTTCCGGCGATTCACCAAAGATATCGCCCTTGGTGGTCGGGGCCAGCTCGGCCAGACCGGGCCAGATGACCTTGGGCTTCTGGTCGTAGTCGTAGAAGCCCTTGCCGTTCTTGCGACCGTAACGACCGCCTTCAACCATGGTCGAGACGATCTTCTCGCCTGCGGTCGGGACATAGGCGTCGCCGAGGTCTTCCTTGGTTTGCTTGGTGATCTTGTACGACAGGTCCAGCGCGACATCGTCGTGCATTTCCAGCGGGCCGCGCGGCATACCGGTCGAGCGACCGATATTGTCGATGGCGACCGGCGAGAAGCCTTCTTCCAGCAACGCCATGCCTTCCATCAGATAGGTGGAGAAGCAACGCGAGGTGTAGAAGCCACGGCTGTCATTGACGACGATCGGGGTCTTCTTGATCTTCAGGACATAGTCCAGCGCCTTGGCCAGAGCCTCGTCGCTGGTCTTTTCGGCCATGATGATCTCGACCAGCATCATCTTGTCGACGGGCGAGAAGAAGTGGATGCCGATGAAGTCTTCAGGGCGAACAGACGCTTCGGCCAGGCCGGTGATCGGCAGGGTCGAGGTGTTGGAGCCGAAGATCGCACCCTTGGCCAGTTGGGCCTCGGCGTTCTTGGTGACGGTGGCCTTGATCTCGCGGTTCTCGAACACGGCTTCGATCACAAGGTCCGAACCCTTGATCTGGTCGTAGTCGGTGGTCGGCGTGATCAGGCTAAGGATGCCGTCAGCCTTGTCTTGCGTCATGTGACCGCGCGAGACACGCTTTTGCACCAGATCAACGGCGTATTGCTTGCCCTTGTCGGCGGCTTCCTGCGTCTGGTCGATCAGGATGGTTTCAATACCGGCCATGGCTTGGACATAGGCTATGCCTGCGCCCATCATGCCTGCGCCGATGACGGTGACCTTTTTCGGATCCGACTTTGGCACGCCTGCCGGACGCACAGCGCCCTTGTCCAGTTCCTGTTTGGACAGGAACAGCGAGCGGATCATGGCCTGAGCCTGCGGGGTCATCAGGGTCTTGATGAAGTAGCGCGTCTCGATGCGCAGACCGGCATCGATTGGCACCTGCACGCCTTCATAGACGGCCTTCATCATGTTCAGGACGGCAGGGTAGTTGCCATAGGACTGCTTGCGCAGGATGGCATTGCCCATGATGAACACTTGCGCGCCCATCGGGTGGTACGGGCCACCGCCGGGGATTTTGAACTTGGGCTCGTCCCACGGCTGGACGGCCTTGCCGCCGTTCTTGATCCAGGCCTTGGCGGCTTCGACCGACTGGCCGATTTCAACGACTTCGTGGACGACGCCAGCGCCCTTGGCGTCGGCAGGGCGCCACGACTTGCCTTCGGCCATCTGCATCAGGGCGGTTTGCACGCCGATCAGACGGGTCAGGCGCTGGGTGCCGCCGCCGCCGGGGAACAGGCCGACCTTGATTTCCGGCAGACCCAGCTGGATCTTCGGATTGTTCTCAACAACGCGATAGTGGCAGGCGAGGGTGAATTCGAGACCGCCGCCCAGCGCCAGACCATTGATGGCCGCAGCCACCGGCTTGCCGCAGGTTTCCAGAGCGCGGAAGGCGCCGTTCAGAGCCCAGCCAGCATCATAGGCAGCCTGCAGGTCGCCTGCGCCCGACAGCATGCCCGAAGCCATGTCGGCAAGGTCGGCACCGGCGCAGAAGCCCGTGGCCTTGCCCGAGGTCAGGACCACGCCCTTGATGGCGTCGTCGTTCTGGATTTTCTCGACCAGCAGCGGGATTTCTTTGATGACCGCGCCCGTCAGGGTGTTCATCGAACGGTTCGGAACGTCGAAGGCGACAACCGCGATGCCGTCGGCATCAATCTCGATCTTGAAGTTTTCCATAGTCATTGTCTCCAGATCAGACGCGTTCGATCACGGTGGCGGTACCCATACCGCCGCCGATGCACAGGGTGGCCAAGGCCGTCGACTTGTCCGAGCGTTCCAGCTCGTCCAGCACGGTGCCGAGGATCATGGCACCGGTGGCACCCAGCGGGTGGCCCATGGCGATGGCACCGCCGCAGACATTGATCTTGTCGTGCGCGATATCCAGCGCCTGCATGTAGCGCAGCACCACAGCGGCAAAGGCTTCGTTCAGTTCGTAAAGGTCGATATCGGCGACCGACATCCCCAGCTTGCCCAGCAGTTTGCGGGTCACAGGCTCCGGTCCGGTCAGCATGATCGACGGTTCCGAACCGATCGAGGCACCGCCGAGGATCTTGGCGCGGGGCTTGAGGCCCAGACGTTCGCCCATTTCCTTGGAGCCAACCAGAATACCGGCAGCACCATCGACGATACCCGACGAGTTGCCCGGGGTATGCACGTGGTTGACGGTGGCGACCTGCGGGTAGCGCTGGTTGATCACGGCATCAAAGCCCATGCCGCCCATCATGGTGAAGGACGGGTTCAGGCCGGCAAGGGTCTGCATCGAGGTGTTCGAACGGATGGTTTCGTCGCGGTCCAGACGGGTCAGGCCCAGTTGGTCCTTTACGGCGATGACCGACTTGGCAAAGCGCTTTTCTTCCCACGAGCGGGCGGCGCGCTTGTGCGATTCCACGGAATAGGCGTCGACGTCATCGCGCGACAGGCCGTATTTGGAGGCGATCATATCGGCCGATACGCCCTGCGGTACGAAATAGGACGGGAAGGCCGAGGACGGATCGGTCGGCCATGCGCCGCCGTCCGAGCCCATGGGCACGCGGCTCATGGCTTCGACGCCACCGCCGATGGCCATTTCGGCTTCACCGGATTTGACCTTGGCAGCGGCCACGTTGACGGCTTCGAGGCCCGAGGCGCAGAAGCGGTTCAGTTGGAAACCGGCGGTGCGCTGATCGTAGCCCGCGGCCAGAACGGCCGTGCGGGCAATGTCCGAGCCTTGCTCGCCCACTGGCGAGACGACACCCAGAACCACATCGTCGATCAGGGCGGTGTCGATGTTGTTACGGTCGCGCAGGGCTTCCAGAACCTGCGAGGCCAGGCTCAGCGCCGTGATCTCGTGAAGGCTGCCGTCTTTCTTGCCCTTGCCGCGGGGGGTCCGCACGGCGTCGTAGATATAGGCCTCGGCCATCTTGGTGCGTCTCTCTGTTGTTCGTGTTCCGTCGTCACAAGGTGATCCCGGAAACCGTTATGGTTCGCGCTTGTGACGGTTGTCGCAGTGGACACGTCTAAAGCGAAACTTGGTGCCTAGAAAGCCGACGTTTACGTCAACGTCAAGTAACAAGGCGCGTGAGGGCATAAACCAACTACGCCGTAATAACAATAGTGTCATTACGGCGTATGGGGGCTATCGGGATTTCAGGGGGAAGGGCTCAGGTTTTGCGCGAGAGCCGCACCAGTTTGCCGTCTTCTTCGTCGGTAATGACCCAGACGGCACCGTCAGACGCCACGGCCACATCGCGGATGCGCTCGCCAAGGCCGCTCAGAAGGCGCTCCTCGCCAACAACCTTGTCATTCTCGATGACCAGACGCACCAGATGCTTGCCGCCCAGTCCGCCGATCAGGGCATTGCCGTTCCATTCGGGGAACATGGTGCCGGTATAGAAGGTCATGCCGCCCGGGGCGATGACCGGATCCCAGTAATAGACCGGCTGGACCGTGCCTTCGACAGCGGGAACCGCGTTGGGAATGGCGTCGCCATTATATTCGATGCCATAGGCCGCGATCGGCCAGCCATAATTATTGCCCGCCTTGATGAGGTTCAGTTCGTCACCGCCGCGCGTACCGTGCTCGATGGTCCAGACCGCACCGGTGCCGGGCTGTATGGCAATGCCCTGCGGGTTGCGGTGACCATAGGTGTAGTTTTGCGGCAGGGCACCGGCGCGGCCCACAAACGGGTTGTCGGCGGGCACTGTTCCATCGGCATTGATGCGGATGACCTTGCCGTGGTGGGTGCCGAGGTCTTGGGCATCGGGGCGCTTGGGCTTGTCGGAACGCTCGCCAATCGTGATGTACAGCTTGCCGTCCGGTCCAAAGGCCAGCGACGAGCCATAGTGTTTGTCGCCGTCATAGGTCTGTGCAACCTGGAACACGGTTTGCAGGTTTTCCAGCTTGGTACCGTCATCCGACAGGCGCGCGCGGCTGACGGCGGTGCCGTTACCGCCTTCGCGCGGCTGGGCGTACGAGAAATAGATCAGGCGGTCTTGGGCAAAGGACGGGCTGAGGATGACATCCAGCAGGCCGCCCTGACCCTTGGCGTCCACTTCGGGCAAGCCAGTGACCGGCGCGCTGATCTCGCCCTTGTCGCTGACAATGCGCAGACGGCCCGGTTTCTCGGTCACCAGCCAGCGACCGTCCGGCAGGGCCGCCAGACCCCACGGGTGTTCCAGACCCGAGGCGATGACGGCATGGGTCATCTGGCCTTGAGTGGTCATGCCGGGGGCGCGGGTCTGGCCCTCAAGGGTGGCGCGCTGGTCGGGATTATTGGGGGGGCGGGTCTCGACCGGCTCACCCGCGACGGGGGCCGACGGTGCCTGACCGGTGGCACCGCAGGCGGCGGTCAGCGCCATAGCCGATGTGGCGCAGACCATAAGAAGGGAGCGGGTGACGGTGTTCATCGCGGAGCCTCGCTGAAAAGATCGTTGTGATCCAGACTAGGCTACACACGCGATAATTCGACTGCTTTTTGTGTCGCGGGCCATAAGTTTGAAAAATCCGAACTTAAACCCTTGAACAGAAACAGATGCAGCGATATAGGCACCGCTCTCGCGCTGTCAGACTCGTTTGCCCGCGCAGATCACCTTACGGTGGTTCTGGTTCGCCAGATTGCGGTAGGTCGGTTGGGTAGCTCAGATGGTTAGAGCGGTGGATTCATAACCCACAGGTCGGCGGTTCGATCCCGCCTCCAACCACCACCTCGCATTGCAACCTTCCCAAAATAAAAAACGGCGCGGCGCTTTAGTTGCGGTCGATGCGTGTCGGATTGAATATACGGCACACATATTCCGTTTCGGGGCGACCTGTCTGGGCACCGGTGGGTTGCAGGATGCCGCCACGGCTGGCGCAGTCCTGTTCCAGCTTGTCCATATCCTGACGATAGGAGTTCTGTCCGCCCGTGCTGGCACAGGCGGCA
The DNA here is from genome assembly GCF_036659295.1 of Brevundimonas sp. Lineage (GTDB taxonomy): Bacteria > Pseudomonadota > Alphaproteobacteria > Caulobacterales > Caulobacteraceae > Brevundimonas. The sequence continues at coordinate 10,051 of NZ_JAVXCU010000006.1, read as the reverse complement.
GTGGTCAGGGCGAGGATCGACAGAAGGCCTAGGGCTTTGACAGTCATGGCGCGTATCCTTGTTTTGTAAACTTGGCTGCAGGATTAGTGCGGCAGATAGCCAAGATGTTCCAATAGAATCTTGCTGCCCAGTACAATCAGGGCCACGCCGCCCACCAGTTCGACAATGCGGCCCAGTTTTGTGCCGGCAAACTTGCCTATCAGCAGGCCGAGTGTAGCCAGAATGAAGGTGGTTGCGCCGATGGCGGCGGCGATGATCCAGATGTTCTCGCCCAGCAAGGCCAGGCCGACCCCGATGGCGCCGGCATCGATGGATGTCCCAACGGCGGTCGCCACAAGGGCGAGCATGCCGGCCCTGCCAGCCGTCTTTCCGGCATCAAGGGCAGGCGAAGGTGCTTCTTCGGCATCGTCATCTTCGCGCTTGAGCGCTTCCCAGATCATCTTGGCACCCACTGCGCCCAACAGGCCAAAGGCGATCCAGTGGTCGATAGCTTCGACCAGACCGGCGGCAATGATGCCGAGGCCAAAGCCGATTAGCGGGGTCAGGGCTTCGATAATACCGAACACCAGACCGGAGCGCACAGCTTGCGCAAAGTTGGGACGTTGCTGTGCCCCGCGACCAATGGCGGCGGCAAAGGCATCGGCAGACATGCTGAGCGACAGGATCAGAATAGCAAAAGGTGACATTCAAGGACTCAAAGCCGGACGCGTGACAGCACACCATGGGCGCAGGCCGGCGCGGCCCCCACGGATGTACTGGTCTCGCTAGGCGGATAAATCCGCTGATCGTGCCATGCCTTGCAGCAAGTATGTTGACACGAACCCGACTGAGATATGTCGGCAGCTACTCCCCAACGGCCCTGCCTCTAGCGGCCTTTGTCCGTACGATCAAGCGGCGCTCAAAGCGTCTGCTGACTGGTAAAGGCGACAAGGCTTCCCATTTGTGCTACACGCCCGCTCTTATCCCCCATCGGTCACAGGATTTAGCCGCCGTGAGTATCACGCTGGACCTTACGCGTTCCACGCCTTCCGCCAAGCCTCCCGTCAACCTTTCAGGTCTGACGCGCGAAGGCCTGCGTCAGGCTTTGATCGATGGCGACATCTGCCCGCCTGAAAAGGCCAAGATGCGCGCAACCCAGGTGTGGCGCTGGATTCACCACTATGGCGTGACCGATTTTTCGCAGATGAGCGACGTCGCCAAAGAGACCCGCGCCAAGCTGGCCGAGACCTTTGTGCTGAACCGTCCCGAGATCGTCGAGCGTCTGGTGTCCAAGGACGGCACCCGCAAATGGCTGATCCGCATGGGGCCGGGCATCGAGGTCGAGACTGTCTATATTCCCGACGTTGGCCGCGCTGGTGCACTGTGTGTTTCCTCACAGGTCGGCTGCACGCTGAACTGCACCTTCTGCCACACCGGCACGCAAAAGCTGGTGCGCAACCTGACCGCGGCGGAAATCGTCGCTCAGGTTCAGGTGGCCCGCGACGATCTGGACGAATGGCCGTCGCCGAAAGAAGACCGCCGCCTGTCCAATATCGTCTTCATGGGCATGGGCGAGCCGCTCTATAATCTCGACAATGTGTCGGATGCGATCGACATCATCTCGGATGGCGAGGGTATTGCCATCTCGCGTCGCCGCATCACGGTTTCGACCTCGGGCGTGGTGCCCAAGATTCCGGAACTTGGCGAGCGTACCGGCACCATGCTGGCCATCAGTCTGCACGCCACCAATGATCCGCTGCGCGACCAGCTTGTTCCGCTGAACAAGAAATACCCGCTGGAACAGTTGATGGACGCTATCCGCGCCTATCCGGGTCTGGGTAATTCGCGCCGCGTGACTTTCGAATACGTCATGCTGAAGGGCGTAAACGACAGCGCCGACGAGGCCCGCGCCCTGTGCAAACTGATCTCGGGCATTCCTGCCAAGATCAACCTGATCCCGTTCAACCCTTGGCCGGGCACCGACTATGTCTGCTCGGACTGGAAGGCGATCGAGACGTTTGCCGCCATCCTGAACCGCGCCGGTTATGCCTCGCCGATCCGCACCCCGCGCGGCCGCGACATCCTCGCCGCCTGCGGTCAGCTCAAGTCCGAAAGCGAAAAGAAACGCGCCTCGGAACTGCGCAAGGAACAGCAGGACACCGACGAAGCCGCTGCCTAAGTCTTTATTTTCGCGGCTTAATGACGGGTTCGGCAACCTTAAGTTTCACGATTTGATCTGGTGTGTGAACGCGGGTCCTTGCGGAAGCGGGGGGCTTTCGGGCAAGGCATAGGTTAATCCCGACGTGGGTGTCTGAAAGGCTGTTGGCGTTTCTATGGAAACCTCGAACCTGAACGGTATGTTGTCGAGTCCGGAAGTGCAGGCTTTTGCCAACGGCTTTCCGGTCATGATGCTGCATCTGGTGGTCACATTCGGCCTGCTGGCTGTGGCCGCGACCGTCTATGCCTTTTTGACCCCGTGGCGCGAGGTGCGTCTGATCCGCCAAGGCAATATGGCCGCCGCGACCGGCTTTGCCGCTGTCCTGCTCAGCCTGGCCATTCCGCTGGCCGTGTCGCTGGCGGTTTCGTCCTCTATCCGTGACATTGTGATCTGGGGCGTGGCGACGGTGGTGTTGCAACTGCTGGTGTTCCGCGTGGTCGATATGCTGCTCAACGGCCTGCCCCAGCGTATCGAGCGCGGCGAAGTGTCGGCGGCGGTGGTTCTGGCGGGGGCCAAGATTGCCACCTCGCTGATTATTGCCGCTTCGCTGACGGGCTGAGCCCATGCGCTGGCCCCTTGCGGATTGGCTGATCTATAGTGCGGTCATCGGGGTTATTCTGCTGGCTTCGCTGAACCGTGGCGAGCGGGCCGATGCGCCGCCGGTCGAGGCGGCAGAAATGGATTCCGGCGATCTGCTGGGACCGATCACGCCTTTTGATCCGACCGTTGTGGTGGAGGCGAGCGAAGACACTGTGCGCCCGCAAATGGGCACCGCGTTTTCAATCGCCGATGATGGCCGCTGGATTACCGCCCGCCACGTTGTCGAAGGCTGCCGCCAGCCCGCACTGATTATCGACAAGAACAGGGCGCTGGCCGCCGATGTGCGTCTGGCCGCCAAGACCGATGTGGCGCTGTTGCTGACCGATGGCGGGCCGCCGGCTATGCCGCTGGCCGGAGACGAGACCCTGCGCAAGGGCCAGCGCGCCTTCCATCCCGGCTATCCGCAAGGCAAGCCGGGCGAGGTGGCCAGCCGTCTGATCGGGCGCGAAACCTTGCGGGTGCGCGGGCGCAATAACAGCTATGACGAGCCGGTACTGGCATGGGCCGAGGCGGGGCGCACACGCGGCCTGTCGGGCACCTTGTCGGGCCTGTCAGGGGCGCCGGTGCTGGACCGTCGCGGGCGTGTTCTGGGCGTGACGATTGCGGAGTCTCCGCGTCGTGGCCGTATCTATACAACGGCACCGGGGGCCTTTGTGGCCGCTGTCGGACCCGAGCGCGGGCGCGACGAGGACGTGCTGGGCCAGACGGTGACGACCCGCAATTACGGGGCCGTCGCCGACCAACTCAGACGCGACCTGCGCGTGGCGCAGGTCGTCTGTCTGGGGGTTTGATCCCCAAAACCTGATTCAAGCGAGAGCCTCAGCCGGAACCGTCGAGCGGCTCCGGCTGAAACGATCATGCTCTAGCGCAGGTTGGCGCTGTCGAGGTTCAGATCCGTGGCGTCGATAATCTCGACATTCGGATATTTGGCCTTCAGGTCGTCGATGAACATCGACGCATCACCCACCACCACGACATTGGCGCGGTTGGTCGGCAGTTTGTCGGCGAAAGCCGCCTGAATTTCCTCGGGCGTTACCGCCTTTACGCGATCCGCATAGACAGACAGTTCGCTGAGCGGCAGGTCATAGGCGGCCAGTTCGGCCACCAGCGACCCCAGACCCGAGACGCTTTCGATCGAACGGCCAAAGCCACCGATCATGATGGCGCGGCGCGGACCCAGTTCAGCTTCGCTGGTGGGGGCCTGGCTCATCTTGCCAATCTCCTCCAGCAACAGTTCGACAACCTCGTCGGCAGACTCGTTCTTGGTCTGGGTCGAGGCGGTGAACAGGCCCGCCTGTGCCATGGCCCCGACGCCCGAGCGTGCGCCGTAGGACAGGCCGCGCTTGACGCGGATTTCGTTGTTCAGGCGTGACGAGTAGCTGCCACCCAGCAGGGTATTGCCCAGCGCCAGCGGGAAATATTCCTCGTCGGTGCGGGAAATGCTGCGCGACGAGATCGACACAGCCGCCTGACCTGCGCCCGGAAGGTTTACCACCACCACGCGCGGAGCCTGCTGGCTGACCGGAACATTGGGGGCAGCAGCCGAGGGCGGGGTGTGGGCGCGCCAGTCGCCAAAGGCCTTCTGGGCCAGTTCGCGGGCCTGTGCGGGCGTGATGTCACCCGAGAAGGTCAGGATGGCCTGATCGGGCCGGATATAGCGGGCATGATAGGCCGTCAGATCGTCCGTGGTCATGGCGGTCAAGCTGCGCTCGGTGGCCAGATTGCCATAGGCGCTGTCACCGAAGTTCAGGCGTGTGGTCGCCAGCGAGGCCAGCGAGCCCGGCTGGCTCAGCGCCACCTTCAGGCTGTCCAGCGTCTGGGTACGCTGACGCTCCAGCTCCTCGCCCGCAAAGGCGGGTTGGCGCACGATCTCGCTCAGCAGGTCCATGGTCTGGCCGAACACATTGGCCGGGCTGCTGGCAAAGACGTTGAACTGGTCGCGGCCTGTGCCGGCACCGATATTGGCCCCCAGTTGTTCGATCTGGGTGGCGATTTCGGGGGCACCCAGACGCTTGGTGCCTTGCGTCAGCATGTTGGCGGTCATGGAGGCCACGCCTGCCTTGCCTTGCGGGTCATAGGCCGAGCCGGCCTTGAAGGTCAGGCGGGCCGAAACCAGCGGCAACTGGTTGTTCTGGGCCACCAGAACGCGCAGGCCGTTATCGAGGTTGAAGTCGGCGATAGCGGGGGTGGCGGGGCTGACCTCTGCACCCGGTTGCGGGATCGGGGTGCGCTGGCCTTCCGGCTTGGTCACTGACGGCGTGCCCATGGGGGCAAGGTCGGCCACCTTGACCGGCGATGCCATATTCACGGTCTGGGCCGTGGTCGGGTGTTCATCGCTAGAGGCCAGATAACGCATGGTGATCTGGCTTTGCGGGGTCAGATACAGGCGGGCGACGCGCTGGATGTCGGCGGCGCTCACATTCTGGATTTCGGCCACGGCATTGTCGGCGGTTGCCGCATTGCCGGTCTTGATCAGGGCCCAGCCCAGAACATCGGCACGGCCCTGCGCGCCTTCACGTTCGGAAAGGGCGCTGGCGATCAGTTCGTTCTTGGCTTCGATCAGTTCGGCAGCGGTGACCGGCTGGTCACGCAGGCGGGCGATTTCGCGCTCCAGCAGGGCCTTGCCTTCGTCCAGGGTACGGCCCGCCGACATCATGGCATATGCGCTGAGCGTTCCGGCTTCTTTCATAAAGTCGGGGCTGGACGAGGCGCTGTTGGCGGCCTGTGCTTCATAGACCAGTGCGCGGTGAAGGCGGATGCTTTCGCCGGTCGACAAGATGCCGTCCAATACCGACAGGGCGGCCACGTCCGCATGGCTGGCAGGCACAGTGTGCCAGCCGATCAGCACCGTCTCCAGCGGCACGTTCGGCGCATAGAAGGTGTGGTCCTCGGGACTGGTCACTTTCGGCTCGGTGACAGGGCGCACCGGAATGGCGGTGGTCGGGTTCTTCAGCGGGGCGAAATACTGGTCCACCCAGCGGTTCAGTTGCGCGTCGTCGAAATTGCCGTCCACGATCAGGAAGGCATTGTCGGGACGGTAATAGGTGCGGTGGAAACGCAGCACGTCTTCCAGCGAGGCCGATTCCAGTTCCTCGATCGAGCCGATCACGCCGCGACGATAGGGGTGTTCCTTGAAGAAGGTCGCTGGCGAGAACAGCGCAAACAGGCGGCCATAGGGATTGGACAGCACGCTCTGGCGGTATTCTTCCTTCACCACGTCGCGCTCGGAGACGAAGTTGGCCTCGTCCACGACCAGCGTGCCCATACGGTCCGCTTCGGCAAACAGGATGCGTTCCAGATGGTTGGCCGGAACCATCTCGTGATAGGCGGTGACGTCTTCGGCGGTGAAGGCGTTGTTATAGCCGCCCACATCTTCGGTCAGGCGGTCGAAGGTCTCGTTGGGGACGTTCTCGGTCGCTTTGAACATCAGGTGTTCAAACAGGTGGGCAAAGCCCGAACGGCCCGACGGATCGTCCTTGCCGCCAACGCGATACCAGACCTGAACGGCGACATTGGCCGAGGTCGGATCATTGCGGGTATAGACCTGCATGCCATTGGCCAGCGTGCGCTGCTGGTAACCCAGCGGCGGCACGGTGACGGTTGACGGGGCCTGTGTGGCGGTGGCGGTTGCCACAGCAGGGGCCGCCAGAGCGGGGGCAGCCGCACAAAGGGCCAGTGCCGAAACGGCAGTGCAGAACAGATGGCGGGTCTTCATGGACCACTCCCGAACGAAATCAGATCAGCTCTTCTAACGTCCGGAAGCCGGTGGTCGCACCTTACTGTGTTGTAATGTTCGCGCGCACAGGGCGTGGTGGTCAGTCGTTGAACACGCGCACCACAATATTGCCGTCCGTATCCAGCCAGGCCCGCTTCATACCCTGACTGTTGTAGGGATCGGCAATCGCGCCATTGCGGTCCAGAGCGATCAGGCCGCCATCGCCACCCATGTCGCCGATACGCGCAATGGTCGCCGCAGCGGCATCGCTCAAGGACTGGCCCGCGCCTACGCCGATGGCGGTGCGGGCGGCGGCGGCAGCGCGGATGAAATACTCGCCCTGTCCGGTGCAGGACACAGCCGCATTTTCATCGGCCCATGTGCCCGCCGCCGGAATGGGGGTGTCGCCCACACGGCCCGGCATCTTGCCAAACACGCCCGCCGTCGAGGTGGCTGCGGCCAGTCGTCCGTGAATGTCCAGCACACAGACACCGACCGTGCCGTGCGACAGCGTACCGGGGGGATGGTTGTCCTCGCCCTTGCCTGCGCGGGTGAACCACTGGTCGGGATCGGTCACAGGTTCCAGTGCCTGTGCGGCGGCAAAGCGGGCCGCACCACTTCCGGCCAGCATGACGTGTGGGGTCTTGTCCATGACGGCACGTGCGGCGACGACAGGGTTCTTGTAGCCTTGCAGGGCGGCAACCGCACCGGCCTTGCCGGTTTCGCCGTCCATGATGCTGGCATCCAGTTCGTATTCACCGTCCAGATTGGGCGAGGCCCCGCGACCGGCGACATAGAGCCCGCTGTCTTCCAGCATCACGACGGCTTCGACGGTCACATCGAGGGCGCTGGCACCGGCTTCGAGACGGGCCTGCATGGCTTCCACGACCTCGCGCATATGCACGACCTCTAGGTCGTAGTTGCGCTCGCGGCGTGCGCCTGCTCCGCCGTGGAGAATAAGTGCCGGACGACCCATGGAATGCTCCTGAAACAACGATATCCCTCTAGGCAGCGGCCTATGAGGTGCTTTAGCGTCGCAAATGTGTCGGTGGTTTACCGACAGGGGATGTCGGAGAGAAGTATCAATGCGCGCTGTTTTGTCCAAGGTGGCCGGTGGGCCTGAAAGCCTCGTTATCGAAGAGGTGACGGACCCCACGCCCGCCAAGGGACAGGTGGTGATCGAGGTCAAGGCCATCGGCATCAACTATCCCGATGCGTTGATTGTCGAGGACAAATACCAGTTCAAACCCGAGCGTCCCTTCTCTCCGGGCGCTGAAATCGCCGGCATCGTCGATGCTGTGGGCGAGGGCGTAAAAGGCGTTATGCGCGGAGATCGCGTGATTGCCGTACCCGGCTGGGGCGGACTGGCCGAGCGGGTGGCGGTGCCTGCCGACAGCCTGATCCCTATTCCGGACGGCATGGATTTCGAGACGGCCGCGGCCTTTGTCATGACCTATGGCACCTCCTATTACGCGCTTAAGGACCGTGCGAACCTGCAACCGGACGAGACGCTGCTGGTGCTGGGGGCTGCGGGCGGTGTGGGTGCTGCGGCGGTCGAGCTGGGCAAGGCCATGGGTGCGCGCGTGGTGGCTGCGGCCTCGACCAATGACAAGGTCGAGTTTGCACTGGAACTGGGTGCCGATAACGGCCTGATCTATCCGTCCGGCCCTATGGACAAGGCGGCCCAGAAAGAACTGGCCGGTGAGTTCAAGCTGGCGACAGGGCGTGACGGTGCCGACGTGGTCTATGATGCGGTCGGCGGTGACTATGCCGAGCCTGCACTGCGGGCCATGGACTGGAACGGGCGTTATCTGGTGGTGGGCTTCCCCGCCGGTATCCCGTCCCTGCCGCTGAACCTGACCTTGCTGAAATCGGTGTCGGTGGTCGGGGTGTTCTGGGGTGCGGCGGTTGCCCGCGATCCGGCAGGCCATGCGGCCAATATGACCGAGCTGATGGCTCTGTATAAGGCAGACAAGATCAGACCGCGCATCAGCAAGACCTATCCGCTGGAAAAAGCGCCCGATGCCATCAAGGCGCTGGGGGAGCGTCAGGCCATGGGCAAGATCGTGGTCGTGACCGAGGACTGATTACTTCTGTGGTGGCGGGGCCTCTTCGGAGGTTCCGTCGCGCAGACGGGCCAGCATGGCCTTGGCGCTGAGGCGGTGGCGGTCCTTGATGTGTGCACCCAGCGTGGCCAGTACCGCCGCCAGTACTGCCGCATCGTCGCTAAAACCGACAACCGTGAAAACATCCGGGATGGCGTCGACCGGCATGACGAAATAGGCCAGCGCCCCCAGTAACAGAGCCTTGGCCCGGAAGGGGGTTTCAGGGTCCTGTGTCGCATACCACGCGGACAGAACCTGATCGGCGAAAGGTATCTTCGAGGCGACCTTTCGCATCTTGGGCCAGAAATCGCGTTTGACCCGCATCTCATTCGTTTTATGAACCACAGGGACGAGCGCCTTGTGCGGGTCGATGGCATCTTGTGGTGACGCCGGTTTGGTTTTGACGGTCATGGCCGTTTAATCCCTGTCCTCAGCACTGGGTTCACTTTTTTATATAGGAACAGTTTCGATGAAACTCGATGGTTCGATTGCAGCAGTCGTTACGGGTGGCGCTTCGGGGCTGGGCGAAGGCACGGCCCGCGCTCTGGCTGCCAAGGGCGTCAAGGTCGCCATCTTCGATCTGAACGAAGAAAAAGGCGAGGCCGTTGCCAAGGAAATCGGCGGCGTGTTCTGCAAGGTCGACGTGACCTCGGACGACAGCGTCGCGGCCGGTTTCGCCAAGGCCCGCTCGGCCCATGGTCAGGAACGCCTGACCGTCAACTGTGCCGGTATCGCTACGGGCCAAAAGACCGTGTCGCGCAAGAAGGACACCGGCGAGATCCGCGCCCACGACATGGCCCAGTTCGAACGCACCGTGACGATCAATCTGTTCGGCACCTTCCGCGTCCTGTCGCAATCGGCAGCGGGCATGGTCACGCTGGAGCCGATGGAAGACGGCGAGCGCGGTGCCATCATCAACACGGCTTCCGTGGCCGCTCAGGACGGCCAGATCGGTCAGGCCGCCTATTCGGCCTCCAAGGGCGGCGTCTATGCCATGACCCTGCCGGTGGCCCGCGACCTGATGAATGATGGCGTGCGCGTCAACACCATCCTGCCGGGTATCATGTGGACCCCGATGATGGCCGGTATGGACCAGAAGGTTCAGGACGCACTGGCTTCGATGATCCCGTTCCCCAAACGCCTCGGTACGCCCAAGGACTATGCCAACCTCGCCCTGCATCTGGCCGAGAACACCTATATCAATGGCGAGTGCATCCGTCTGGACGGTGCGATCCGTCTGGCCCCGCGTTAATAGACCAAAGAAAATTCCGCGATTTCAAAAAAATGGTTGCGGAGAGAGGAGGGGGCGGCTAAACGCCACCTCCTCGACGCGGACGGCAATAGTCGTCATGACGGATGCGGGCGTAGCTCAGGGGTAGAGCATAACCTTGCCAAGGTTAGGGTCGGGCGTTCGAATCGCCTCGCCCGCTCCAG
>NZ_JAVXCU010000005.1:66739-83015 GCF_036659295.1 Brevundimonas sp. | reverse complement strand
ACCTTGGCAGCTGGGCAGCCAATAATGGCTACCGGTTCGGATTTGGCGCAGCCCGCTATCGCTAGAACTGCTGTGACAAAGCTCATCTTTCGAAAGTCGCGCATCGTCTAAATCGTCCCCCTCTTTTTTTAAAATAACATCGCTACATACGATCTTCCAACTCGCTAGGCTGTGACTGGACGATCTGTCCTTTCACGGGCATGCTGCGTTTCTCAGTATCCGTCCTGAAAACAGGCGGGCACCAGCGTACCCTTGGACACACGTTCTGGGAGGGACGATATGGGTTCGGTACACGGCTTTCCGGCAGGTGATCCTGCCGACATCACCATCGGGGCGCGTATCAAGCGCTGGCGTGACAAACGCGGCATGGATCAGGACCAGCTTGCCGCCCTGCTCCATCTGACCGGCGCTGAAATGCGTCTGGTCGAGGCCGGTCGAAGACACCTCAATCTGGCCGAGGTCGATGCCGCAACCCGCGCCCTGCACCTGCCCATCTGGGCGTTGACCACCGGAACGCCCAGCTGTTGATACCTTCCCGCCCGTATCGCACCCTGTTCGCAGGCATCGGATGCTTCGCGCTGGTCCTGCAATATGCGCTGATGATTGGCGGCAATCCCGACAAAGGTGCGGGCGAGCTGACACTCAACTTCTTCAGCTATTTCACCATCCAGACCAATATCATGGTCGCCCTTGCGCTGGCTGTCCCCGCCATCGCGCCCGACAGCAGATCAGGACAGTGGCTGGTCCAGCCCTCTGTGCGTACAGCGATCGCACTTTATATTGCCGTGGTCGGCCTCGTTTATCACTTCCTTCTGGCCCCCACATGGGCTCCTCAAGGCTGGTCGCTACTCGCCAATAACCTGCTGCATTACGTCATGCCCGCCGCCTTCGTGGCGGACTGGCTTATGTTCACACCCAAGGGAAGATTGCGCAGGTTCGATCCGTTCCGTTGGCTGGTCGTCGTCCTCGTTTATGGAGTGTGGACACTGCTGCATGGCGCGCTCGCCCACTGGTGGCCCTACTGGTTCGTCGATGTCGATACGCTGGGCTATGGCAAGGCCGCAGCCTATTTTGCAGGCCTGCTGGTTTTCTTCCTATTAGTCGGCTGGATCATGTTTGGCATCGACCAACTGCTGGGACAGCGTGACAGAAGGCGCGTGTCGACCTAAACGTCGGTTATGGCCTATAAATCCCTTCGCGATTTCATCGAACAACTGGAAGCACAGGGCGAATTGGTTCGCGTATCCGAACCCGTCTCGACCGTGCTGGAAATGACCGAGATCCAGACCCGCCTGCTGCGTAATGGCGGTCCGGCGGTGATCTTTGAAAAACCCGTCATGCCCGACGGTTCGGTCAGCCCGATCCCCTGCCTGGTAAACCTGTTCGGCACGGTCAAACGTGTGGCCATGGGCGTGACGCTGGACGGCAAGCAACGCACAACCACGCAGGAACTGCGCGAAGTCGGCGAAATGCTGGCCTTCCTGAAAAACCCTGTCCCGCCGCGCGGTCTGGGCGAGGCGATGGAGATGCTGCCGCTGGCCAAGACGGTCATGTCGATGCGTCCCAAGACCGTGAAAAAGGCTCCGGTTCAGGAAGTCGTCCTCAAGGGCGAGGACATCGACCTGACCAAACTGCCGATCCAGTCCTGCTGGCCGGGCGAGCCTGCGCCGCTGATCACATGGGGCCTCGTCGTCACCAAGGGCCCGAGTGACGACCGCGAGGACGACTTCAACCTCGGCATCTACCGTATGCAGGTGCTGGGCAAGGACAAGGCCATCATGCGTTGGCTGGCGCATCGCGGCGGCGCGCAGCACTATGCCCGCCACAAGAAAGCCGGCAAGCGGGAGCCCCTGCCCTGCGCCGTGGTTCTGGGGGCTGACCCTGGCACCATTCTGGCCGCTGTGACGCCGGTGCCCGAAACCCTGTCGGAATACCAATTCGCCGGTCTGATGCGCGGAGCCAAGGCCGAACTGGTACCATGCAAGACCGTACCGCTGATGGTCCCCGCCCAAGCCGAGATCGTGCTGGAAGGCCACGTCCTGCTGGACGAGCATCACCCCGAAGGTCCGTATGGCGACCACACCGGCTATTATAACTCGGTCGAGACCTTCCCGGTGTTTCAGGTCACTGCCATCACCATGCGCAAAGACCCGATCTATCTGACGACCTTTACGGGTCGTCCGCCCGATGAGCCGTCAGTTCTGGGCGAGGCCCTGAACGAGGTCTTCATTCCTCTGCTGCAACAGCAGTTCCCAGAGATCACCGACTTCTGGCTGCCGCCCGAGGGCTGCTCGTACCGCATCGCCGTGGTGTCGATGAAGAAGGCCTATCCCGGTCACGCCAAGCGCGTGATGATGGGCTGCTGGTCGTTCCTTCGCCAGTTCATGTACACCAAGTGGATCATTGTCGTGGACGACGACGTGAATGCCCGCGACTGGAAGGATGTCATGTGGGCCATCTCGACCAAGATGGACCCAGCCCGCGACATCACCGTGATCGAAGGCACCCCGATCGACTATCTGGACTTTGCATCGCCTGAAAGCGGCCTTGGCTCCAAGATCGGTCTTGACGCCACCGACAAGTGGGAGCCCGAAACCAAGCGCGAATGGGGCGAGGTTATCAAAATGGACGAAGACGTGGTGGCACGCGTCAACGACATCTGGGACAGCCTTGGCCTGCCCGGTGACAAGGCTCCGATCTGGAAATAACCGCCTCAACAGGCCACGCAGCGGTCACATTGGCCTAATTCTTAATCTTCTTCCCTTTTAAGCGGCCGGGTTAGAGGATGGATTATGCGTGTTTTTAAAAATCTGACTGTCGCCAGCAAAATGCTGATGGCAGGCGGTGCTGTAACCGGCGTCCTGCTGCTCGGCGCGGCTTTTGCTGTATCTTACAATACACAAACAGTCGCGCGCAGCCTGTCGCAAGACTATGCGCAGGCCCTGGGCGACAGCGCGGTGGCCAGCGTAAACGGCCAGATTACCGAAGCCTCGGCGACCACACGCGCCATGGCCGACATGATCGGCAGAGCCCATGAAGCCGGCCTGCGCGACCGTGCGACGGTCGTGGCCATGCTCAAACCGGCAGCCACCGCCACGCCTCTGGTCATGGGCAGTTGGTTCATGGCCGCCCCCGACGCCTTCGACGGACGCGACGCCGCCATGGCAGGCCGCGCGGACCTCGGCTCCAATGATTCCGGCCGCTTCATGCTCTACTGGGTGAATGAAGGCGGCACGACGACTTTCCAACCGGCGATGGAGAGCTCCGACTACGAAGAGCCCTACTTCACCCAACCCTTTACGACCGGCAAACCGGCTATCGTCGAGCCCTATTCCGAACCTCTCGGCAACAAGTCCGTGCTGATGACCTCTATCGCCTATCCGGTGATGTCGGGCGGCAAGGTGATCGGTGTGACCGGTCTGGATCTGGCTCTTGACGACCTGTCCACCCTTCTGGGGGCTATCAAGCCCTTCGGAACGGGTCAGGTGATGCTGCTGTCCGGCAATGGCAACTGGGTGTCGCACCCCGATGCCAGCTTGCGCACAAAGCCCTATGCCGAGGCCCGCGCCGATGCCGTAAGCGAAGTGCTGCGCAGTGGTAAGGCAGCTCAGCTGGAGGGTCTTCGCAGTCTCTCCGGCGAGCGTATCGAGCGACACATCAGCCCCACGCCTCTAACCGGACTGGACACCACCTGGGGTCTGGTCACCGATATTCCCACCGCTGCCATCAATGGTCCGGCCGAACGTCTGGCCATTGCGATGATGTTGGGCGGTCTGATCATCCTGATCCTGGTTCTGGCCTCCCTGTTCGTCGTCACCGACAAGGTGGTCCGCAAGCCGCTGGCGCGACTGACCGCCTCGGTCAAAACCCTGAATGCCGGTCGCTATGAAACGCCGGTACAGGGTACCCAAAGCGCCGACGAGGTCGGTGGCATTGCCCGCGCTCTGGAAGGCTTCCGTCACCAGTTGGCCGATACCGACCGTTTGCGCGCCGAACAGGAACAGACCCGTGCTGCGGCCGAGACCGAGAGGTTGCGCAACGACGCCATCCGGCAGGCCGCCGAGGCAGAACAACGCTTCGTCGTCACCTCGGTTGGCGATGGCCTGTCACGCCTGTCGGACGGTGATCTGACCTGCCGTCTGCAAGCCGAATTCCCTGCGGATTATCGCAAGCTGCGCGACGACTTCAATCTGGCCATGGAGCGGCTGGAAGAGACGATGAGCGTCATCATCGGCAGTGCCGCGGGCATCCGTTCGACCACAGGCGAAATCAGCGAAGCCTCGGGCGACCTGTCGCGCCGTACCGAACAACAGGCCGCCTCTCTGGAAGAAACCGCCGCCGCACTGGAACAGGTCACCGCCACGGTTCGCCAATCCTCCGACGGAGCCGAAAAGGCCCGTAACATTGTCGAAACCACCCGCCTCAACGCCCAGCGCAGCGGAGCCGTCGTCAACCAGACGGTCACCGCAATGCAGGAAATCGAAGCCTCGGCCCAGCAGATCGCCCAGATTACCGGCGTGATCGACGAAATCGCCTTCCAGACCAATCTTCTGGCCCTGAATGCGGGTGTCGAAGCTGCCCGCGCGGGCGATGCCGGTCGCGGTTTTGCCGTTGTGGCCTCCGAGGTGCGCGCATTGGCCCAGCGCTCTGCCCAAGCGGCCAAGGAGATCAAGACCCTGATCGGTTCCAGCACCGAGCGGGTCAATCAGGGCGTCAAACTGGTCGACAATACCGGTCTTGCGCTGAACAGCATTATTGATGAAGTCACCCAGATCAGCGGTCTGGTGGCCAATATTGCCGTCTCGGCCAAGGAACAGGCAACCGGACTGGCCGAGATCAATGTGGCGGTCAGCGACATGGACCAGATGACGCAGCAAAATGCGGCCATGGTCGAGGAATCGACGGCGGCGGCACAAGCGCTAGCCCATGAGACCAGCAGCCTTGCCAATCTGATGGAGCGTTTCCGCATCCGCGCCGACGCCTCATCGAATATGGACCGCAACCCCGGCCCCGTAAGGGCCGCAGCTCCCAAGCTGCCCTCGCCGCAAGCGACCATAAAACCCGCGACCGTGACGGCCCTGAAAACCACCGGCCAGCGCAACCTGTCGGCTGTCCCAGCCTTCGCGGACGACGGCTGGGACGAGTTCTAGACCCTGTTCCTCTAATGCCGTGCCCCCTGACGCCAAAAGCGTCGGGGGCATCTGGCCACACAAGGCATTGATCCGGACATCGTTTATGTCCGCCCCACAGGTATTTTCTGACTTTCAGGTCTGGTCCACACCGCAAAGCAGCCTAGAGTAACGGTCTTGTTGTCGCCTGTTGGAGGGGTCTAATGCGACAGATCACGCTGGCGGTTTTAATCGCCGCCCTCATTACGGGTCCAGCCATGTCCGATACACCGATTTCCAATGCCGCCCCGTGGGATCAAGCCTTCCTGCCGCCTGCGCCCAAATGGGATGGTGCATCGCGCGCACTGCTGCGCTCCCCCAATGATCATTGGGCTTCCGGCTTCGAGCAGGATTCCGAATTGAATTTCAGCCCCGACTATGCCGGTACCCGTGCATGGTTCGAGCGTCTGGATGCTGCCTCCGACCTGATCCGCCTCGAAAGCTTCGGCACCTCGCCGGAAGGCCGCGACATCTATGCCGTGATCGCTTCCAAGGACGGCGAACAGTTTGATCCGGCCAAGCCGGTCGTACTGGTTCAGGCGGGCATCCACCCCGGCGAGATCGACGGCAAGGATGCGGGCATGATGCTGCTGCGCGACATTGCCTTCTACGGTAAAAGCGATCTTCTGGACGGGGCCAACCTGATCCTGATCCCGATCCTCAGCGTCGATGGCCATGAGCGTTCGGGTCGCTATTCGCGCCCGAACCAGCGCGGACCGCGTGTGCAGGGCTGGCGCAATACCGGCACCAACCAGAACCTGAACCGCGACTATCTGAAACTGGATCAGCCGGAAATGCGCGCCGTGCGCGGGCTGATCTTGAAATACAATCCCGATATCTATCTGGACGTCCACGTCACCGACGGCATGGACTACCAGTATGACGTCACCTTTGGTTTTACCGGCCAAGATGAAACCTTCACCCGCTCGCCCGCCATCGCAGGCTGGCTGGACAGCGTGTACAAGCCGCATATCTATCAAGGCCTCGAAGCACAGGGCCACATCCCCGGCGAACTGGTCTTCGGCCTTGATGACGATAACCCCCGCGCCGGTCTGAACGACGGCGGCCTTGGCGAGCGTTTCTCCAATGGCTGGGGCGATGCCGCCCACATACCGACCATCCTGATCGAGAACCACAGCCTGAAACCGCACGAACAGCGCGTTCTGGGCACCTATGTGTTTATCGAGGAAACCCTGAAGGTCATGGGCCAGAACGTGACCGCTGTACGCGCCGCCATCGCGGCCGACCGCGCCCTGCGCCCCGCCCTTCTGCCTGCCAATTTCGTACAGGTCGAAGAACCGACCGAGATCGTGCCTTTCAAGGGCATCAAGTACGAGATGTATGAAAGCGCCGCCTCGGGCCGCAAGGAAATCCGCTGGCTGGGTGAGCCTGATCCCGAAATCTGGCAGATGCCTTGGTTCGGATCGCGCCCGAGCCTGCACCTGAAACGACCCGCAGCCTATTGGGTGCCCGCCTATCGCACCGATATCATCGAGCGTCTGGCCGCTTCGGGCGTACAGATGACCCGCGTGGATACCCCGACACCTGTCGATGTCACCATGCTGCGCCTCAAAGGCCCGAAGATGTCGCAACGCGCCAATGAGGGTCACATCGAGGTCAAGATCGACGGCGTCGAAGAAGAAATGACCCGCTGGACCTTCGCCCCCGGTTCGGTGCGGGTCTCCACCGATCAGCCTCTGGGCGATCTGGTCATGCTAGCCCTCGAGCCGCAAAGCCGCGAAAGCTATTTCGCATGGGGCATGTTCCTCGAAGTGCTCAGCCGCGTCGAATATATCGAACCCTATGCCATTGCCCCGCTGGCCGATCTGATGATGGCCTCCGATCCGGCCCTCAAGGCCGAGTTCGAGGCCAAGCTGGCGGCCGAACCCGAGTTCGCCGCCAATCCGCATGCGCGCCTTGGCTGGTTCTATGAACGCACGCCCTTCTATGACCAGCGCCACCTGCTGTATCCGGTCGCACGCGAGAATTGATTATGCCCGCTACCATTCAGGCCGCGGCCCTGTGGGGCGGAATGCTGATCCTGCTGCTGTTTGCCCTTTCGGGCGCAGCGGCAGGGCGCCGTCGCCACCATCGTATCGCCATTGGTGACGGCGGCCAGCACGATCTGGCCCTCGCCATGCGCGCCTTCGGCAATGCCGCAGAATATATTCCGGCAGGGCTATGCGGCTTGATCCTGCTGGCCTTTCTCGGCACGCCTCCGGCCCTGATCCACACCGTCGGCGGCCTGTTGTTCGCCGGTCGCCTGATCCACGCCGTGGCCATGTTCTACCAGCGCGGCCTGTCCATGGTACGCGCGCTCGGCATGACCCTGACATGGCTGTCCCTGCTGATCTCGGGCGTCAGCCTGATCGTCTGGTCCGTATTGTAGGCATCGATCCTCGCCTCATTCGGTTTCAGGGATAGATTGCTGATATCTGCTATCGCCCCATCGCAAGAAGCAGTGGAGAATGTCCGCTTGTCGGCCGCCAGCACGCTACTGCCTGAAGGTCCGAACCTGATCTCGTTCAGAAAGCGTCTCTTTGGTCTCTGTCATCGAGAACGTACGGTGCGACGAGCCAGAGCCCGTCAGCGCCGCATTTGGACGAGGAGCAGGATCACGCCGAGGATGGCCGAGACGGCGGCGACCAGGGCGGTCGAGGCCACCCCGAGGCTGGCGACCGTGAAGCCGCCGATGGCCGAACCGAAGACGATGCCCGAGTTGAAGCCGGCGATGTTCAAGCCGGCGGCCACGCCGACCGAGTCCGGCGTATAGCGTTCAGCCAGGGCCAGCAGGCGAGCTTGCAGCGGCGGGACAGCACCGAAGGTCAGCAGACCCAGGATGGCGACCAGCACCCCCATGGCGATGACGGACTGGGCGAAGACGAAGATGCCCAGGCCGACCACGGCGATGCCGATCAGGATGATCAGGCTGGCGCGATCCGGACCCAAACGGTCGGTAAACGCGCCGCCGATAGTGTTGCCGACAGCAGCGAGCACGCCATAGATCAGCATGAAAATGCTGATGGTGCTCACCGAGACGCCCGTGACGTCAGTCAGCAACGGGGCGATGTAGGTGAAGACGGTGAACGATCCGATATAGGCCAGAACGGTTACCAGGACGCCGGAGATCAGGCGCGGGTGCAGCAGGGCCTTCAGACCCTTGAGGGCGGCGGCGGTGGCGGCACCGGAGGTCCTGCCTTGCGCCCTGTCCGCCGGATCGGACTTCATGCCCATCGCCAGACCGATCAGGCCCAGCACGCCAAAGGCGGTGATGACCAGGAACAGCGGGCGCCAGGAGATCAGTCCGCCGAGATAGGTGCTGACGGGAACGCCGATAGCTAGGGCGATGGTGAAACCGCTGAACACCATGGCGACCGCCGAACCGGCGCGCTGACCGCCGACCAGTCGTGCGGCGACGCTGGAGGCGATGGCGAGGAAGAGGCCGTGACCGACACCGGCGACGAACCGCGACAGAACAATGAGGGTCAGGTCATTGGCCAGGGCCGCCATCAGGCTGCCGAGGCTGAACACCAGGGCCGTCGCCAGCATGACCTGCTTGCGCGGCCAGGCGGCGGTGAGGGCGCTGAGAATGGGGGCGGAGATCGTGGCACCGAGCGCATAGGCGCTGACGACTGCACCGACGGACTGGACCCTGACGCCCAGATCACCGGCCATGATGTCCGACAGACCGATCGGCACGAACTCGGCCAGGCCGAGCGCGAACGCCGTCAAGGCGAACATGTAGATGGCGATGGGCATCCGTTCCCTTACGGGGGGTGCTGAAGTCGTGGGCGACGCCGATCCGGCGGCGCGGTTTCTGGGCATGGCGTCCATTGTGGTTTTCCATTCGAGCGCGAAACCTCGCGAGGTTTACCAGTCAGATAGACCTTGCAGAAGTCGAGATAATGGGGCTTGTTGTCGATATTCTATTGTGGATTTTGCAACAATGTCCGACGACCTTACCGACATGACGGCCTTCGTCCGTATCGCCGAGACGGGCAGCCTTTCGGCGGCGGCACTGGAGCTCAACCAGTCTCTGGCTGTGGTTTCGCGTCGGCTGGCTCGGCTCGAGGATCGCTTGGGAGTCCGGTTGGTCAACCGCACCACGCGGACCCTGTCACTGACCGACGAGGGCGCTCTGTTCCATCTGCGCTGCGCCCGCATTCTGACCGAAATCGAGGAAGCCAAAGCCGAGGTTACTCAGGGACGCGAGGCGGCGGTCGGCCTGTTGCGGGTCACCTCAACCTTTGCGTTCGCGCGGCGTCAGTTGGCCCCTCTGCTGAACGAATTCGGCGCACAGCACCCGAAACTGCGCATCCACCTCGACGCCAGCGACCGGATCGTCAATCTGGTCGATGAGGGCGTCGATCTGGCGATCCGCTTCGGCGCCATGTCCGATTCCAGCTTGATCGCCCGGGCGATCGCCCCGAACGCCTATGTCATGTGCGCCTCGCCGTCCTATCTGGATCGGCGAGGACGCCCGCATGTCGTCGAGGACCTGCGCACGCACGACTGCATCCTGTTCGGATCGCCGCCGAGCAGTCGCTGGAGCTTCAGCGACGGCAGCAGCGTCAAGGTCAAGGGCGACCTGACGACCAATGACGGCGAACTGGCCCATGCCTGGGCGCTGGAAGGTGCCGGTATCGTGCTGAAATCCGCCTGGGACGTTTTCACCGATGTTCGCGAGGGGCGGTTGGAGATCGTCCTGCCCGACACGCCGCTGCCCGGCTCGCCCCTGCATGCCGTCTTTCCCCACACCCGCCTTGCTCCGGCCAAAGTGCGGCTGGTTGTCGACTTCCTGTCCCGTCGGCTCAGAACCGAGTGGGAGGAGAACATCGCTGGCCTGGCGTCCAGTCTGGGACGTGCGGGGTAGGTTCGCTACCGGCCCCATAGGGCTTACGTCGCTTAAATGCGCTTGAGCGAATGTTCGCTGATGGCGCAAAGCCGAACGTAGGGAAGTCAAAGCGATCGTCCGCTTTCCGCCCATAACTGACATTTTCTAGGTCAGCTATCAGCCACGCCAACCCGTGCTAACCCTCTTGAAGTGTTGCGATTGACGGGCGGGTCGGCCATATCCGGCTTATGTCCTCCACGACGCCCTCCTCCGCATCGCCCGATCCTTCCTTGCTGCACGATCTGGTGGCCGCTGCCCTCAAGGCCGGTGCCGACGCTGCCGAAGCCGCAACCGCGCGCCGCGCCTCGTTGTCGGTCGGGGTGCGCAATGCCGCACTCGAAGATGTCGAGCGCGAAGAATCCACCGATCTGGGCCTGCGGGTCTTTATCGGCAAGCGTCAGGCGACCGTGTCTTCTTCGGACCTGTCGGATGCCACCCGTGGTCGTCTGGTCGAGCGCGCCATTGCCATGGCCAGACTGGCCCCCGAAGACCCGTATGCGTCCTTGGCCCCGCAAGGCCTGCTGGCCCCTGCGCCGCATGCCGATCTTGATCTTTACGACCCGTCCGAGCGTTCCGCCGAACAGTTGGAAGCCGCCGCCATCGCCGCAGAAGCTGCTGCCATGGCCGTTGAAGGTGTGTCGCGTTCCGAAGGTGGCGACGCCTCGTGGTCGTCCAGCGAATGGCAGATGGTCACCTCGGATGGTTTTGTCGGCCAGCATCGCGGCAGTGTCTTTTCGATGGGCGCAGGCGTCATCGCCGAAAAAGACGGCCAGATGGAACGCGGCGGCGAACACCGCGCCCTGCGCCACCTCGAAGATCTGCCGTCGGCCGAGGAAATCGGTAAAATTGCCGGTGAGCGCGCCGTGGCCCGCGTCGGGGCCCGAAAGATTGCCTCCACCACCGCGCCGGTGATTTTCGACAACCGCATGGCGACACAGGTTCTGTCGCCGCTGCTGGGCGCGATTTCCGGCACAGCCATCGCCCGTGGCTCGTCCTTCCTGAAGGACAAGCTGCACCAGTTGGTTCTGCCTGCCGGTGTGGACCTGATTGACGATCCCTTACGTCCGCGCGGCCATGGCTCGACCCCGTTCGACGACGAGGGTGTGCGCGTTGAAAAGCGTGCCATTGTCGAGGACGGCATCCTCAATACATGGCTGCTGAACACGGCATCGGCCGCGCAGCTGGGCATGACCACCACCGGCCACGCCTCGCGTGGTCTGGTCGGACCGTCGGGTGTTTCGGCCCACAACATCCACCTGTCGGCCGGCGAAGGCACGCTGGACGACCTGATGGCACAGGCCGGCACAGGTCTTTTGATTACCTCCATGTTCGGCCCGTCGCTGAACGGCAATACCGGCGACTGGTCTGCCGGTGTCTCGGGCTTCTGGTTCGAAAACGGGGAACGCGCCTATCCGGTCAGCGAAGTCACCGTGGCCGGAAATCTGATCGAACTTTATGCCCGTCTGCAGCGCGCAGGCGACCTTCAGTTCCGTCATGCGTTCAACAGCCCGTCCCTGCTGTTCGACAAGGTGGCTATCGCCGGTAAATGACCTCTCTGGATCAAGACCTTGCCCTGATCCGTCAGGCCGCCTTCGATGCGGGCCAGATGGCGCTCGACTATCGCGAAGCGGGGCTGAAGGTCTGGTCCAAGGAAAACGCCTCGCCGGTGACCGATGCCGATCTGGCGGTGGATGCCTTTTTGAAAGAGCGCCTGCTGTCGGCGCGCCCCGACTATGGCTGGCTGTCCGAAGAAACCGCCGACAGCACAGATCGTCTGTCGAAAAAGCGCATCTTCGTGGTCGATCCGATCGACGGCACATCGGCCTTTATGCGTAACAAGCCGTGGTGGTGTACGCCCATCGCCGTGGTCGAAGACGGCGAACCGGTCGCCGCTGCCATCTATGCCCCCATGCTGGGCGAGATGTTCGAGGCCACCCTTGGCGGCGGTGCGCGTCTACAGGGGCGCCCCATTACCGCGTCGGACACATCGCAACTGGAAGAGGCCGAGCTTTTGGCCGATGCCCGCCTGATGGAGGCGCGCGAATGGGACGAACCTTGGCCCCATATGAACTTCTCCAAACGCAATGCGCTGGCCTACCGCATGGCGCTGGTGGCCGCCGGAGCCTTTGATGCCGCCATCGCCATAAGCCCAAAGTGGGACTGGGATGTTTGCGCCGGATCGCTTATCGCACAGGAAGCGGGCGCTCTGGTCAGTGACCATACCGGCCAGAAATGGCGATTTAATCGCCACGATCCGCGACAAACTAGCATGATTTGTGCCGCGCCTGCGCTGCACCCGTTGATAATCCGCCGTACAGCGCCTATCCCGCTGACCTTCTGACCCCTCATTCGCAAGTGGACCATCTCTCCATGGCCGACACCCATAATCCCCAACTTCTTCACCTCGTCATCGGCGGCGAAATGCGTCACCCGTCGGAGCCGACCTTCCGCGACCTGTCCGAAGTCGAATTCGTTGGTGCCTATGGTTCGTATGACGAAGCCAAGGCTGCCTGGAAGGCTCGCGCCCAGGCAACGGTTGATAACGCACACATGCGTTTCTTCATCCTGCACGCCCACAAACTGATCGATCCGCGCGGCGAAGCCTGATCAGATCCAGACTGTGATCCGTTCAAAGGGCGGCTGAGGCTAGGGCTTCAGCCGCCCTTGACGTATAGTGGTCAATCTACCGCCCGAAAGGCGCATCCGTTTGAGGCTCTCGAATGTCGGAACTCTCAGGTGAAATGCTGTTTGGCATCATGTCCATGATGCTGGCTCTGGTACTGTGGGTGCGCGTGCTGATGAACAAGCGCCACTCCGACGACTGGCTCGAAGACCGGCTGGTCGAGCGTCAGGAAAAGATCGAAAACCAGCGTCGCAAAACCACCCCCGCGCCTGCCCCCAAATCTGACGAACATACCGGCCCCGCACGAGGTCCGTGGGGCTAAGCCCTATTCGCGTCTCAGTATGCGTTCGACCAGCAGGTCCCCCCACCAGCGCGAACGAAATGCACGGGTCATCGCCTCGCAATCATAGTCGTCGCTCTGCACCCATTGCACCAGATCCACGCTCTTGGGCTCGATCTCGCTGGCATAGGTTTCCAGAAACACATCCAGCACGCCGGTCTTGCCCTCGCGGTTGTGCAAGGTACGGCGTCCCAGCTCGCTCTTCGCTTCGCTCATGGGCTGGCCCAGATGGAAATGGCGATAGAGCGCCCCCATCAGTCCCGCCCGATCCGCCCCTGACTTGCAGTGGATCAGCGCCGGATATTCGATGGTTTCGAACATTTCGCGGGCCTTGAGGATGCGTTCGGGCAAGGGCGCATCGCGCGAATCCAGCGGCGCATCCACCAGTGTCAGCCCCAAACGCGCACAGGCGTCTTTTTCCAGCCAGTAAAAAGGCTCTTCACGCGGACCGCGTACATTGATGACGGTCTTGATGCCCTGACGTTTCCACCATGCCAATTGGCGCGGAGACGGCTGGTTCGAGCGCACCATTTTAGCATCCACCCAGTGCGTATTGGTGAAACTAAACCGGATAAAGGCGTGGTCGCCCCAGAAATACGACCACAAGACCTTGAAACGCGCGTATGGCGAGGACAGATCGGGGGATGACATAAGCGCCGGATTACCTTTGGAAACGCTAGGGTCATCCCTTTCACACCCCTGCCGATAAGCCAAGGCTTGACTTGCAGGCCCAGCCGTTCGACCGAAGTGTATGACCTCACCCGCCGCGTCCCCAGAGCCAAAGCAGAAACAGCCGCTAAACCCGCTCGCAAAGCGAATCTGGCGCGACTACCTGTCCCATCACAAGACGGCCTTCTTCAGTTCGCTGGCTCTGGCCGCGTTCGCGGGTGGTCTGACGGCAGCCCTGTTACGCTTTCTGGAACCCTCCATCGATCTTCTGTTCACCCAACAAGAAGGGCTGGTTCCGTTTCTGGGTCTGTTCAAGGTGCATCACAGCGCCCTGATCATTCTGATTCCGGGCGTGATTGTCGCCCTGTCGATCATGCGTTCGCTGGCCATGGCGGGTCAGGCGGCGCTGGTAAACCGTCTGGGCCACGGCATCGTCGGCGACATCCAGAAACAGCTGTTCTCGCGGATGATCCATGCGGACCTGTCGCGCCTGCGTAACCAGCATTCCGGTAGCTTTGTCTCTTCGGTGCTGTACGACGCCAATCTGGTGCGCGAGGCCTTCACCAACGGCATCGTCAACTATACGCAAAACGCGCTGATGCTGGTCGGTGTCATGGTGGCCATGGGCTTTATCGACCTGACCCTGACAACGATCGTTCTGCTGGGCGTCCCTGCCGTCAGCCTGATCATGCGCAAGTTCGGCAAAAAGTCCCGCAAGGCCGCCAAGGGTGCGATGACCGAAACCGAGAACCTATCCTCGGCCCTGATGGAAAATCTGGACGGTGTGCGCGTCATCAAGATGGAGAACCGCGAGCAGGCCGAAGAAGCCAATGTCGCCACCGTGATCGACCGTCGCCAGCGCCACGTCATCAAGGGTGCCGACAGTCGGGCCTTTGCTGGACCGGCCTCCGACATTATCGCCTATTCTATTGTTGCCGCCGTCATCGGCTATGCGGGGTGGAGCGCCAGCAAGGGCGAGATGTCGGTCGGCTCGTTTGCCGCCTTTATCGCCATGCTGATGCTGGCGGGTCAGTCCCTGCGCCAACTGACCAATCTATCCACCGTACTGTCCGAAGGCATGACCGCCGCACGCCGCCTGTTCGAAGCCTTGGATATCCAGCCGGAAATCCGTGAACAGGCCCATCCTCAAGATCTGGCCTCCGGCCCTGTGACCATCGAATTCGAGGATGTGCATTTCGCCTACAGCACAGCCAGCGGACCTGTGCCGACCCTGAATGGCATCAACCTGCATGTGGCACCGGGCGAAACCATCGCCCTCGTCGGCCCGTCGGGTGGTGGCAAGACCACGATCCTCAGCCTGCTGCCACGTTTCTATGACGTCACGGGCGGGCGCATTACGGCCAATGGTCATGACCTGCGCGACCTGTCCCTGCATTCCTTGCGCGCCCAGATTGCGCTGGTGACCCAAGAACCCTTCCTGTTCGACGACACGATTGCGGCCAATATTGCCTATGGCCGCACCGATCCGACCGAAGACGCGATTATCGAAGCCGCCCGCGCCGCCGCGGCCCATGACTTCATCATGGCCCTGCCGCATGGCTACCAGACCCGCGTGGGCGAGGCCGGTGCCCGTCTGTCGGGTGGCCAGCGCCAGCGCATCGCCATTGCCCGCGCCTTCCTGAAGGATGCCCCCATCCTGTTGCTGGACGAGGCCACCAGCGCACTGGATACCGAGAGCGAGGCTCTGGTCCAGCAGGCGCTAGAGCGGCTGATGGAAGGCCGCGCGACCCTGATGATCGCCCACCGCCTGTCCACCGTGCGCAATGCCGACCGCATCTATGTGATTGATGCCGGTCAGGTGGTCGAGATCGGCACCCATGACGAACTGGTCGCCAAGGGCGGCCTGTATGCCCGCCTGGCCCGCCAGCAGTCACTGGACGGCATCGCCCCCTTCCCCCATGACGCCCTGCCTGACGAGACCGGTGCATGAGACCCCTTCGTAATCCGGTTATCCAGAAGGCTGTGTCCTTCACCCTCTCGCAGTGGATGCGCTTTTGTTATGCCACCACCCGCTGGGAGCATGAAAACCTGCCTCTGGCCGAAGAAGTCTGGGATCAGGGCGGCGGTGTTCTGGTGGCCTTCTGGCATTCGCGTCTGGGCCTTGCCGTTGCCGCGTGGCCCATGGACCGTGCTCAAAAAATGCGCGGCCTGATCTCGCTGTCGGCGGACGGCGAGTTTCTGGTCAAGGCTATGGCCCGTCTCGGCATTGATGCTGTGCGTGGTTCGTCCAGCAACAAGGACAAGAAACAGGCTTCCAAGGGCGGTACTCAGGCCCTGCGTGACGGTCTGCGCCAGCTGAAAGTCGGCGGTCTGGCCGTAACACCGGACGGCCCGCGCGGCCCAGCCGGTGTCATGGCCGAAGGTTTGCCGGTCATGGCCCGCATGTCGGGTGCCCCCGTGCTGTTCCTCGGCATTTCCGCTAAACCGGTCATCCAGCTCAACAGCTGGGACAAGGCCGTATTGCCCCTGCCATTCGCCAAGGGGGCGGTTGTGTGGGACCGCGCCACCTATCCGCAAGGCGCAGACCTTGCCGATGTCGTCACCGAATGGACCGCCCGTAT
>NZ_JAVXCU010000005.1:55542-66729 GCF_036659295.1 Brevundimonas sp. | reverse complement strand
GTCGAGGCGCGCGCCGACGCCATTACAGGTTTCAAGAGCCGCTGATCATGGTCTTCAGTCCCGCTCTTATCGCCTATCGTCTCGCCACCCGCGCACTGGAACCGCTGGCCCCGCGCCTGCTGGACAGCCGTGTCAGCAAGGGCAAGGAAGACCCCGTCCGCGTTGATGAACGTCTGGGTCTGGCCAGTCTTGCACGCCCTGCCGGTCCTCTGGTCTGGATACACGGCGTCAGTGTCGGCGAGGCCCTGTCCATCCTTCCGCTGGCCGAGCGTATCCGCAAGGACCGCCCCGATGTGACCGTTCTGGTGACCACCGGCACCCTGACCTCGGCCGAGGTGCTGGCCCCACGTTTGCCGCAAGGTGTGATCCACCAATTCGCCCCCGTTGACGGGCCGCAAGCCGTCGCCGCCTTCCTCGACCACTGGCAGCCGCAACTGGGTGTGTTTGTCGAAAGCGAGCTGTGGCCCAATCTGATTAGCGCGGCACAGCAGCATAATATTACGCTGGCTCTGGTCAGTGCGCGCATCACCACCAAAACCTATGAGGGCTGGCAAAAGGCCCCCGGCATGGCCCGCAGCCTCATGTCGGCCTTCACCCATGTCTGGCCTCAGGATGCCGAAGGGGCCGAGCGCCTGTCCCAAATGGGGGCCCGCATTGAGGGTCAGGTCAATCTGAAGCTTTCGGGCGAGCCCCTGCCCTATGACCGCGCCGAGTTTTCGCGCCTGTCGGGCCTAATCGGCGACCGCCCCGTGGTCGTGCTGGCCTCGACCCACGAGCACGAGGAACAGGCTCTGGCCGCCGCCTTGCGCGGTCTGGCCCCGCAACTCTTGCTGATTGTGGTGCCGCGCCATCCCGAGCGCGCGCCTGACATCGTCCAGTCCCTACAACAAGACGGATGGAAGATGACCCGTCGCAGTGTGGGTGGCGATATCGATCACAATGTCGATCTGTATCTGGCCGATACGCTGGGCGAACTGGGTCTGTTCATGCGTCTGGCCGATGTTGTGGTGATGGGCGGATCCTTTGCACCTGCCCTCGGTGGTGGCACCGTCGGTGGGCACAATCCTCTGGAGCCAGCGCGCCTTGGCAAGCCCGCCTTCTGTGGGCCGGATGCCGCCAACTGGCAGCAGGTGAACCGCCTGCTGAAACAAGCCGGTGGTTTGGTCAGTGTTTTGGCACCCGACCAGTTGCGCGATCAAATCCAGACCCTGCTCGATAATCCCGATGCGGCCCGCGCCATGGGCGACAAGGCCCGCCGCGCCGCCAATGAAGCGTCTGCCGGTCTGGACCGTCTGTGGGCGGCCTTGCAAACCCACCTGCCCCCGCCGCCCAAGCCCGAGCGGAGACACCCGCGATGAAACTGAACACCCCGCGCTGGTGGTATAGCCGCGACACCCGCCATGCGCCGATCTCGCGCGCAGTTCTCAAACCCCTGTCATGGGTCTGGGCGGGTGTCACCGCCCGCAAGATCGCCCGCACCGAGGGTTTCAGCCCCGGTATTCCGGTGATTTCGGTCGGCAATCTGACCATGGGGGGATCGGGTAAAACCCCCGTCGCCCGCGAGATACTGCGCCTGCTACGCGAACAGGGCCACAATCCCAGTGCCCTGTCGCGCGGCTATGGTGGCACGCTGGAAGGTCCGGTCATCGTTGATCCTCAGCAACACACGGCCCGCGAGGTTGGCGACGAGCCACTGATGCTGGCGCAAGACGGCATGGCTGTCGTTAGCCGTGACCGTATCGAAGGCGCCAAGGCCGCCCGACAGGCCGGTGCAACCCATCTGGTACTGGATGACGGACACCAGAACCCCAGCCTTACGAAAGACCTCGCCCTCATTGTCGTCGATGGCGAGACCCGCAACGATGAATGGCCGTTCGGGGATGGCTCGGTATTCCCGTCCGGCCCCATGCGCGAGCCTCTAAAAGCCGGTCTGGCACGAGCCGACGGCGTTATCGTGCTCTTGCCCACCGATGTCACTGAGGCCGATCCGGAGCTACTGGCCCTGTTCGGTGATCTTCCAGTGTTTACGGCTCGATTAGTCGCCCCTCACGCGCCACCATCAGGTCCACAGGTCGGCTTTGCCGGTATTGCCAAGCCATGGAAGGTCGAGCGATCCTTGATTGCGGCCGGTTGCGACCTGAAAGACTTCGTACCCTATCCCGACCATGCCAGCTTATCAGACAGCGATATAGACTTTCTCAAGCAGAGAGCAGAACTGTTTGATGCCGGTCTGGTCACGACAGAAAAAGACTGGATCCGTTTATCGGATACTCAGCGCACCAATATTCAAGCCTGGCCCGTCTGCGCCCGTTTTGACGACGAAGGCCGGTTTACACACTGGCTGACCCATGGTTTTGCGCGGCCCTAAACTAAATTTACAATTCACCCTGTTTGTTAGAGTGTAAAATTTGGTCGATGGGATACTGTTTACAGTCTTCCCCCAATCGGCCTTTAGAGTAGCTCGAAAATGAAAATCGCGGTCCTCGACGACGATCAGGTCCAGTTACAAGCGATTTCTCAAGTGATTGAGAATGCGGGTTTCCGTCCTTCGCCCTTCTCGCGCGGTCATGCGCTGATCTCGGCGTTGCGACGCGACACATTCGATTTGCTGATCCTCGACTGGAATCTGCCCGACCGTTCAGGCATCGAGATTGTCGGCTGGGTACGGGCCAATCTGACCCCGCCGCCGCCGATGCTTCTGGTCACCAGCCGTGTCGAGGACGAGGATGTCGTCGAGGCCCTGAATGCCGGTGCCGACGACTATCTGGGCAAGCCGCTGTCGCCGATCGTTCTTGAGGCCCGTGTGCGCGCCTTGTTGCGCCGCGCCTATGAACACACCGGTGCCCAGACCGATCAGGAAGTTTACGACGGCATCACCTTCAATATCAGCACAACAACTGTGCTGCGCGAAGGCGAAACCATTGCCATGACGCCCAAGGAGTTCGCTCTGGCGCGTCTGTTGTTCCGCAACACGCATCGCGCCCTGTCGCGCACCTACCTGCTGGAAACCGTCTGGGGCAACGAGCCACATCTGAACAGCCGCTCGCTGGACATGCATATTTCGCGCGTACGTTCCAAACTGAACCTTCGCCCGCAAAACGGCTATCGGCTGACCCCTGTTTACAGCTACGGTTACCGTCTGGAACGCACCGGCGGTACAGACGCCGATACACCGACCACAGAATAAAGCGCATCCCCTTGACCAGACACACACCCTATCGCGACTTCGCCCATACTCCGGCAAATCTGCGTCTGGTCTGTGTGAGCCTTGCTGCGGTTATGGGGCTTTCTCTTGTGCCTTCGGCTGCGGCCGCGCAATCGGCCCAGCCTGCCCAGACACCGATGGTGGAAACGCCGCTCCGGTATCTGGTGAAACGCGGCGATACGCTGATTGATCTGGCCCGCGATTATCTGCGGACAAGCGGCGACTACCGCCAGCTCCAGCGCGATAACAACGTCGCCAATCCGCGTCGCATCCCTGTCGGGCGCACGCTGGATATTGATCCGGCCTTGTTGCGTACCCGCAGCGATCCTGCCCGTCTGGAAAGCTTCCGTGGCGATGTACGCATTGTACGCGCCAATCAGTCTGCGGCTCTGGAACAAGGCACCCCGCTGCTGGAAGGCGATGTCATCGCCACCGGTGCCGGTGCCTTTGCGCGCCTGTCATTTTCGGACGGTAGCCACACGGTAATCCCGTCCAACAGCCGCCTTCGACTGGATCGGTTGCGCCGCTTTGTCATCAATGATGCCGCCGACCACCGTCTGGTGATCGATCAGGGCCGCGCCGAAAGCCGTGTCACCACGCGCCCGTCCCCCGGCACATTCCGTGTCACAACACCGACAGCCATCTCGGCTGTGCGCGGTACAGAGTTCCGCGTCGCCTATGATGCCACCTCGGGTACCAGTTCCACCGGCGTTCTGGGCGGCAGTGTCGCTGTGGCCAGCACCGGTAATGACAGCGGCTATCTGTTCGAGCCGGGTCTGGGTGCCATCACCCGTCAGGGTCAGGACGGCGTCACCGCCGTTAGCCTGCTGTCAGCCCCCGTCATGAGCGATGCCAGCGCCCTGCAAACCGGCAAGACGCTGCGCTTTGATGCCACGGCACCTGCCGGTACGGCCATCACACGCGGATGGATCGGCACCGAGGCCGGTATGCTGGACCCCGTCAGTGAAATCGAAGCCCCTGCGGGCCAACCGCTGAACCTGACCGAACTTGCCGAGGGCCAATGGTTCCTGCGGCTCAGCGCCGTCTCGCCCGAAGGGGTAGAGGGCCGCGCCCGCACCTTCAGCTTCATCCGCGCCCTCAATACGGTCGAAGGTCTGGAACAGTCGGTGGATGTGCTGGGTCAGGTCCGCACCTATCGCTTTGCATGGCGCGCCGAGGGTGAAGGCGAGGCCGCCTTCCGCTTCCAGTTGTCCCGCTCCGACGACGAAGGTAATCCGCAGGGCCAGCCCCTGTTCGACAGCCCTAACCTGACCGACAGCCGCTTTACCCTGACCGACCTGCCGGCCGGTACCTACAGTTGGCGCGTCGAAGGCACCCGTTATCGCTTCGGTCACCGCCTGACCGTATGGTCACAGCCGGAAATTCTCACCATTTCCCGCTAACGGGCCGACGGTTTGCAATCACTGACCTACAAAGCCGGACGCCGTGCCGCACTGACAACCCTCGGGACCCGCGTCCTGATGGAATGGGTCATCACAGCCGTCGTTTCCATCCTGCTGGTTCTGTGGCTCAGCCTCGGACAGGTCATTCAGCGCGGCGATAACCTGTTTTATGACACGGTCAGCCAACTGACGGCGGCCAAGCCACACTCCGATATTGTCATCGTCACCATCGACGATCGCAGCTTGCAGGCCATCGGCGCATGGCCGTGGCCGCGCAGCCAGCATGCCGCGATGATCGACCGTCTGGCCGCCGCCAACACCAAAGCCATTGGCTATGATGTCCTGTTCATCGAGCCGACCACGGATGACGCGATACTGGCACAGGCCATGACCCAAGCCGGTAATGTCTACCTGCCCGCCGCTATCGACACTCCGGGAATGAACGGAAAACTGTCATCGGTCAGCCTGCCCGCCCCAGTCATCCGCACAGCCGCCGCCGGTGTGGGGCATGGTCTTCTGACCCCCGACAGTGACGGCACTATCCGCAGCCTGCCCCTGTGGGTCCGTGCCGACGGGCAGGTCCTGCCCCATCTGGCTCTACTGGTCGCCAACAATAATAACCGCCTAGCTGCGCCTGCATCCAATACGCCCGATGATGGCAATAGTGCGCTAGAGGCCCTGCAACCGCGCCTGATCCACTATCCCGACGGCATTGCGCCCTATCCCGGTGTCTCGTTTGTGGATGTGCTGAACGGAGAAGTCCCTGCCGATTTCTTGCGCGGCAAACGGGTCTTCGTCGGAGCAACAGCTCAGGGCATGGGAGACCGCTATGCGACCCCGACGACCAAGGACGGGGCCCTGTTGCCGGGCGTCAATATCGTCGCGTCCTTGGCGCAGGACATTCTCGACAACAGGCCGATTGCCCGCACCGAAGGCTGGCTGGCGGCTGTGGTATCCCTGATCCCGCTGGCTGTGATGCTGGCGGGTTTTCTGACGCTGCGGCCGATTTCCAATACGGTTCTGGGGTTTAGCCTGATCATAGTGACCCTGCTCGTCTCGGCACTGGGTCTGAAGCTGGGCGTATGGTGGCCCCCTCTGGCGGCTTGCGCCGGTGTTATCTTTGTCTGGCCACTGTGGAGTTGGCGTCGTCTGGCCGCGACCTACACCTATATGCGTTCCGCCCTGAACGATCTGCGCAGCGACGATGCCGC
This sequence comes from Brevundimonas sp., assembly GCF_036659295.1. Lineage (GTDB taxonomy): Bacteria > Pseudomonadota > Alphaproteobacteria > Caulobacterales > Caulobacteraceae > Brevundimonas. The sequence continues at coordinate 60,910 of NZ_JAVXCU010000005.1, read as the reverse complement.
CCGCCCGCTGTCCGCCCTGTCGCCGGTCCACGACTGGAAGAGCGGCGACGAAATCTCGCGTCAGGTGCTGTCCTTCAGTTCGGCCCTGAAGCAGTTCCGCGATTTCAACCGCTACATCACCCAGTCAATCCACAGCCTGCCCGACGCTGCCTTGATGACCGATCTGGACGGGGTGGTGCTGGTCGCCAACCGCCGCGCGCACCTGCTCTTTCCGGCCAAGACACTGGAAGGCGCGCATCTGGACGATTTGTTCAACAGCATTGGTCTGCGCGAATGGCGGGGCCTGATCGATGCCGACAATAGCGAGCGCGATGAAATCCAGCTCGCCGACGGACGCTCGATCCAGATCGCAATTGCCGCCCTCACCGATACCTTGCAAAAATCGACGGGCCTGATCGTGCGCCTTGCCGATGTCAGCCATTTGCGGGCCGCCGAACGCGAACGCCAGCGCACCTTGCAGCTTCTGGGTCACGATATGCGCGCGCCGCAGGTGTCGATCCTGACCCTGCTGGACAGCGCCAACCGCCCCGCCAATCTGGAAGACCATATTCGCCGCAATGCCCGCCAGACCCTGAATCTGGCCGAAGGCTATGTGCAGTTGTCACGCGCCGAAAACCAGATGCTGACCTTCGATCTGATCAATCTGGCCGATCTGGTCACCGAGGCCGCCGATACCTTGTGGCCCCAGTCCAATGCCAAGGGCGTGGAACTGCTGATACCCGATGATGGCGAGGAATATCTGGTCGAGGCCGATACCGCCCTGATGCGGCGCGTCATTATCAACCTGCTGGACAACGCCATTCGCCACACGCCTACAGGCCGCCTCATCGCCTGCACACTGTCGCGTCTGGACAACAAGATCATGCTGATGATCTGCGATCAGGGATCCGGCCTTAGCGACGATATGAAAACACGTCTGTTCCAGCCCTTTGCCGGTGGCAATGTCGCGGGTTCGGGGCTGGGTCTGGCCTTTGTGCATACAGTGATCCAGCGCCATGGCGGGCAGATCACTATCGAGCCGCCACACGGCACGATCCCGCCTTACAACGGAGCCTGTTTCTATATCATCCTGCCCGCTGTCGAAGGGGAATAACTGGCTATTGCGCCTGTACGCCTTGGACCAAATGCGTGGCGGCGGCATCTGCCAGTAACTGCATCAACGCGTCGGGTGTACCGTCCAGCGGACCGCGCGCTGAAACCCGCGCCACACGGCTCGTACCGCCGTCCTTGCGTGTCGCCACCACGGTCAGAACATGAAGCCCCGGCCCGCGACGGGCACCGACAATACGCGGTGTCTCGGTCCAGACACCATCACGCCCGTCAGGATCGCTGAAGCTGCCAACCCCGACCGGACGCAAGGCCAGTGTCGCCACCAGCAGCCAGTCATCACCCGCCTGAACACCATGCTGTTCTTGCAAGATGCGCGTCACGGCCTTGGCGGCCTGCGCATCGGAATCGGCTTCCAGCACCGAAAGGCTGGCGAAGGCGGTCGCCTGTTGCGGAGCCTGTTCGACCCGCAGTTCCGGCCCTGCGCTACAGGCCGACAGGGCGACCACAGCCATGGCCGCCAAAACAGGAAAGCCCGCATTGCGGTTGTTCATCACCCAAGCCAGTCCCGACATCGCCACTCCGCACCTTGGTTACATGCCCAGCTAAGCACATTTAGCAGACGGTTCCACCATCACGCGAAAGTTATAATTGCCCGCACAAGGGCCACATTGTGCGCCCCATTTGCCGCCAGCCAAGGTAACCGGCCACCATCATCCCGCTGTATCAGGCTTTGCGGCACGCAATGATCTATGGCTCAGTTCACAGTCCGGCCCCTATTGCGCGCCCGGGACATTCCCCCAAGCGCACCAAAACAACGGTCCCGCTTGTATTGTTTGGATTCCAAAGGTTTTTATGGCGTCGCGTATTGCTGAAAGGCTGCACAGCCTGATCGCGCACACTGCCACGAGGGATACCAGTATGCATGTTTCGAGACGGGGTTTGATTTTTGGCGGGTCAATGGCTTTGGCCGGATGTGCAACCGCCTCTTCGATACCACCCGCCCGGCACGCTCTCGCCCCTTCGGCTCCTGCCCCCATACCGGCACGCCCTCCGGTCGCCGTAGCCGCCGCCCAGCAAACCGTCATCGACCCCCATGGTCTGATCCGTCCCGAACTGATGCAAAGGGCGCGGGCCGCACTGGACACACACGGCCACCGCATTGCTCTGCGCGACCGTCTCTATGTGGTCGATTTCCAGAAATTCTCCGGCACCGACCGCCTGTATGAAGTCGATCTGCATGGCGGCTGGGTCACGGCCTATCGCACCACCCACGGGCGCGGCTCCGATCCGGCCCATAGCGGCTTTGCAGAACGCTTCTCCAACCAGCCTGACAGCCACATGTCCTCGCTGGGAAGCTATGTGACAGCGGGTCCGTCATGGGGTCCGCAACAGGGACCCAATGTGCTGCTGGACGGTCTGGAATATTCCAACGACCTTGCTCGCCAGCGCGCCATTATCGTGCACGGGGCCGACTATGCCGATCCAGCCTTCCTCGCCCGCGAAGGCAAGCTGGGCCGCTCCTATGGCTGTTTCTCGTGCAGCCATATTGACCTGACCGCGCTGCGCGAACGCATGGGCGAGGGTCGCCTTCTGTTCGCGATGAACTAGGCCCAAAGAAAAAGGGGAAGGCCGAAACCTTCCCCTTCTGAACGCTTAGCGACCGATCGCCCGCCAGCCGATGTCGGAGCGATTGAAACCGCCCGGCCAGTCGATCTTGGCCACAGCCTCATAGGCCCGCTCGCGTGCCTCGTTGATGTCCGCACCATAGGCGCAGACGTTCAGCACACGGCCACCCGCCGCCACCAGTGTACCGTCGTCGCGACGTTTGGTGCCCGCGTGGAACACCTGAACATGCGGACCAAAATCCTGTTCGGCGCCACGGATCACCGAACCTTCCAGCGGACTGTCGGGATAGCCCTTGGCCGCCATCACCACCGTGATCACCACGCCCGGCTTGAAGCTAGGCACAGCAGCCTGTGACAGGTCGCCCTTGGCGCAGGCCAGCAGCAGCGGAACAATGTCGCCGTCAAAGCGCATCATCAGCACCTGACATTCCGGATCACCGAAACGGGCATTGAACTCGACGACCTTGGGGCCTTCGCTGGTGGCCATCAGACCAGCATACAGCACACCACGATAGGGTGCGCCTTCCTCGGCCATCTTCTGAATCGTGGGCTGAACAACCAGATCATTGGCAGCCTTGACGAATTCGGGCGTAAAGACCGGCGCGGGCGAATAGGCTCCCATGCCGCCGGTGTTCGGGCCGGTATCGCCGTCAAAGGCGCGCTTGTGATCCTGCGCACCACCGAACAGCACAGCACGCTTGCCGTCACACAGGGCAAACAGGCTGCCCTCCTCACCGTCCATGAATTCTTCGATGACGACACGCGAACCGGCGCTGCCGAAACGGCCGCCCAGCATACGTTCGATCTCGGCCTCGGCATCCTGACGGTCTGGGCTTATGGCCACGCCCTTGCCTGCCGCCAGACCATCGGCCTTGATGACATAGGGGGCGCTGTATCCAGCCAGTGCCGCCTTGGCCTCGGCCACATCCTCATAAGCGCCATAACGGGCGGTCGGGATGTTGTGGCGGGCCAGAAACGCCTTGGAAAACGCCTTGGAGGTTTCCAGCTGCGCCGCCTTGGCCGAGGGGCCAAAGCACGGAATGTTCAGACGGGCCAACTGGTCGGCCAGACCTTCGGCCAGAGCAGACTCGGGTCCCACCACAACCAGATCGGCTTGCATGCGGTTGGCCAGATCCACGATCCCGGCCACATCGGTGGCCTTTATATCGGAGAAAAGCTCGCCGTGCTGCTCCATGCCTGGATTACCGGGCGCAATGACAAGCCGCGAAACGCGAGGCGATTGGGCGATTTTCCAGGCGAGAGCGTGCTCGCGCCCACCTGATCCGACGAGCAGAATTTTCATGTCTGCCGAATGACCCCGTTAGGCACCGATCGTCAAGCGCCTAACGGGGTTAAAGCCCGTGCTTTTAAGCCGCCGGCATGTATTTCGGCAGGGCCCTCAACTGATCCAGCGTCAGATCGGTTGAAAGATCCTTGCCCTTGCCGTCAGGGTTGTCGAACAGCACGACGTTGCCCACCGGCATGACCACCTTCATGTCGTTGCTGTTATCCAGCTCGATGACCAAACCTGTCACATTGCCGGCAGCGTCGAATACCAGGGTTTCCACATCCCCCAGATCGACACCGGCAAAGGTGACAAGATCGGCGTCTTCAAGCTGTTTGCGGTTCAGCCCCAGCAGGATCGGCGCATCGGCCATCGGTGCCGCCATACCTGACGCCGGTGCTGTCGCCGGAGCCGGTGCTGCCGGTGCCGCCGGTTGATCGGCCGGATTATTGTTACAGGCTGCCAAAGCCAAAGCCGCCGCACCAAGTGCAACAGAAGCCATTATACGCATGACGGGTGCCCTCCCTTCAGGGGTTGAATCACTTGGACACAACGAAACCGCAACCACACCGTTCCCGTATCGCCCGCATCACGCTAGGCTGGGGTCATGAGCGACGACGATTATGCCTTCGAGGGTGCGGCTCCGGCCGAACAGCCAGCCAGAGACAACAATCCCGCCCTGTCCATCTCGGAACTGAGCTTTGCGCTGAAGCGCACGCTCGAGGACCGCTTTGGCCATGTGCGGATTCGTGGCGAAATCTCCAAGGTCACGCGCCATTCGTCGGGTCACGTCTATCTAACGCTCAAAGACGACAAGGCCGCCATCGACGGCGTGGTCTGGAAGGGCGTGGTGCGCTCGCTCGGCGCCCAGCCGGAAACCGGCCTTGAGGTTATCGTCACCGGCAAGATCACCTCCTATCCGGCGCGCTCGTCCTACCAGATCGTCATCGAGAGCATGGAACCGGCAGGGGCCGGTGCGCTCTTGGCGCAACTGGAACGGGTCAAGGCACGCTTACGCGAAGAAGGCCTGTTCGAGCCGTCACGCAAAAAAGCCCTGCCCGCCTTCCCCGCCACTATCGGCGTGATTACCAGCCCGACCGGCGCGGTCATCCGCGACATCCTGCACCGTATTTCCGACCGCTGGCCGTGCCGCGTCATTGTCTGGCCGGTGGTCGTGCAAGGCGATGCCGCCGCCAAACAGGTAGCCAATGCTATCCGTGGCTTTGATGCCATGACGCCGGATGGCCCTATCGCGCGCCCTGATCTGCTGATCGTCGCGCGTGGGGGTGGCTCGGTCGAGGATCTGTGGGGCTTTAACGACGAAGACCTTGCCCGCACCGTGGCCGAGGCCCGCATCCCGATCATTTCGGCCGTTGGGCACGAGACCGACACCACCCTGATCGACTTT
>NZ_JAVXCU010000005.1:0-55532 GCF_036659295.1 Brevundimonas sp. | reverse complement strand
GCTGCCGAAATGGCCACGCCGGTTCTGGCCGAACTTCAATGGGGTCTGTCAGACCTTGAAACGCGCCTGCGCCGTTCGGGCGCGCGTCTGCTGGAAGATCGCCGTACCCGCCTGATGGCTGTGGCGCGTGGCCTGCCCTCGCGCCCCGACGACCTGCTGGCCTTGCCACAACAACGGCTTGATCTGGCCTCGAGCCGCCTTGGCGCAGCCCTGCACCGCAATGCCAGCGTGCACGAGCAACGCTTGACCCGCATTTCAGCGCGCCTGAACCCGACCCTGCTGAACCGCCCGATCGAGCGTCGCTCGGACCGCCTTTCGGCGCTGGAAGCCCGCTTCAAGCCCGCCGTCGATCGCCGCCTGACCCGCGATAGCGACCGTCTGGCCGCTCTGTCACGCGCCCTTGCCTCGCTTGACCCGTCGCGGCCCAAGCCCGGCTTTGCCCGCGTCGAGGATACAGACGGCCAGTGGATCACCTCGGCCCATAAACTGCATGAGGGCCAGCAGGTTTCGCTGGTGTTTGGCGACGGTCAGCGCCCTGCGGTTATCGGCGAAGGCGGCACCACCACCCCGCCGCCAGTTCCGCCTGTGGCCACACCCAAAACGGCCCCCAAACCCAAGTCTGCGGCCACCGATCAGGGCAGCCTGTTTTAAGGACGGGTCCCCAAAGGGTGGGCGCGGTCCAGAATGGCCCCGACCTGTTCCACATCCAGTGCCTCGATTACCACCTCGCGGCCATTGACGATGGAGCGCGTCGTCGTGGCCTTGAACATCGAGTTGATGATGGCCTCTTCGGTCGCCTCGGCCACCGCGACAAACAGCGGCGACATGCGATCGTTGGGCCATTCCTCGATCACGGCCTGCGCTTCGCGACGTAGCGTCGTACGGCGCACACCCTCATGGGTCGAAAACGCAATGGCATAGTCGCCCGAACCGTTGGAATAGGCCGCACCTGTGCGGGCTAGACCGGCAAAAGCCCGCTCAGCCAACCGTTCCAGATTACGGTCCGACAGCGGCGCATCGGTCGCCACCACAATCATGATCGAGCCGTCCGGCTTTTCGGCCTCAACGGCATTTTTCAGATAATAGCGCCCCAGCTCGCTCCCCACCGGCACACCGTCAATAGTCAACAACCCGCCATAGTTGGACTGCACCAGCACCCCGACCGTAAAGCCGCCAAGGCTCTGGGGCAGTTGCCGTGACGAAGTCCCGATCCCGCCCTTGAAGCCAAAGGCGATGGTGCCGGTCCCTGCGCCCACAGATCCCTCGGCCACTGGCCCCGATGTTGCGCCCTCAATCGCCGCGATCACATGTTCGGGCCGCACATGCAGGCCACGAATGTCATTCAGGCCTCCGTCATTGGTCTCCCCGACCACCGCATTGACCGAGCGGATATCCTCGTGGTCCGGTTGTGCCAGCGTCCAGCGCACCACCCCTTCCATCGCCGCCCCGACCGACAGGGTATTGGTCAGCACAATGGGACTTTCGATCTCGCCCAGTTCGACAATCTGCGTCGCACCCGCCAGCTTGCCATAGCCATTGGCGACCTTGAGACCCGCCGGAACCTTGTCCCGGAACAGATCGCCACCATGCGGCATGATGGCCGTCACCCCCGTGCGCACACTGTCACCGTGGTTCAGCGTCACCTGTCCGACCCGCACACCGGCTACATCGGTAATGGCATTCAGGGGGCCGGTGGACAGCACGCCCGGCGCACGTCCCTTGGCGCGAAGACTGGTATGAAGATCAGGGCCATGGCTGTCATGCGCAGCGACACTGCCGCCATACACGACCAGCAAACTTGCCAAAACAATTGACACTATTCGCGCCACCTTCACAGCCCCCGATTCACACGACACAGTGAGAGCAATGTGCGACTGATTCGTGCGACTGCCAGAATGGTTACGTCCCCACCTCCATGACCCAAACGGCTTCATCCCCCGCGATTGCCACCCTGCACTATGGTGATGGCGAGTTTGCCGTTCTCAAAAGCGGCAGCCACGTGCGTTGCGCGGTAACCAGCCAGCTCATTGCCCTGCCCGCCCTGCGTTACTGGTCTGTCGAGCGGCAAGAAGCCTATGCAGGTCCTCTGGAATATATACAGGCGTGTGAAACCTGATGACCGGTCTGGGTACGCTGCATATCCTGCTGGTCGATGACAACGCTAATATGCGCTCCATCATGGCTGCCATGCTCAAATCGGTCGGCGTCGGTCGTATCAGCGAAGCCGAAAACCGCAATCAGGCGTTCGAGCTAGCCCACAGCCATGCCATCGACATTGCCATCGTGGATTTCCGGATGGAGCCGGTGGACGGCGTCGCCCTGACCCGCCTGCTTCGCGACGAGACGATCAGCCCCCATCCCTATCTGCCCATCATCATGATGACCGGCCATTCAGAGCGTTCGCGCGTCACCGAAGCCAGAGATGCCGGTGTGACCGAGTTTGTCACCAAGCCCGTCGTCATCAGTGATCTGATGAAAAAGATAGAGGCCGTGATTTTGCGACCGCGCGCCTTTGTGCGAACCGAAACCTTTTTCGGGCCGGACCGCAGACGCACAATCATGCTGGACTATGAAGGCCCGTTCCGTCGCGAAAGCGACCTTCAGCCTTCGTTGGCGACCTTCAACCTGTCATAGACTTTTTGCGGCCAACGCTTGTGGACCCAGAACCAGTCCACCGGATTTTCGCGCACCCGATCCTCGACAAAGCTGTTGGCGGCCTGAATACCGGCCAGCACATCGGCGGCCTTGTCACCGGTATCGGGAATGGCAATCGGCTCGTGGGCGGTCACGCGGAACCGCGCGCCCTTCAGGCGCACCACCGACAAGGGCAGCATCACCGTATCGAATTTCTTGGCCAGACGCGCTGCGCCGGGAGAGGCATTGACCGGCTGGCCAAAGAACTGGACCTCGGGCCCCTCGTTATACTTTTGGTCCACCAGCAGGGCGATGGAATCGCCGCGCTTCAGACCGGCCACCAGTTCGCGCGTTCCATCACCTTTGGGTGCAAACAGACGGATACCATAGCGAGCGCGGGCCTCGCGGATTTGCTTGTCCACATAGGGATTATTCGCCGCACGATAGGTGACCTGACACGGCACACCCGCATGCATGATGACCGCAGCCATCACCTCGAAATTGGCGATGTGGCCGGAAATCAGCACCACCGGCTTGCCGCTGTCGCGCACGGCATGCAGCCGCTCCAGACCGACAATCTCGATCCGGCCGCTTTCGGGCGTCAGACGATCCATCACCGCCAGTTCGGCAAAGGTGCGGCCCGTCATTTCCCACTGGTCGACGGCCAGTTGCTGTCGCCAGCTTTCAGGCTTGTCGGGGAAGGCAATCTGCAGATTACGCAGCACCGTCTTGTGCGTGCCCGTCAAAGGCCCGAGGGCGCGCAACAGCCCGCCCCCGAAACTTGACGCCGCATCTACACCAATCAGGCGCAGAGCCCCGAAAAGGCCCGAAAACGCAACGGATTGCAGCCGCCACGTCAGGTCCTGCCCGAAGGATACCTTATGCTTATTCTCACCAGGCAATCGTCAATCCGCCATCCACAACGAGCGTCTGGCCCGTTACATAGGCCGACGCAGGACTGCACAAATAGACTGCTGTGCCGGCAATTTCATCCGGCAATCCGATCCTTTTTAACGGCGCCGGTTCGGTGACCGATTTCAGCGTCTGCGGATCTTCCCACAGATAGCGGGCAAAGTCGGTCTTGATCAGCCCCGGTGCGATACAGTTCACACGCACATTTTGCGGTCCGTACTCGACCGCCAGATTGCGCGCCAGCTGCATGTCTGCGGCCTTGGAGATGTTGTAGGCCCCGATCAGAGCATTGCCGCGCAGTCCGCCAATCGAGGAAATAATCAGGATCGAGCCGTCATTGCGCTCCAGCATTTCAGGCGCAACCATCTGGATCAGCCAGTGGTTGGACACGACATTGTTCTGAAGGATTTTGCCAAACTGGTCGTCCGTAATCCCCGCCATCGGTCCGGCATAGGGATTGGTGGCCGCATTACAGACCAGAATATCGATCTTACCGAAAACCGCGCGGGTATCGTCCACCAGTCGCTGCAAGTCGTCTTTCGAGGCAATATTGGCGGCAATGGCAATGGCACGGCCCTCACCGTGTTTTTCGTTGATCGCCTGCGCAACCGCCTCGCACGGCTCGATCTTGCGCGACGATATCACCACCTTGGCCCCGTGTTCGGCCAGACGTTCCGCAATCGCCTTGCCTATCCCCTTGGACGAACCTGTAACGATCGCGACCTTGCCACTTAAATCGAACAATTCCATTTGATCCCTCTCCCCTAAGGCTTGGCTTAATTGTTCACTATGATGGTAAATGTTAAGCCCAGTTCTTGGTTACCTTGTTAGAGTGCCAAATCCACTAGGAAAGTGACCGCACCCTTCATGCAGAAAATCACCGGCGGATTGCTTTTTTTCGGCTGCCTCTTTCTGTCCCTCGCCGTCGGGGCCACCCTTTGGCGTGCCGGATGGGGCGTCGGGGCAGGCGTAGCCGGCGCGATCGGGTCGCTGGGCTTGCTGGGATCGGCCTGCGCACTGGCGGCAGTCAGCAATGAACGCCGCGCCCTGCAACGTGACCTGACCAAGCTGAAGGAAGCGCACAGGCTTTTGGCCGATGCCATGGAATCAACCCAGGGCGCGATGACGCAACTGGCCTATGCCATCGAGAACGGCCCCGTATCGCGCACCGACGCGCTGACCGGCGAGGTGCGCGTTCTGGAAGACATGCTCCAGCAGATGAGCGCCTCGATCGAGGAACGTCTCGCCCAGCCGCCCGTCGTCGATACGCGTCAGCACGTCAATGGTAACGGCCTGCTGCGCACCGTCCATGATGCTCTGGCCGAGGGTCGGGTGGACCTTTATCTGCAACCCGTCGTCACCCTGCCCCAGCGCCGCACCGTCTATTATGAAAGCTTTACGCGCCTGCGCGATGCGTCCGGCCGCCTGATGCTGCCCAGCGAATATCTGTCCATGGCCGAGAGCGAGGGTCTGGTTCCGGCCATCGACAACCTTCTGCTGTTCCGCTGTGCCCAAATCGTGCGCCGTCTGGCCCGTCAGGACCGCAAGGTCGGCGTGTTCTGCAATATCTCGCTGTCGTCGCTGGGGGATGAAACCTTCTTCCCGCAGTTTCTCGACTTCCTGAGCCAGAACCGTGACCTGAAAGAATCCCTGATATTCGAACTGGGTCAGGCTGTCTTCGAGGCACGCGGTGCCACCGAGGCGCGCAACATGGCCAAGCTGGCCGATCTGGGCTTTCGTTTCTCCATCGACAAGGTGCAGACGCTGGATCTGGATTTTGCCGACCTGCAACGCTCGGATGTACGCTTCATCAAGATCGCCGCCGATCTGATGATCGAGCAACTTCTGGATATGGACGGCACAGTGCCTCTAGCCTCGCAGCCGGACATTCAGGCGGCCGATTTCGCCCCTCTGGTGCGCCGCTACGGCCTTGAGCTGATTGCTGAAAAGGTCGAAAACGAGAAACAAGTCGTCGATATTCTCGATCTGGATGTGCCGATGGGCCAGGGCCACCTGTTTGGCGAGCCGCGCGCCATCAAAGAAGCGGTTCTGGCCGAAACCGATCCGCCCTCGGAGTTTGTTCGCTCGACCCTGCAATCGGTAGAGCGGCGCGTCCGTCACTGATTTGCACCAAGGTCATCAGGCGATGACCTCTCGCCATCCGGTGCAAGGATTGCTACATGGCCCCGCATGTCTCTCCCTGTCGCCCTGCCCCAACTGTCGGCTGTTGCTGATGATTACGATGTTCTGCTCTGCGATGTGTGGGGCGTCATCCATAACGGCCGCGAAAGCTGGCCCGAGGCATGCGACGCCCTGACCCGCTTCAATGAACGGGGCGGTCATGTGGTGCTGATTTCCAACTCTCCGCGTCCGGCCAGCGATGTGATCGCCCAACTGGACGCCCTGAACGTCCCGCGCTCCAGCTGGAAAGCCTTTGTGACATCCGGCGATGCCACCCGCGCCGAACTGGCCAAGCGCGCCCCCGGTCCGGCTCTGGCCATTGGCCCTGCACGCGATGCCACCACCTATGAAGGTACCGGCCTGACCATGGTGGACAACGCCGCCGATGCCGCCTTCGTCTCGGTGACCGGTCTGATCGATGATGCCACCGAAACACCCGAAGATTATCGCGAGCGCCTGATGCCTGCCGCCGAGCGCGATCTGGACCTGATCTGCGCCAACCCCGACCGCATCGTCCAGAAGGGCGACCAGATCATCTATTGCGCCGGTGCCATTGCCGACCTTTACGAAGAGATGGGTGGCAAGGTCATCATGGCGGGCAAGCCATTTGCCCCCATCTATGATCTGGCTCTGGCCGAGGCTGAAAAACTGCTGGGCGACGCTGTCGACCGCAAGCGCGTCCTGTGCATCGGCGATGGCACCATCACCGATGTTCTGGGCGCACAGAACCAGCAACTGGACTGCCTGTTCATTGCACAGGGTATCCACGGGGATGCCGCAAAGAATGATGACGGCACGCTTGATCCTGTCCGTGCAGCCAAGCTGCTGGACGACGAAAACACCACCTCGCGCTATGCCGCCCTTGCCCTTACGTGGTAAGGCCGCGCCCCCTATCGCCAAACAAGTTCACCTGACGTAAAGCAGCCCTATGAGCAATCTCGTCCAAGGCCACCCGTCGGGTGGCTATATCCTCGAAGAACTTTACGTCGGCATGGCCGCCGAGAAGATGATTCTGGTCACCGAAGAACGCATCCAGCTGTTTGCCGATGCTTCCGACGACTATAATCCGGTCCATCTGGACGAGGCCTTTGCCTCCAAGACCGCCTATCGCGGCCGTATCGCCCATGGCCTGCTGAGCGCCTCGTTCGGTTCGGCTGTGGTAGGCACGGTCCTGCCGGGTGCAGGCTCGATCTACATCTCGCAATCGCTGGCCTTCCACTATCCGGTCCGCATCGGTGACACCGTGCGTATCCAGATCACGGTCCTTTCGCTGGATGCAGAATCCGCCCGCGCCGAACTGAACTGCGAAGGCTTTGTCGGTGACAAACTGATCATGGACGGCATCGCCACCGTGCGCGTCCCGCGTCGCCGCAAACCTTCCGCCCGCTAAGGAAAGACGGGCGTGGCGATCGAAGTCATCCGCGACTGGCGCGGCCTGTCAGCCTCCCAAAAGGGGGCTGCTGTGGCCGTAGGTGCCTTTGACGGTGTGCATCGCGGCCATCAGGCCGTGATCGCCTCGGCCCGCGAGGCCGCAGAACGTCTGGGCGTCCCGCTGGGCGTGGTCAGCTTCTATCCGCACCCGCGCCGCCTGTTCCAGCCCGACGCCGCCCCCTTCGCCCTGATGACGCCGGACCAGATGGCCCGCGCATTGGAAGACCTCGGTGTAGAGCGCCTTTATCTGCTGCCGTTCGAGCGCGAGATGGCCAGTCTGACCGACGAAGCCTTTGCCCGCGAAGTCCTGCATGAAGGGCTCGGCATTGTGCATGCGGCGGTCGGTTTCGACTTTACCTTCGGCAAGGGCCGCTCGGGTTCACCCGACCTTCTGACCCAGTATGGTGAAAAACTGGGCTTCAGTGTCTCGCTGACCCCGCGCAAGGATGATGCCGACGGCCTGAAACTGTCGTCCTCGGCTGTCCGCGAAGCCCTTAAAGCCGGAGACATGGACCGCGCCACGGCCATTCTGGGTCGCCCCTTTGCCATCGAAGGCAAGGTGATCCACGGGGACAAGCGCGGCCGCACCATCGGCATCCCGACCGCCAATATCGCCATGCCCGACTATATGCGTCCGGCCTATGGCGTCTATGCCACCCGTACGCGCCTGCCGGACGGGCGCGTGTTTGGCGGCGTCGCCAATCTGGGCATCCGCCCGATGTATGTGATCGAAGATCCGCTGCTCGAGGTCTGGCTGTTCGACTTCAACGAGAGCCTCTACGACCTGACGGTGGAAACCGAACTGGTCGCCTTCCTGCGCCCAGAGATGAAGTTCGACGGTCTGGACGCGCTGAAGGTCCAGATCGAGGAAGACACCCGCAGGGCCAAAGAGGTCTTGGCCGCTTAAGCTTTCGCCAGTAGCGCCGCCTCGCGGATACGGCCTACCATCGAATTCAAACCATTGGCCCGCTGGCGCGTCAGCGCCGAAGGCAGGCCCAGACGCTCCAGTGCCGCCTTGGCATCAAAGCCCAAAATCTCGTCCGCGTTGCGTCCCGAATAGAGACGCAGCAACAGGGCGATATTGCCCTTGGACAGGGCGCTGTCGGAATCCGCATCAAAGAACAGGACATCGCCCTCGCGGCGGCTGTTCAGCCACACCTGCGCGGCACAGCCCGGCACCTTGTTGGCCTCGATACGCGCCTCTTCCGGCAGGGGTTTCAAATCCTTGCCCAGATCGATCACATATTCGATCCGGCCTTCCCAATCGCCCAGCAGGTCGAACTCCTCGATCAGTTCATCAAGGACGGATTGGATGGGCGCAGAAGCTGTATCGGTCATGGCAGGTTCCATACCCTTACCGCCGACAGCTTCACAACGCTTTCCTTGCCCAAGATGCCCTCACCACCGACAAGAGTATGGTTGGGGTCGGCTCAACTCAGGCGTATCCTGTCGGCTTGATTCTTGCTTTGGACGACACAGCTCTTCTGTGCGCCACCGGACCAGTAGCCTCTTTTGAACGCCTCGCTTAAACCACCAGTCAACGCCCAGCCCCTGAACCGGACCGATCCGGCACAGACCCATCGGCGCGCCTTGTGGCATCTTCTGTGGGGCTTTGCCCTTTTGGCCCTGTGCGCGACGGCCCTGTTTACGCGAGCCAGCCTGTTCAGCCTGATCGGCCTGTTTGTCGCCGCCCTTCCAGCTTTGGCGGTATTTGGCCTGCCCACACTGGCTCCGCCACGCACGCCATGGCCGCAACCGGTCCCGCCCGCTCCGTTGTGGACAGTGATCTTGTGGGGCTTATGCCCTGTCATCGCGCTGGGACTGACAGGCGGGCTTAACGGGCCGCTGGCCGCTCTGGCCTTTGCACCGGTCGCCGGTGGACTGGCCCTCAGAACCGCAGGCAGCGAGCGGTCGCTGGTCTATGGTCTGGGTGCGGCCCTGCTCGGCCTGTTCATTGGTGCCTTGGCCCATCCTCTTTTGCCGCAAGCCTCGACCTCGCCGTTCCTGAGCAATCTTCTGGGCATACTGGTTCTGGTCTTTGCCGTGGTGGCGGCGCTCAATACACGCAGCACCGGTCCCGTCGTGCCTTTGGCCATGGCGCGCATGGAATCGGCCCTCAGCGACCAGCCGGGCCTGACACTGGTCCTGTCACCCAATGGCAAGGCACTGGCCGCCTATGGTGCCGCCCCGCCCGCCATTGATGTGGATGGCCTGTTTAGTGAAACCGACAGCGAAGGCGGCCTGATCGAAGCCGTCCACCCGCCGGATCGCCCGACCGTCCGCGCCGCCCTGTCCCGCGCGCAAGCCGGACAACCGGTTCAGGTGCGCTTTACCCCGCGCGCCGCACTGGATCGCCGCGTGCTGCTGGTCGTGCGCCGTATGCAGGGCGACAGCCGCCGCATCGCCGCCCTGATGCTGGACGCCACCTTGCAGCACGCCCGCGAAAGCGAACTGGATGCCGCCCGCAGCGAGGCCGAGGCACAGGCACAGGCCCGCGCCCGTTTCATCGCCCATCTCAGCCACGAACTGCGCACGCCGCTGAATGCTGTGCTGGGTTTCTCGGACATGATGAAGCACCAGTTGTTCGGGCCTTTGTCAGACCGCTATCTCGGCTATGCCGCGTCGATCCATACGGCGGGCAGCCATCTTCTTGATGTCATCGGCAATGTTCTGGATGTGTCGCGCATCGATGCCGACCGTTACGAACTGGATTGCGAGGATACCGATGCCCGCGATCTGGCCGATGCGGCACTGGCGCTGGTTCGGGTTCAGGCCGAGGAAAAGTCCATCGACCTGTCGGCAGAGCTGCCCGACCATGCGCTGGATGTGAATGTGGACCGCCGCGCGGTGAAGCAGATTCTGGTCAACCTGCTGGGCAATGCGGTGAAATTCACGCCTGCCAATGGCAAGGTCACCCTGTCCGCCGCCCGGGATGCAGATACTCTGGTCATGAAGATCAGCGACAACGGCGTTGGCATCGCCCCGCAAGACCTTGCCCGTCTGGGCCGTCCGTTCGAACAGGCAGGCGATGCCCGCCAGAAGGCTCAAGGCACAGGCCTTGGCCTGTCTCTGGCGCGTTCACTAGCCGAGCTACACGGCGGCACCCTGACGCTGGAAAGCCAGATTGGCGAAGGCACGACCGCGACCCTTCGCCTGCCCGCGCTTTAAGCGCTCTTAGTCTCTGGCCTAGTCTCTGGCGACCTGAAAACCGGCAAAGGACTGGCTGACCGGCATCAGTTCCAGCGTATTGATATTCAGATGCGCCGGCAGGCTGGCCACCCAGTACAGCGTCTCGGCAATGTCGCCGGCCGACATCGGGTTGGCCCCCTGATACAGCGTGTCCGAAGCGCCCTGATCACCGCCCGTGCGTACCAGAGTAAACTCGGTCTCAGCCATGCCCGGCTCGATCGAGGTCACGCGCACGCCTGTGCCATGCAGGTCCGAACGCAGGCCAAGGCTGAACTGGCGCACAAAGGCCTTCGTGCCGCCATAGGCATTGCCACCACGATACGGATAGTTCGCCGCCACCGAAGAGATATTGATGATCGCACCCGCCCGTTCGATCAGGCGCGGCAACATGCGGTGCGTGATGGTCATCAGGCCGGTGATGTTGGTGTCCACCATCTGCTGCCACTGACCAAGGTCGGCTTCCTGTGCCGGACCGGTGCCCAGCGCCAGACCGGCATTGTTGATCAGCAGATCAATCTTGGCGAACGCATCGGGCAATCCGTTCAGCGCCGCATCAATCGCCGCCGCATCGCGAATATCGAACACCAGCGGATGCACCACATCCGCCCCCAGTTCCGTCACCAGCGCCTCGAGACGCCCGGCGCGACGCCCCGTGGCGATCACCTTCCAGCCCTCGGCGGCAAAACGGCGGGCAGCGGCCAGACCGAAGCCTGCGGTGGCTCCGGTAATCAGAACAGTCTTGCTCATCGGGTTTTCTCTTGTCTGGCGGCTTTAGCGGCGGCCTCTCTGGCCTTTTCGCGGTCCTCGGCGGCACGGATACGGGTCTGCTCGGCCGCGATCTTGGCGTCTGTGCCGATGTGAGCCATGCCGCGTTCCTTGGCCAGTTCGATCTGGCGCTGGCGCTCGGCATAGGCGGCGCGGCGCTCTTCGCCCCGTTCGTCCCAACAGCGGTCACACGACACGCCTTCTACGAATTTCGGCGACGTCATGCCCTGCGCGCTGACCGGCATCCGGCAGGCGCGGCACAGGCTGTGTTCACCAAGCTTCAGGCCATGGCCCACCGAAACCCTCTCGTCGAACACAAAACACTCGCCGTCCCACAGGCTGGCAGGCTCGGGGATTTCCTCGAGATATTTGAGGATACCGCCCTCGAGGTGATGCACCTCGGAAATACCTTCGGACTTCAGATAGGCGGTCGATTTTTCGCAGCGGATACCACCGGTGCAGAACATGGCTACCTTGGTCGGCGTATCGCGGGTAACCAGCGCACGGCCTTCCTTCTCGAACCATTCGGCGAACTCGCGGAAGGTCTTGGTATTGGGCTGGATGGCGTTTTTGAAGGTGCCGATCTCGAACTCGTAATCGTTACGGGTGTCGATAATCACCGTATCGGGATCGGCAATCAGCGCGTTCCAGTCCTGTGGCTTTACATAGGTGCCTACGCCATTGACCGGATCGAGATTGGGCAGGCCCATGGTCACGATCTCTTTCTTGATCCGCACCTTCATGCGGTAGAAAGGCATTGCGTTCGCACCGGAATATTTCAGTTCCAGACGCTCGAAACCCGGCTCGGCATAGATACCGTCCACCACGCGACGGATCGCATCATGCGGTCCGGCAATCGTGCCGTTGATGCCTTCATGGGCGACCAGAAGGGTGCCGCGCACCTCTTCGCCGCACAGGGCAATCAGGCGCTCGCGCAGCGCCGACGTGTCTGCCACCGGCGCAAAGCGGTACAGGGCAGCAACCAGAACGGGATATTCGGAGAAGGTCGTGTCAGTCACGCGGCCTCTATAAGGCTTTTGTGCCAGAAAACCCATCCGGAACAACACCAAAGCTTGCCTTAGACGTTGGTGCAGTGTGCAGTAGGGGTATGATGCTGTTGGCCCGTGTCCATCCCGAAGTCCGTCCCGAAGTTTTTTCCGTTTGGCAATGCTGATGGCTTCTTCGAACTCGCCCCTTGCGCCACTGCGCCATCCGCTGTTCCGGGCCATCTGGATCACTAGCCTGATGACCAATTTCGGGGGGCTGATCCAGTCGGTCGGTGCCTCGTGGATCATGACCTCGATTGGCACCACCCAGACGACGGCTCTGGTTCAGGCCTCGATTACCCTGCCGATCATGTTGCTGTCGCTGACCGCAGGCGCGCTGGCCGATACCATGGACCGGCGCAAGATCATGCTGGCGGCCCAGTCGTTCATGCTGCTGGTCTCGGTGGGACTGGCCTTTATGACCTATCAGAACTGGCTAACGCCGTGGGTTCTGTTGTCCTTTACCTTCCTGATCGGTTGCGGGGTCGCCTTTAACGGTCCCGCCTGGCAGGCCAGTGTCGGCGATATGGTGCCGCGCGAGGATCTGCCCTCGGCCATTACCCTCAACTCGATGGGCTTTAATCTGGCCCGCAGTGTCGGCCCCGCCATCGGGGGTGCCATCGTTGCCTTTGCCGGTGCTGCTGCGGCCTTCCTGATCAACGCTGTTTCCTATGTCGGTATTCTGGTGGTGCTGTTCCGCTGGAAGCCGCAGGTGCCGCAAGCCACCCTGCCGCGCGAAGGTCTGCTGGCGGCGATGGAGGGCGGCGTGCGCTATGCCATGCTGTCGCCGCGTATTGTGGCTGTGCTGCTGCGTGCCCTGTTGTTCGGCATCGGGGCCAGCGGCCTGCAAGCGCTGATGCCCATCATTGCCCGTCACGAGGTTGGCGGCGGCCCGCTGATTTATGGCGTGCTGCTGGGGGCCTTTGGCGTCGGGGCAGTTGGCGGTGCATTGTGCGTGACGCCGCTGCGTGTCCGTTTCAAATCCGAAACCCTGGTGCGGTTCTGGATCGGCGCGTTTGCGCTCGCAGCCTTGGGCGTAGCGCTCAGCCCCGTGCTGCCGCTGACCATTCTGTCGCTGCTGCTGGGCGGGGCGTCATGGGTGATCGTGCTGTCCACATTCAATGTCACCGTACAGATGTCGGCCCCGCGCTGGGTCGTGGCCCGCGCGCTGGCGCTTTACCAAATGTGCGCCTTTGGCGGCATGGCCGCAGGGGCATGGCTGTGGGGCTCGCTGGCACAGGATTACAGCACGTCACTGGCTTTGGAGATTTCCGCCGCCGTGCTGGCTGTCTGTCTGGTGCTGGGCTTCAAAATGCCGCTGGCCAATAGCGAGGCCCTGAACCTTGCGCCGCTGGACCGCTGGAGAGAACCGGACACCGAACTGCATATCGAACCGCGCAGTGGCCCGATCATCGTCTCCATCGCCTATACGATCGACGATGACGATGTGCCCGAATTCCTGAAACTGATGGAAGAACGCCGCCGTATCCGCCGCCGAGACGGTGCGCACCAGTGGCGCATGATGCGCGATCTGGGCAATCCGAATATCTGGGTGGAGAAATACCAGACCGCGACCTGGCTGGACTATATACGCCACAACCAGCGCATGACCCATGACGACGCCCGCATCACCAGCGCCATCCGTGAACTTCACCGTGGCGAGGAGCGGCCCGTGGTCAACCGCATGATCCTGCGCATTACCGGCAGCGTGTCACCGCATCTGCATACCGAGCGCAACTATGGCGAGCCGATGACGGACCCGACCCGCGCTTCCTGATTTCATTTCTGCACAAGGTTTAGGCGCGAACGGCTTTATGCCTTTCGCGCCAAATACTTTCCGAACCTTGGGCCTTACGGCTGTGTCGTCTTAGACAACGAAGTGGAAAATCACGTGCACGGTCAGCGCAACGCCGAGCAAAAGTGCAAATCCGCAGAACAGCCCGACGGCCGGATGCATTTCTTTGCGGACAGTTTCATTGCGCGAAAAAGATACTTCGCGCGACCTACCCGGGTGTACCAGAGCCATGACGTTTCCTTCCCTTTTACGGCAGTGACCATCGTGGGGCACCGTCTCGTTACGAAACCGTCTCTCAAAGACCTTTCATTGCATAGGGGCATTCACAGCATCGTGAACGGTGACTTTTGGGGCCGATTGCTCTAACCCCCGCGGTCAGAGGATTTTTTATGTCGAAACTGACCATTGCAGACGAGGCCGCACGTCGCCGGACCTTCGCCATCATCGCGCACCCCGATGCCGGTAAAACCACGCTGACCGAGCATATTCTGCTGGCCGGTGGTGCTGTGCGAGCCGCAGGTGCCGTGAAGGCGCGTGGTGATAACCGCCGCGCCCGTTCCGACTGGATGAAGATCGAAAAAGAACGCGGCATCTCTGTCACCGCCTCGGTGATGACGTTCGAGCATGACGGCAAGATGTTCAATCTGCTCGACACCCCCGGGCACGAAGACTTCTCTGAAGACACCTATCGCACCCTGACCGCTGCCGACTGCGCCATCATGGTGCTGGACGCCGCCAAGGGTATCGAGCCGCAGACGCTGAAGCTGTTCGAGGTTTGCCGTCTGCGCAACATCCCGATCATCACCTTCATCAACAAGCTGGACCGCGAAGCGCAGGACCCGATGGCTCTGCTGGATGAAGTCGCCAGCCGTCTGCAACTGGATCCTGCCCCGATCTGGTGGCCTGCCGGTAGCGGCAACCGCCTGCGCGGTCTGGTCGAGGTCGGCACCGGCCGCTTCCAGCCCTATGCCAAGAAGATCGCCGGCTCCAAAGAAGACGCCGAGCATCCGGACGCCCTGCCTCTGACCGACGCCGCCCAGTATTTCGAACAGGGCGAGTATGAAGAAACGGCCGAAGCCTTGGAACTGGTCGAAGCCGGTTATCCGACCTTTGACCGCCAGTCCTTCCTCGAAGGTCATATGACGCCGATCCTGTGGGGCTCGGCTCTGCGCCATTTCGGCATCGAATATCTGCTACGCGCGATTGGCGAATGGGCCCCTGCACCCAAGGTCATGGCCGCCCGCAAGGAAGCGCCGCCGGAAACCCGCAACGCCCCTGCTCCCGAAGCGATCGAGGTCGAACCGGGCCAAAACGAAGTCACCGGCTTCGTCTTCAAGGTTCAGGCCAACATGGACCCGAACCACCGCGACCGTATCGCCATGTTCCGCATGGCGTCCGGCTCGTTCAAGCGCGGCATGAAGCTGAAGGTGCAGAACACCGGCAAGCAGTTGTCGGTCAACGCGCCCATCATGTTCTTTGCCTCGGACCGCGAACTGGCCGAGGAAGCCTATGCAGGCGACGTCATCGGCATTCCCAACCACGGCGTGCTGCGCGTGGGTGACAGCCTGTCCGAAAGCGGCCTTGTCCGCTTTGCGGGCCTGCCGAACTTTGCGCCGGAAATCCTGCAACGTGTACGCGTCAAGGACCCGCTGAAAGCCAAGCACCTGAAAAAGGCGCTGGAAGGTCTGGCCGAAGAAGGCGTGACCCAGTTGTTCCGCCCCGAAATCGGTGCCGACTTCATCGTCGGTGCCGTTGGTCAGCTTCAGTTCGAGGTTATGGCCGACCGTCTGGGCGCGGAATACAATCTGGACGTTATCTTCGAGCCTTCCCCCTATGCCGAGGCCCGCTGGGTCGGTGGTGCCAGTGCGGACCTCGAGGACTTTGCCGGGAAATACCGCCCGCAGATGGCCTTCGACATCGACCAGAACCCCGTTTTCCTCGCCAAGTCGTCGTGGGAAACCGGCTATGTCAGCGAGCGCTTCCCCAAGGTGACGTTCTCCAAGACACTGGAACGCGGTTAAGATTTCAAAAGGGGAGGCTCCGGCCTCCCCTTTTTCGTGGCCGAAACAATAGACGCCCGAAAACCGGCGGCATGGTGGTTCGCGATGGGCTATTATCGAACCATGCTGTTTGACCTGCCCGCACCCGATATTCTGTATGACGCCCTCGTCGCGCGTGATGACCGCTATGACGGGCAGGCGTTTGTCTGTGTGCATTCGACCGGCATTTTCTGTCGGCTGACCTGTCCGGCCCGAAAGCCACTGCGCGAGAACTGTACGTTCAGAGCCACTGTTGGCGAATGTATCGAGGCAGGTTTTCGGGCCTGCAAACGCTGTCATCCGGTGCAGGCTGCGGCCCAGAACGATCCGGTCATCACCGACCTGCTGGCGCGGTTGGATGACCGGCCCGACTACCGCTGGTCAGAGCCTGACATCGCCAGGCTGGGCTATGACCTGTCCACGGTGCGGCGCCTGTTCAAACGCCATTACGGCATGACGTTTCTGGAAATGGCGCGCCAGCGCCGACTGCGCGAAGGCTTTGAAACCCTCGCGCTCGGAGGATCGGTTATGACCGCCCAACTGGATGCCAGCTTTGAATCCCCCAGTGCCTTTAGAACGGCCTTTGCCAAGCTGCTCGGCTGCGCCCCGTCAGACCTCAAGACTGATGGGGCCATGCGCGCCACATGGATCCCCACAGCCCTTGGCGACATGATTGCCATCAGCAGCGCCAGCCACCTTCATCTGCTGGAGTTCGTCGATCGCAAGGGCCTGCCTGCCGAACTGAAGAAGATGCAGACCAATACGCCGGGCGGTCTGGGGATCGGACGGTTCGCCCCCGCCGAACAAGCCGCCAGCGAACTGGACGACTATTTCGCCGCCCGCTCGGGCCGTTTTGAAACGCCGCTGGCCATGCATGGCACCGATTTTTACAAGCGGGTCTGGCAGGCTCTGCAAACCATTCCCGCCGGTGAAACCCGCTCCTATGGCGACATCGCCCGCCAGATCGGACAGCCGACCGCTGTGCGCGCCGTGGCCCGCGCCAATGGTTCAAACCAGATTGCCCTGATGATTCCCTGCCATCGTGTGATCGGGACCGATGGCTCACTGACTGGCTATGCGGGTGGCCTGTGGCGCAAACAAAGGCTGATCGAGATCGAGCGCGATCTGAAAGCCGCCGCGCCCGCAGAGCGCCGCTCTATTCCGGCCTAGGCTGAAAACGGTTCTGGAACCACGGCAGGAAGAACTGCACCAGCGGCCCGATACACAGGGCAAAGGCCACGGTTCCCACGCCCGCCACGCCGCCCAGCATCCAGCCCACCGCCAGAACCACAACCTCCACCAGCATCCGCGAAACACGGATGGACCAGCCCAGCCTGCGGTTTAGCCCGACCATCAATCCATCGCGCGGCCCTGTGCCCATACCAGCTCCTATATAGGCCGCCGAGCCAAGCCCCGTCAGCACGACCCCGCAGGTCAGCGCCCCGATACGCAAAGGCCAGCCCTGAAACTCGGGCAAAACCCACATAAAGAAGTCCAGCGACAAGCCGATCATCAGGATGTTGGCAATCGTGCCGATGCCCGGCTTCTGGCGCAGCGGTATCCACAACAGCATCACCACCACACCGGACAGGATGCTGAGCACACCAAGGCTAAGCCCCGTCAGACCCGACAGGCCCTGATGGAACACATTCCACGGATCCAGTCCCAGATTGGCCCGCACCATCAGCGCCGCGCCCAAGCCGAACACACACAGTCCAGCCAGCAGCTGGATAAATCTTAATCCCCACATACCTCTGTCATGCCCGATCCCGCGCAACGATACGAGATGCAATCGCTCCTTTGCGCTCCAGCCCCAGCGTCAGGGCAAACATGGCCAGACACACAGCCGAGGTCAGACCCAGGGCAAAGCCCGCCGAACGGTCCAGAGCCAGACCAAAGCTGAGCGGCGCAATGGCCTGAACGAAACGGGCGAGCAGCAGGATCGCTACCTGTCTCTGGCCATAGTTTTCCTTGCCAAAAACATGCAGCGGCAAGACCCCCGACGCCACCGATAACAGACCGTTGCCCGCCCCCTGCCCTAGCGCCACAGCCACCGAAGCCGCCTTGCCGCCAACCATGGCGATCACCACGCCCGCCGGATGAAGCAGGGTTGCCAAGCGCACCGTATGCAAAGGTGATGCCTTGGGCGGGGCCAACAGAGCCAGCACCCGCATAGCTATGGCTGACAGGGCCATGGCACTGGCCGCCATCGCCGCCCCCGCCGGTGAAAGACCCAGAGCCTGCATCAGGCGCGGCAATTGTGCGGCGCAGGCCGTGGCCACCCACCATGCCCCCGCAAACAAGAGCGCCATCTGCACCATGCGCCGGTCCCAGCGCACAGGGGCAGCAGCGGCTTGGTCAATTGTGACCCCCACCGCCCCCTTGGGCAGACAGAAATGATACAACGGGATGCACACCAGCAAATGCGCCAGCGCCCACACCCCGCACGCCCCGCGCCAGCCCAGCCATTCGATCAAGCCAAGGGTCAGCGGCCAGCCGATGGCACCGCCGCAAGCCCCCATCAGCGAAACAGCCGTGATCGGCTTTTTGGCCTCCATGCCGCAAACACTGACCAGCAGGGCATTGGCAGGCGCGTAAAACCCGACCCCCATGCCAAAGCCCAGAGCCAGTACCCCGACAAAGGCCATTATGGCTGTCTGCGCAAAGGCCAGTATGGCCAGGGCGGCGGCCAGCATAAGCGCCGCGGCCACCAGAACCTCGCGGCCTCCGCGTCGGTCAATCCATTTGCCCGACACCATGCTGGAACAGGCGGCTATAAAAAAAGCCCCCGAAAGGGCCGCAAACAACTGGTGGGTGGTGGCCCCTGTGGCGGCGGCCACGGGTTCGGCCATCACACCCAGCAGATAATAGCTGGAGGCGAACGATACGATCATGCCCGTTCCCAGCGGCAGGATCAGTGAAAGCGAGTGTGCGGATTTAGTCATGGGTGGGCCATGCCCGCGATTGCGTCACCTGCGTTAGCGATCTATCGGTCACTACATGTTCCAAAACCTCACAGGCTCGACTTCGCAAATCTCGCTGACTGCCTTGCGGGCCTTCGAGGCCATGGCGCGTACAGGCAGCGCCACAGCGGCGGCGGCCGAACTGCATGTGACCCACAGCGCCGTCAGCCGACAGGTCAAGTCATTGGAACAACAACTGGGCCTTCGCCTGTTTGACGGCCCCAAACACGCCTTGCGGCTGACCGAGAAAGGCGCAGCACTGGCAACCGAGCTGCATCCCGCCTTTGACCGCATCTCGGCTGCCGTCACCCATGCGCGCGGGCAAAGCGACGAGTTGTCGGTGGCGGTCCATGCCAGCCTGTCGGTTAAATGGCTGATCCCGCGACTGGCCCGCTTTCACCAGTTGTATCCGCACATCCACATCCATCTGATCGAACTGTCCCCCCATGCCGAAACGCACAGGGGGGCCGATGCCGTCATCCGTCTGATGAAGGCATCTGAGCTTGAGAGCGCAGGGGTGGAACGTATCGCCCCCAATGCCATCGGCCCCGTTATCTCGACCGGTCGCGCCGGAACCAACGCCCGCGCCGCACTGGTGCAGTCCCCGCGCCTGATCTCGCGCACCCAGACCTCCAGTTGGGCCGACTGGGAACATTTAAGCGGGGTTCAGTTGCCATCATCCCCCAGCGCACCGCGTAGTCTGGCCCATCTGCATTTTGTGCTGGATGCTGTACTGGCCGACTGGGGCGCGGCAGTCCTGCCATTGATATTATGCGCCGATGCCATTTCTCGCGGGCAATTGGTCGCCCCTTACGGCTTTGCACCGGATGCAGGCGGCATCGGGATCAGCCTCACAGGCACCGAGCCTTCACGCGCCCAGCGCAGTTTTCTGCACTGGCTGCGCCAAGAGGCCCTGCCATCCGATTGCCATCCGCATACCCCAGAATACCTGTGAAGCGGGGCTTTCTTCCGCCTGCCAGACGTGATTTGCTGATGTCAGGTTCGGGTTGTTCCGGTCCGGAGAAGATATGTTGAGTTTCCCCCTGGCATTGGCGACGATGGTTGCGACCATCCAGACCGCCTCCACGCCTGCGACACCGCTTGTTGTGTCATACGGGGATGCGGTGCTGTGCGCCGGTGTCACACAGGCTGGCTCCGAACTCGAAGGCAATGAATCGGCACGCGGACGTCGCCTGTTCGATGCCGCGCTTTACTGGTCGCTGACCACCATCCAGTTGGGTCAGGCTTCGGGCCGCCCGCCGATCCAGACCGAGCGGGATATGACCAATGCTCGGATTCGCTCTGTACGCGATCTAAGCCAGCGGGATTCACGCATCACCGAACGCCTTGAATCCTGCATTAAATCAGCCCCTTCCCTTAACTAGGAAATAACGGCGTTATTTCATATCGAACCTTAATCTTGGCGCTGCGTTTGCTTGGGCAGTGACGGGATCGATCCATGATCCCAATCCGGGACAGCGGACCTATGTTCGAGTTTGGAAGAGATTTGAGACGCCTTTTCGAAAAGGCCCGCGACAGCCAGGATCTTGGCTGGCTGGAGCTTGTCGGCCTGGATTTGGTCGAGTCCGAAGCGCGTAACCAGTCCACAGATGCGGGTCGCATATCTTGCCCTCGCCCCTATGAGGGATGGATGCGGGCCGCGGCCCTGTGGCGCGAACATGCCCGCCGTTCGGGTGATCCCGAAAGCTTGCAGCGGGCCGAACAGGCCGGACGCGACGCCGCCCGCTCGGCGCTGAACGATGACCAGACCATCCGTGCAGCCATAGATGTCGGCCACACCTCGATGCTGGCCTTTGACCTTTATGGCGCACCGCACCGCCTGTCGGGCCTGCTGGACAGTCTGGGCCATCTGCCCGATGCCCGCCGGACCGAAACCCGTGCCGAGATCGAAGCCTTAAAAGTGCGGCTACATGCCCGCCAGGCCCGTCTGGCCTGCGATGCCGAACGCATGGCCGATACCGCCAATCGCCTGACCGAGGTGATGCAGCTTCTCAAGCCTGACGACACCACAATTGGCGAAGACCTGCAGCTGGATCGTGCGGCCCTTTCTCTCGAAGCGGGCTTGCTGACCCGTAATGCCAGCCTGCTCGACCGCGCCGGTCGCGAGCTGCGGCTTTTGGTGGAAAACGCCACACCCGACGAACGCCCTGTCAGCCGCGCGCGGGCACTGGCCCTGTGCGGCACAGGCATGGCCGCCCTTGCCACCATTGCCGGTGACAATGATGCCCACCAGCAGGCCAGCAGCCTGTTCGAGGCTGCCGCCGACCAATTTACCCCCGAACACAGCCCTCTGGACTGGGCCACCATCCACCTGCTCAAGGCCGAACGCGGTCAGGCCGATAGCCGTCTGCTGGATCAGGCTCAGAAGCTGACCGACCAGCCGGGCCTGATACTGGGGGCCCTGATCCGCGAGCGCACCATGGCCCATGCTCTGGAAGAGGCCCAGACCGCCAGTGACATGCTGGCCATGACCAAGATGGAAATGACCCTGCGCCGTCGCCTGTCACGCTCGATGGACGAAGCCACGGCCATTGACTGGGCCAGCGACCAGATATCCATGGCCAGACTGTCGCTGGTTCTGGCGGGGCACCTGTCCTATCCGACACAGGATCTGGGTATGGCCCTGTACGAAGCCGCCGACGCTGCCATGCTTGCCGGTGCGCCTTCTCTGGCCGCACGCGCCCGCGCCCTGATGATGTCGGTCAAAAAGGTCTGATCGGCAGTTATTCAGCCCACTCACCTTGACCGCGCCACATTGGGTGCCTAGCTGACATTCAAGTCTTACTAGGTGCCTGAAGTGACCGAACAAACTGCTGACCCCGTCAACGCCTTCCTCGATTCCGCCGTCAAGGATCACGATGTCGTCCTGTTCATGAAGGGCACACCGGATTCGCCACGCTGCGGCTTCTCGGGTCTGGCTGTACAGATTCTGGACCACATCGGCGTGGCCTTTGTCGGTGTCGACGTGCTGCAATCCGAAGCCCTGCGCGAAGGCATCAAGAACTATTCCGACTGGCCGACCATCCCGCAGCTCTACGTCAAGGGCGAGTTCGTGGGCGGTTCGGACATCATGCGCGAAATGTTCAATGCCGGTGAACTGCAAGCTCTGATGGCCGAAAAAGGCATCGGCCCGGCCGAGGACTAAGCCCTTGGCCCGTCCCGTTCTCGAACCGCGCACCGATCGCGAGGTCTTCGTAGTGCCTCTGGACATCCGTCCAGAGCACATCGACGAGAACGAGCACGTCAATAATG
This sequence comes from Brevundimonas sp., assembly GCF_036659295.1. Classification (GTDB taxonomy): domain Bacteria; phylum Pseudomonadota; class Alphaproteobacteria; order Caulobacterales; family Caulobacteraceae; genus Brevundimonas. The sequence goes on along the minus strand of NZ_JAVXCU010000005.1, from coordinate 33,304 downwards.
TCGTCTATGTGGGCTGGCTGCAGGATGTTGGCACAGCCCACTGGAACGCCCGCTTCGACGAGGACACCCGCACCAAATGGTCATGGGTCGCCCTGCGTCACGAAATCGATTATCTGCGCCCGATCCAGCCGGATGCGACCGGTATCGTCGCCCGCACATGGGTCGGTGATCCGCAAGGGCCCCGCTTTGCGCGCTATGTGCGGATCGAGGATGCCGAGGGCCGCGTCTGCGCCCAGGGCATCTCCGAATGGTGTCTGGTCGATTCCAGCACCTTGCGACCCCACCGCATACCTGCGGATATGATCGCCCCGTTTTCTCGTTAAGCCCTAAAGAACGATCTGGTTCTCTACGACAATGCGCTCGCCTGCCTTCAGGCCCAGCACGTCATAGGTCCAGTTGAGCGACAGTTCACGCGCCTCGCCCTGACATTGCGCCTCGGCTCTCTGACGGATGGTCAGGCTGTGGCTGTAGGTCTGGTCCACCAGTGCCACATCAAAATCACCATTGCCCGCGCAGGTCGTCCACACCTTGGCCTGAACCTGACGGCCATCGGCATTGAAGCTGCGCAGCGGCGCATAATCTGTCGTCGCCTTGGCCTGCTCCATCGTCATGATGCGCGTGCTCTCGGACTCATCGTTTGCCAGGATAACGCAGCCCGACAGGGCCACAGAGGCTATACCCAGCACGGTAACTGCCAGCGCGCGCATATCAGTTATTATCGCCCGAAGAGGCAGGCGCGCTGGAATGAATGACACGGGTGGTCGGCTTGTCGGTGGCAATGATGATGCAGCCCGACAGCAGGGGTGCCGTGATGGCCAGAGTAACAAACCCGATAACAAGACGGCGCATGCAGCTTCTCCGATGAGGCGGTAAAACAATAAAGGTGCAGCTTTATCGTCGTATCGCCTTCACGGATCACGTGAATTTTTGGTCAGACTTATGCCGCGCCACGCATGGCATAGCGGCGAGCCTATTGGCCGGTTTCGGAATCGTCGGCTCGATTCGGGAACGGATTACTGACGCTCACCAGAGTTCCGGCAGGTACGCCCAGTTCCTCGAAGGTCCAGTAAAGCTCCAGACCGTCTTCGGGCGGGCTTTGGCAATTATCATTGCCGACACGACGCACGGTCATAACCGTAACGTCGCCTTCGCGCGCCAGATAGGGATGCAGGTCGGCCTTGGTGGTGCAACCATTGCTGGCCACCCGCACAACAGCCACATCGCCGGCAACAGCGGCCGCATAGACCGGCTCCAGCACACCCGGCTGCGTAGAGGTCAGCATGGGCGGTGCCGAGGTATTGGATACACACCCCGCCGCCAGCATCAATATGCCGGACAGCAGCAGTGCTCTTTGACCGGCTTTTAAAGTCGGGCGGGCTTCAAACATGTTCATTTCACCCTCCTGACCTCTAGGCCGTTCCCCGCACGAAACATGCCCCGCTTCGCGCGCAATGGAAACAGTGTTCTCTAAAATAAAAGAGGCCCCGTCGAGACGAGGCCCCTTTCGATCCGATGATTGCCCGCAAAGCGGACAATACCAACCTTACGACGAGTAGTATTCGACGATCAGGTTCGGTTCCATCTTAACCGGATACGGAACGTCAGCCAGTTCCGGAACGCGTACGTAGCGTACCGAGAAACCGCGATCGCCTTGATCCAGGTAATCCGGAACATCCCGCTCGCCCGACTGCAGTGCTTCAAGCACCAGAGCCATGTTGCGCGACTTTTCTTTGATCTCGACAACGTCGCCGGTCTTCACGCGGTAAGAAGCGATATCGACCTTCTTGCCGTTGACGGTGACGTGGCCGTGCGAGACGAACTGACGGGCAGCCCAAACGGTCGGCACGAATTTAGCGCGGTAGACGATAGCGTCCAGGCGCGATTCCAGCAGGCCGATAAGGTTTTCCGAAGTGTTGCCCTTGCGGCGGTCTGCTTCGGCGTAGGTCGCTGCGAATTGCTTCTCAGTGATGTTGCCGTAGTAGCCCTTGAGCTTTTGCTTGGCCTTCAGTTGCAGACCGAAGTCCGAAACCTTCGACTTACGACGCTGGCCGTGCTGGCCCGGGCCGTACGAACGCTTGTTGACCGGCGACTTGGCGCGGCCCCACAGGTTTTCACCCATGGCACGATCGATTTTGTACTTGGCGCTATGACGCTTGGACATAGTGTCATCTTTCAACTGTGACGCGGCCCGGTCCCTCCCCAATTGGAAAGACTATCTCAACGGCGGTTCACGCATCGTCCGTGTATAAACCCACCTCGGGCGCAAACCCGAGATGTGAAGGGCGCGCTTATCGCCCCGATGCCCCGCAGAGTCAATCTTTGCGGTCGTTCTCGCTCCTGTCGCCCAGCAGGCGCAGGGCATATTGCCGGACATCGGCGGGCCAGGCTGCCATGTGCTGCTCAAGCGCGGTCATATCCGACGCGAACAAGGCCCGTACCGCCTCCTCGTAATCGGGCAGATCTCCGGCCACAGCGGTCACGAAACGATAGGTTCGCTCCTGTGCCGCCTTGGTTTGGGTGCGCCCGCCATCCGCCTTGCGTGCCTCGTCCACCAGACGCCGCAGCGTTTGCGATGCGCCGCCCTGCTGGCTGGACAGCCATTCCCAGTGTCTGGGCAACAAGGTGATTTCGCGCGGAACGACACCCAGCTTGGGTCGCCCGCGTCCTTTGGGAGCGGCCTCCTGCACGTCGTTTGCGACGGCATAGTGCCGCGCCACGTCTTCTGGCGTCCCGCGCAAGTCTAGGTCGATCACACGGCCCGTCTCATCGCTAAAGACCAGAACAGGGCGATCTGCGGCCTGCTGCGCGTAAACCTGCACAGCGACCTGCGCCAGAGGACCGGCCGCAATCAGGGTCGATCCGGCAAAGGCCGCAACAGGGGATGGGGTGTTTGTCTGGGTCATGTATATTTTTATACGGGTAAAATTTAAAGTTGTAAATCATCCGGATAAAAATAAGCGCCCACCACCCGCATAGCGCTCTTCGCCAACGAAAAAGGGGCCAGATAACTGGCCCCTTTTAAAATCTAGCTCGCCTCGGCAAGCACTGCGTCATACGGCACCAGTGGCAGCGCCCTGCGGTTCGGCCGCCCCAGCAGATAGCCCTGAACCTCGTCACAGCCCTGCTCGCGCAGGAAGTTCAACTGGTCGACGGTTTCCACGCCCTCGGCCAGAACCGGAATGTTCAGGCTTTCCCCCAGCGTAAGCACCGCACGAATAATGGCCCGCGACTGGGAGTTATCTTCCAGTTCGCCCATAAAAGCCCGATCCAGCTTGATCTTGTCGAACGGGAAGGCCCGCAGGGTCGAGAGCGACGAATAGCCGGTCCCGAAGTCATCCATGGCAATGGTTACGCCCAGCGCCTTCAACTGGCGCAGGATAAAGGTCGATCGGGCCATATCGGTAATCATGGCCGTTTCCGTGATTTCCAGCTCCAGACGCGACGGGGGGAACCCCGTATCGATCAGAACCTGATGCACCAGACGCGGCAAGTCCGTATGCCCCCACTGCACCGGCGAAAGATTCACGGCCAGTCGCAGGGTTTTTTCCCAGTGCTTGGCTTCTTCACAGGCACGGCGCAGCACCCACTCCCCGATCGGCAGGATCAGACCGGTATCCTCGGCCACCGGAATAAAGTCGGCGGGCGAGATAAAGCTGCCATCCTTCTGGCGCCAGCGTAGAAGCGCCTCGTATCCTGTGATCTCGTTATTATCGACCGAAACCTGAGGCTGGTAATAAAGCTCGAACTCTTCGTTTTCGAGCGCATCGCGCAGGCCCTGCGTGACGCGGCGGCGCTGACGCACTGCCTCGTCCATAGCCTTTTCGTAAAAGCAAATATCCTCGCCCGGCGAGCCCTTGGCCCGATACATGGCCAGATCTGCATTATTAATCAGGACCGATGTCTCGTCCGCATCCTGCGGCCACAGGGCGACACCGATGGACGCGCCGCAACTCATTTCGGTGTGCTCGCCCATCATGGGCAGAACCATGGCATCGCGCAGCCGGACCGCACCGGCTTGGGCTTCCTCGCGCAGTCGCGAAGCATCAACCAGAGGCATGATGGCGACAAACTCGTCACCTCCCAAACGGGCCACAAACTCGCCGTTCAGGATCACCTCTTTCATCTGGCCTGCAATATGGACCAGCAACTGGTCACCGACACCGTGGCCATACAGGTCATTGACCTCCTTGAAGCGGTCCAGATCAATCGCCAGCAAGGCAAAGCCGGGCGTATGCGGATGTAACTGCGCCATCCGTTCCAGCTTTTCGAGGAAGGAGGCGCGGTTGGGCAGGCCGGTCAGGCTGTCATTACGCGCAAGGAACGAGATACGGCGCTCCTGCTCCAGACGACGGCGCAGATCGCGCACCGAGAACAGGCGAAGGCCTTCTCCGTCATCGCCATGATCGACACGCACGGCGACCTCAACAGGGATCATCTCGCCATGGTCGGACCGCATCTGGCTTTGCACCACCGTCTGGTCCGACATGGACTGGGCGTCCTCAATCCAGCGACTGATACTGGAGAGACGCAGCGCATCGTCTGTCAGGCCGCTCAGATCGGCAAAGGCCTGATTGAACATCATGATGCCGTTGGGGCCTTCGACGACCATGCCATCGACGCTGCTCTCAAGCAGGGCCTTCAGGCGGCGGCGCTCGCGACCTTGCGTCTGCTCCTGCAAGACATAGGAGGCCAGAGCCGATCCCAGCAGCAACAGGGCGACACCGGCCACGCCAAACGCCATCAGGGTATCATTGACACCTTCATAGCTTGGAACGCCACCAATCGGCACGACCACGACGGCCGCCATGCCGGTAAAGTGCAGACTGACTATGGCCAGCACCATCACAATACTGGACCACATCATCCGGCGGCGCAGGCCCGTATTGGCAGCGAGGATATAGGCCCCCATGCCCAGCACGGCTGCCAACAGGATCGAGACGACCACATAGATGGAGTCAAAATACAGGACCGCATGGGTCCGCAGTCCCAGCATGCCCGTATAGTGCATGGCCGAAACACTGATGCCGAAGATCGTTCCGCCCAACAGCGGGGCCGTTTCGTATTTGGAGGCCCCCACCATCATGGCAATGGCACAACCTACAATCGCAACCGCCAGCGATGTCGCCGTTAAAACTGGCTCATAGGTGCTGATGACTTCCGGTCGCCAGGCCAGCATGGCGATAAAATGCGTGCACCAGATCGAGGCACCACCGGCCGCGCCGCCCATGAACAGCCATGTCACATGGCTCACACCCCGGCTCGAACGCATCTTTTTGAACAGATTCATGGTGATGACCGACCCGATCACACACACAACCGCAGCCAGTCCCACGAGCAGAAGACTGTGGTCTTCCACCAAACACGTTACAACGCGCATTCTACGCCTCAGGTTACAATCACGCCGCACTCCTAGCGGGGCTGATCTGACCGATCGACGAACAGCTAGGGTTAACGAGGCATTTATAATTAAAAAAGGGCCGGGAAATCCCGGCCCTTTGTCTAATCAATGCAAACGCAATGCTTGCGCCAGCCTATAATCAGGCCTTGGCGGCTGCATACAGTTCATTGACCTTGTTCCAGTTCACGATGGTCCAGAAGGCCTTCAGGAACTCGGCGCGACGGTTCTGGTACTGCAGGTAATAGGCATGCTCCCAGACGTCGGCGACCAGCAGCGGTGCGCCCTTGTCTTCTGCGATGTCCATCAGCGGGTTGTCCTGGTTCGGCGTCGAGACGATCTTGAGCTTGCCGTCCTGTACGATCAGCCATGCCCAGCCCGAACCGAAACGGCCCAGACCGGCATTGTTGAAGGCTTCCTTGAAGGCTTCCATGCCGCCCAGATCGGCGTCGATCGCTGCAACCAGCTCGGCCGACGGCTCGCCGCCCTGACCTACCGGAGCCATACCGTTCCAGAAGAAGGTGTGGTTCCAGACGCCACCGGAGTTGTTGCGCACGGCAACCGGCAGGGTCGACATCTTGGCGAACAGTTCTTCGTACGACTGACCGGCAACACCTGCGGTTTCAACGGCCTTGTTCAGGTTGTCGACATAGGTCTGGTGGTGCTTGTCGTAGTGGAAGGACATCGTGTTGGCGTCGATGACCGGCTCCAGACCGTCATGGGCGTACGGCAGCGGCGGAAGTGTGAAGGCCATGAGAAAGCTCCTTGCAGCGTGAGTTCTGATTCCTGACCTCTATCTAAGGCCGCAAATCCTGAACCCAAGCCCGTTTGTTGAATTAGCGCTTATTTCGTCGATTTTTCCGCACGGAGGAACGTCCACACGCAAATCCGCGTTGATTTCAATTGGCGCGATCAGGTTTCGGCGTGCAGTTCCTGCTTCACGCGCTCGGCCAGGGATTTGATATCCAGCGGCTTAGGCAGGAAGCTGACCCCGATTTCGTCCTGGAGCAGGTCCGAGAAATCGCTCTCGGCATAGCCCGAGATAAACAGCACCGGCACATCGCCAATATACTGGCGCGCCTTGCGTAGCAGCGACGGCCCGTCCAGCCCCGGCATGATGACATCCGAGATCAGCATATCGATCTGGCCCGCCCATTCTTCGGCCAGAACCAGAGCTTCCTCGCCATCGGCAGCCTCGATCACCTCATAGCCGCGTTGGCGCAACAGGCGCGCCGCAATGCCGCGTACCGCCGCCTCGTCCTCGACGAACAGAATGCGGCCAGCCCCTGACAGGTCGCGCGGGGCCTTGACCACCTTCTCGACCACCGGAACCTCGACCAGTTCCTCGGCCGAGGCCGCAGGCAGGAAGATGCGGAAGGCCGCCCCTGCGCCCTCTATATTGCTGACATTGATATGCCCGCCCGCCTGCTGGACGATGCCGTAAACGGTCGCCAGACCCATGCCAGTGCCTTCATTGACCGCCTTGGTGGTAAAGAAGGGCTCGAAAATCTTGTCCAGAAGTTCGACCGGCACACCGGGGCCGGTATCGGCCACCTCGATCAGGGCCACACTTTCGGGGGCATCGCGCCAGCCCAGTTCACGCGCTTCATGCTGGCTCAGTTGACGGGTGCGGATAGTCACCACCCCCGCCCCCGGTTCCACAACCCCGCGCATGGCATCGCGGGCATTGACGGCAAGGTTCATCACCGCCGTCTCCAACTGGCTCTTGTCCGCCAGCACCAGCGGCAGGTCGCGTCCGTAATCGGTTTCCAGACGCACATCCTCACGCAACAGACGGCGCAGCAGGACAGCGAACTCGCCCACCAGTTCGCCAAGGTCCAGACGCTCGCGGCGCACAGTGGACTTGCGTGAGAAGGCCAGCAGCTTGCGCACCAGATCGGCGGCACGGATAGCCGTCTGACGGATTTCGTTCAGGCCCTCATAGGACGGATCACCAACCGAATGGCGCTCCAGCAGGCCCGACAACTGTAGCTGAATAGCGGTCAGAAGGTTGTTGAAGTCGTGCGCCACACCGCCCGCAAGCTGGCCGACAGCCTGCATCTTCTGGGCTTGCGACAGTTGCAGCTCCATCGACTTCTGGCCTGTCACATCAAACAGCCAGACGCGGCGAGCCTCGCCTTCGGGGGCCACATAAAGGTGTAGACTGCGATCAGGATGGGCCCGCGCCACCAGCTCGATCGGGCCGGACGAACCGGCTTCCAGCTTGGCGCGCGCCTCGACCAGACCGCCTACATCAAACAGGTGGCCAAAGGCGGCATCGCCCGACGCCGCAGGGCCGGTCAACAGCGACAGCGCCGCATTGGCATCCGTCACCCGACCGGCAAACAGGTCATCGCCCGCAATCACGCCCGAACCAAACGGGGCCCCTGCGGCCATGGCCCGCGCCTCGCCCGAAGCTGTCGCCACAGGCGAACTCTGGCGCGGCTCCGGTGAAATCGGCAGGACGGCATCGGGTGCGGCCCGCACCAGAAAACGTCCCTGTCCGGCCAGACCGATCAGTACCTCTTTTTCGCGCTCGCCGATCTGGACAATGGCACGGCCCTGATCGCCTTCGCGCGCCTGCGCAAAGGCCATGTACAGCGCCCGCCCCGACTTGCCACGCGGCAGGTGGATCAGATCGCCATTCTCCTCGGCCCATGCCGCATTATAGGCCAGCACCTGACCGGATTCCCAAACCAGCGCCGCCGGTTCCGCCATCGCATCCAGCATATCCACGGCGGTATCGCCCAGCGGGCGCCTCGCCTCGCCACGGCCAAAGACCAGCAGGCCGATGGTGGCAATAATCCCCGCCGTCAGCACCAGCATCAGGCTGGGCGCGCCCCACGCATTGATGCGGAAGGCCGGAAAGGCAATCGCCGCGATCAACAACGCAAAGCCAACCGCCATCAACAACAGCCACAGGTCCAGACGCGGCCTGCGCCCTGCCTTGTTAAGGAGTCGGTCCTGCGGTGTGGAAACAGTCATCTCGCGTCGCCTTCAGCGAATCATTCGAGGCCTAGCCTAAAGAACGAAACTTAACTCTATCCTGTCTCGTTGCGGGACACGATAAAGACACCCGCTGCCGACAGCTGAAATGCCTCGTCTAGCGACGTTTACGTCCCTGCATGACGAAGCCGATAATCTTGGCCGCAGCCTCGAAATGTTCGCGCGGAATGATTTCATCCACCTCGACCGTCGCATAGAGCGCACGGGCCAGCGGCACATTCTCGACGATAGCCACATCGTGCTCCTTGGCCACCTCGCGGATACGCAAGGCGACCGCATCCACGCCCTTGGCCACGCAAATCGGTGCCGGATCGCCGTCATCGGGATTGTAGCGCAACGCCACCGAATAGTGGGTCGGGTTGGTAACGATGACCGTGGCTGTCGGTACCGCCTGCATCATACGCTGGCGACTGCGCTGCATACGAAGCTGGCGCAGCTTGGCTTTGACGTGCGGATCGCCTTCGGACTGTTTGAAGTCGTCCTTGGATTCCTGCTTGGTCATCCGCATGCGTTTGGCAAAGCGGATACGCTGCCAGATATAGTCAGCCCCTGCCGTGAAGCTGAGGAAAATCAGCGACGCGATAAACAGGCGGATACAGATATCCATCGCAAACGGCAGGATGGCCATCGGGCTCATCGCCGCAAGGTTTTCCAACTCGCGGACATGGGGCTTCAACACCATCCAGCAGACCACGCCGATGATCACCAGCTTGATAAAGGTCTTGAGGAACTGGACCAGACCATCGGGCCCGAAGATGCGCTTGAAACCACTTAGCGGGCTGAGGCTGGACAGTTTAGGCTTCAGCTTCTCTGTCGTCAGGATAAAGCCCTGCGACTGGGCCACATTGCCAAACACACTGCCCACGATCACGGCCAGCATCAGGGCCAACAGGAACGGTGCCGCCGTGGTCAGGGCATGCAGGCCGATCTCGACACCGGCTCCGGCTTCCAGTCCGCCCAGCATCGAATGCGGGCGGGCAATATAGGGCAACAGGTCCGCCGCCATCTGCTGGCTGAAATAGGCACCGCCCAGCAAAAGCACCGCTGCCGCACCGGCCAGAGACATCGTAGTGGCAACATCGGGGGAGCGCGCAAAGTCACCCTTGTTGCGCGCATCCATAAGTTTTCGGGGGCTGGCCTCTTCTGTCTTGGAGTCCTGGTCGGCGTCTTCAGCCAAGCGCGCCTCCCATGAACACACGGATCAGGGCACGATAGCGGTCGATAAAGACCGTCCCCAATACGCCAAGACTCAAAGCAAACACCGACAGGCCCAGAAGCACACTGAGCGGTGCCGCAGCAAAATAGACCTGAAACGACGGCATCACCCGCGCCACCAGACCCGATGCCAGATTAAAGACCAGAGCAAACACCAGAACAGGAGCCGCCAACTGTACGCCCAGCAGGAAGCTCTGGCTCATGGTGCGCACGGCGATTTCCGAAAAATCGGCCGCCACCAGAGGCTTGGCCGGCGCAATCATCTCGTAAGAGCCAACCATGGCCCCGATAAACAGGTGGTGCGTATCCGTTGCAAAGATCAGCGTCACCCCCAACAGCACCAGGAATGCCGATAGGGTCGATCCGGGGGCTGCCTGCATGGGGTTGGCGGTCTGGGAGAAACCCAGCGTCGTCTGCATCGAGACGATCTCGCCCGCCGTCATCAGGGCCGATGTGAAAAGGCGCAAAATCGCCCCGATTGCCAAGCCCGTAGCAACCTCGCGCAAGATCCAGTCAACCATGCCCCCCGTCGTCGGCGGCAAGGCCGGAAGCGTGTGGCCCACCACCGGATAAAGCGCCATGCCCAGCAACAAGGCCAGTGACAGCCTGATCCGCGCCGGAACATAGGCCTCGCCAATACCGGGCAGCAGCATGATGATCGCCCCGAGACGGGCAAACAAAAGCCCGCCAGCCCAGACCTGATCAACGGTGACGTAAGGCTCCATGCCGGACCTAGATGCCCGAGATCCGCGCCGCGATATCGCGCATGAACGCCCCCAGCAGCGCGCCCATCAATGGCAGGAACAGCAGAAGCGAGATAAAAATGGCAATGATTTTAGGCGCATAAACCAGCGTCTGTTCCTGAATCTGGGTCAGGGCCTGAAACAAGCCAATCGCCACACCCACGACCAGAGCCACCACCAGCGCAGGCAGGCAAAGCTGGATCGTCAGCCAAAGGGCATCACGTCCAATATCCAGAACTTCTGCGCCGCTCATCAACCGCTCCGCTTCACTGGGCAGAAAATGCCGACACTATGGTTAACGACTTGATAACCTCACAGATCAAAACCTGATTTGGCCCGCAAGACCACTACAGAAACGGTCCTGTGACGAATGGAGGCCTATCGCCTCTCCCCAAAAGCGATTGCCTGTCCTACAAGGCAGTCATGTGTGACCACGATCATTCCCAAAGCGTCTCTCAGGAAGAGGCCGAAGCCGCCGTTCGCACCCTGATCCGCTGGGCGGGCGACAACCCCGACCGCGAAGGCCTGCTGGACACGCCCAAGCGCGTGACCAAATCCTATCGCGAGCTGTTTCAGGGCTATCATTCCGACCCGCGCGAATATCTGGAGCGCACCTTTGAAGAGGTCGGCGGTTATGACGAACTGGTTGTCCTGAAGGACATCCGTTTCGTTTCGCACTGCGAACACCACATGCTGCCGGTCATCGGCCGCGCCCATGTGGCCTATCTGCCGACCAACCGCGTCGTGGGCATCTCCAAGCTGGCCCGCGTGGTTCAGGGCTTTGGCCGCCGCCTGCAGATTCAGGAAAAAATGACGGCGGAAATCGCCAACACCATTATGGACGTGCTGCAACCGCACGGCGTCGGTGTGGTGATCGAGGCCGAGCATTCGTGCATGACGATGCGCGGTGTGAACCTGCCCAACTCCACCCTCATCACTTCGTGCCTGCTCGGCACTGTGCGCGAGGATGCTCGCACCCGCGAAGAATTCATGCGCCTCGTACGCAACTGATCTTTCAGACAGAATAGTAAAAAGGGCGGCTCCCACCGGAGCCGCCCTTTTTTATTTCCACGCCGCGTCGGGTCGGGAGGTCCCGAAGGGCCGACGAGCGCGGCTAAACAAAAAAGCCGCTAAATCGGCATGGCCATGATTTCCTTATAGGCGGAAATCACCTGATCGCGCACCGCCAGAACGGTTTCCAGCGAAGCCTCGGCGGCACTGATAGACGTCACCACGTCGATCAGGCTGCCCTGTCCCTGAACATTCTGGGCCATCTGCATTTCGGCACCGCGCGTCTGCTCGGCGGTCTGGCTGACCACCGATTTCAGCATGTCGGCAAACCCCGGCCCTTCGGCGGCGGGATTAGCCTGCGGCGTCGGCGAGGACGGCATGGCTCCGCTCTGGACCGTCGAATACAGGCGTGCCGCCATCATCGGATTCATGGCCTATTCCTGCCTTAGCGTTTGATGATGTCGAGGGTGCGCGATTCCATCGCGCGCGCCGTCTCGATGACATTGAGGTTGGCCTCATAGGCGCGCTGCGCCTCGCGCATGTCCATGGCCTCGACCAGAGTGTCCACGTTCGGGCGCTGCACATAGCCTTCGGCATTGGCGGCCGGATGCGACGGATCATAGTCCAGCTTGAAGGCGCTCTGATCGGTACGCACATCGGCCAGAACCACACCCGTCGCGCCATTCAGATCACGCGCCTGAAACACCGGCATCTGGCGACGATAGGGATCACCACCGGCCACAGGCGCAGTCGAATTGGCATTGGCGATGTTCTCGGCAATCACGCGCATGCGCGACTGTTGGGCGCGAAGGGCGCTTGCCGCCACGCCCATGGCCGGATTGCGTGCGGTCGCGGGGCGACCATTGATCGGATCAGCCATGATTCAGTCCTCGCAATCAGCCAGCACCCGGCTTGCGGGCAGCAAGGCGGATCATCTGCATGGATTTTTGATAAAAGCCGATGGCCGCGTCATAGGCGGCGCGGCTTTCGGCCATTTTCAGCATCTGTTCTTCGACCACCACCGAGTTGCCATCCAGCGTTGTCTCGCTGTCTGGGGCACGGTTCACGTCAAAGCGCAGGGGCTGTCCTGCCGGTGCGATGTGGGCCGCATGCGTGGTCATCACCCGCACATTGCGGTCCTTGTTCATCGCGGCGGCGAAATCGGTCGGGACCTTCAGGTCACGCGCGCCATAACCCGGCGTATCGGAGTTGGCGACGTTCTGCGCGATCACGCGCTGACGGTCATCCAGCCAGCCGAGACGGCCCTTGATCTGGTTCAGAAGCGACAGGTCGGTTACGGACATGGCCCCTCCCAAAAGCGGAATCGGAAACGAGATCGGCAGAATTTGCCGCCTACAGGGTTAATAGCTTCTATATCTTAAAGCGGTGTTAACCACGTTAGTTGAAACCTTCGCCTTAACAAGGGCGCGCACATGCAATGCGCCCGTGCGGTGCAAGCCGTGGCCCACAGACATTCGAAGAACTGGCGATGAACTGGATTGACCTGCTGAGGGCCATTTTTGGCCTCGCCATCACGCTGGGCCTGATCGGTCTGGCCGCCTATGCGGTCCGCCGCTATGCGCCCGATCTGATGGCCCGCCTGCAAACCCAGGGCGAGCGCAGGGAGCGACGTCTGAAGGTCATCGAAACCCTGATTCTCGATCCGTCGCGCCGTCTGGTTCTGGTTCGCGTCGATCAGGAAGAGCGCCTGATCCTGTTGGGCGAGGGCCGCGAACTGATCGAACCGCGCGGTCCGGTTCAAAGCAAACCGGCCGAAAGCGACACGGCACATCGGGGGACCGGCTATGACCGCTTCTAGGCACCCTGAAATTAAGCGCCCTACCGTTAATCGCTCTGCCATTTTCGGCATGCCCAACAAGGCCGAGCTGAAACGCGCCGCCCTGTTGTCGTTGCTCGCCACACTGGCCTGTGTGGCATGGCCCGTCGCAGCCTTGGCCCAGTCGGCCATCAATATCGATCTTGGCACCGGTGCCGGACTGTCCGAACGGGTAGTCCAGCTCGTCGCCCTGATGACGGTGCTGTCTCTGGCCCCGTCCATTGTCATCATGACCACCAGCTTTGTGCGCATCGTTGTGGTGCTGTCTCTGCTGCGTACCGCCCTTGGTCTGCAACAGTCTCCGCCCAATGCGGTGCTGGTGTCTCTGGCGCTGTTTTTGTCGGCCATCGTCATGGCTCCGACATGGCAGGACGCCTATGATTCGGGGGTCCGCCCCCTCATGGACCAGCAGATGGAGCTGCCTCAGGCCTTCGATGCAGCCTCTGAACCGGTAAAAACCTTCATGCTGGCTCAGGTGGATCGTGGCGACCTCGCCCTGTTCACACGACTGTCGAAAATAGAGGCCCCTACGGACATACAGGAACTGCCTCTGAGGGTGGTCACTCCGGCCTTTATGATCAGTGAACTCAAGAAGGCGTTCGAAATCGGATTTCTCCTTTTCGTTCCGTTCCTTGTGATCGATCTGGTGGTCGCCAGCGTGCTCATGTCCATGGGTATGATGATGCTTCCCCCTGTGGTTGTATCCCTACCGTTCAAGCTGATCTTTTTCGTACTGGTCGATGGCTGGCGTTTGGTCGCCGGAAGCCTCGTTGAAAGCTTCCAAAGAGCAGCTGGCGGGGGATAAATCCCCACTGTCATTGATTTTGCGGCTTGTCGGGGCTTGCCAAATCGCCCCAAACCGTCGTTGATCCATCATCTCCGCCCTATGTTCACGGGCGACCACTCTGGGAAACAACCCTTATGACCACTCAAGCCGAACTGATCGCCGCCGTCGCCAAGGACGCAGGTGTTTCGCAGGCAGACGCCGGCAAGGTGCTGACCGCGATCGTCGAGAACATCCACAAGTCGCTCAAGGCTGGTGGTGACGTACGCATCTCGAACCTGGGCGTGTTCGACACCGCCGAGCGCGCCGAGCGCGAAGGCCGCAACCCGGCCACCGGCGCGACCATCAAGATCCCGGCCTCGAAGGCTGTGCGCTTCCGCGTGTCGAAGCCGCTCAAGGACGCTGTGAACAGCTAATCCTGATCTGGAAACGGCGGCTCCCTGCGGAGCCGCCGTTCTTCATTCCGGTCACGCGCTAAGCGGGCCGATGCCACAGCCAGAGCCATTGCCGCTGTGATGCTGCCCCAAGGGGCCCCACCCGATCCGTAATCTCTAGGTTTATCGCTTGGTCGCAGCGGGTGCTGCTGCCGCAGTTGCAGCGGGCGCCGCAGCAGGTGCCGCCGCCGGTTCGGCACGCGCAGGCACCGGCGCACTGGCCGGAGCCGCCTGTGACGCCGTCTGCTCGCGGAACGTGGCCTTGGTCTGGGAAATCCAGCCCGCATAGGCATCGGCCTGTGCCGTCAGGTTCGAGAAGTTCTCGACCCCGCCACTGCCCTGCCCGTCCAGACCTGCCAAAGCGATCCGCATGGCCCCGGGCGAGCGCGCCCCTTGGGCAAAACCGCTAAAGCGCTGTGACAGGCGGGTCACCGCAGCGGCATTATTGGCCAGCGAATAGCCGACGCCCGCGCGGATCACCTGTGTTTCCTCGCTGGCGGTCAGCGGAATGACCGTATCGCGCCAACGCTCGCCCAGTGCCTGCTCGTACAGCGTGGCCGCACCGCCCCACTGTTGCTGCTTCCACAGAATCTCGGCCCGCACCTGACGGGCCGCCGCGCCATTATCACGGCCCAGAATCTCGAGCGCATGGTCATAGCGGCCCAGTTCCATCAGGGCGCGCGCCTCCAAGGCCCGACGCTCGGTGGCCACCGCGACCGGCAGCAGGGTGCTGCGCGAGGACCACAAGGCCTGTAGCGCCGGTTCCGGCTGGCGGTTCATCAGCAAGACTGCCGCCAGATTGGCCGAGACCTGCGCCTTAGCCACGCCGTCCAGTCGGTTCTCGGCCTGATATTTCAACAGTTCAGCAGCCTGATCCAGCAAATCGACATCGATCAGACGCCGCGCCAGACGTCGCACCATCTCGTCGCCATCGGCGCCGACCGGCGTCAGTTCGCGAAAATCGAAGAACAGCGCCAATGCCTGTACCGGCTGCAAGCCATCGGCTGCACCTTCAAGGAACAGGGCACGGAAGGCACGGTCCAGATCGGCCTGAAGTTTGCTTCCGCCCGGCAGGTTGGCGATACGCGCACCGGGGGTTTTCAGCGTCGTCAGGGCTTCGCGATAACGCCCTTGCGACAGGTAAAGCTCGCCCAAAGACTGGATGACGGCCAGTTCCACACCGTCACCGCGCCAGCGCCATTTCAGCTGCTCTAACTCACGCGCGGCCTGATCGGCGGTCATCGTCCCCTTGCCCAGCGACAGGCGCACCGCGCCCAGCTTGGCCGTGGTGGCAATGTCCTGCATCCCTGCGTGCGAAGCGGCCTTATAGATGGCCAGTGCGCGATCCTTCTGGCCTTCCTGCTCCAGCAGCTTGGCTTGGACCAGTCGTGCCGCCAGACGGTCGGGCGCAGGAACCGCAGGAAGTGCGAACACATAGTCCAGCAGCTCTTTGGGACCTTGTTTGTCAGCGGTTTCCAGCGCGGCCAGCGCATGGGCGGTAGCAAAACGGGCGCGCCATTCAGCGGGGAAGGTATCAACCGCGCTGGCACCAGCCGAGAACATGCGCCGCGCTGTGGCCCAGTCGCTCTGCTGGCTGGCAATATAGCCCTGCCAGATGCGCGCTGCCGGATCGCCCGCCAAAGCGCCGGACGTAAAGTCGGTTTCCGCCTCGGCCAGACGGCCTATCGAGGCCCGCGCCGCACCGCGCAAGCCGCGCACCTCGGCCACGCCTAGCATACCCGGCGTCTGTTCGATCAGGGCATTAAGCAGGCCGATGGCCTCGTAATGCAGGCCCGAGCCGACCAGAAAACGCGCATAGGCCATGCGGGCATGGGTGCCAGTTTTCGGATCCTCGGTGGCGCGCGCCATTTCTTCGGTGGCGGCAGTCTGTAGCTCGCGATGGCGGGCGGCAAAGCCCATCGTACCGGTCTGGCCCCACTGGGTCTGGATCAGCGAAGGATATCTGGCCGCCTTGGGCGCATCGATCATCGGCATCGCCGCCGCCGACAAGGCCACATCCGGCGAGGACAGCTTTAAGCCGCCGCGACGGCTGATGACCACACGGTCTGGCGTGGTTTCAACCGTGACATCATCGGCAAAGGCTTCGACCGCTACGCCCTGCGCCGTTGGCAGGATATGGGCATCGACTGACCGGCGACCGATTTGGACGCCTTTGACCGGCCCCAGCGCAGGCACCACCGCCATGCGGTCGCCGCTCATCGGGTCGGTCAGCCAGATCGTGCGTCTGGCCCCTGCCATCTGCGCTGCCAGACTGGCCTTAATCTCGTCGTCGCGAACAATCTCGACCGTTTCGCCCGCCGTGCCGGAGCCCAGCGATACGATCCAACTGGAACCTTCGGTACGGGCCGAAACCTGTTGTCCGGCAGCGGCATCAATGCGCACCACCGTATAGTCCGGTCCCGAGGCCCAGCGCACGCCGTCCCCTTCGCCGGTCTTGATCTCCATGCGGCCCTTCGTGTCGAACACCGCCCAGACCGCATTGCCGCGCCGGAACACCGCCGCCGCTACAGGTGACGACCACGCAAAATTCAAAGTTGTGCGGCCATTCTCGCGGCTGACCGCCACCGGCACACGCACATTGGCGGCGGCCTGTGCGCCGTCCGCACTCGTCGCCAGCGCGCCTTGGGGGCGAATATTCAGCCATACGGCACCATCGGCCGCTCCGGTTCCGGCCTCTGCGCCTTCGCTCAAGGTCAGGACCAGTTCGGTGCCACCCGTAACCGCACGGGTTTCCACCTTGGTCACCCCCTTGGGCGGATCAACGCGAAGGCGGCTGATGTCAGGCGCAGCGGTCGAGGCCAGACGCACTATGATCTGTCGGCCATCCTGACGCACCCGCGCACGACGGCCAATGACACCGGCGAACTCGATACGCGTAAAGGCCGGATTGGCGCCGATGCGAATATCGATCGGATCACTGCTGCGTCGCGCAGTTGTTTCGCCCGTGCGGGTGCCCGACTGGGCAAAAGCCGACGACGTTTCCAGCGACGCATCCAGCGGCACAAACACCAAAACCCCCGCAGCGGCGACCGCTACAGAGGATTTCAACACACGCTTGGTGACATTTGCCCCGGACATATTACGCCATTGTCGCCCCAAACCGCTTTCCTCGTCGTTAACGCCGGTTAAGCTTGGTTGGACAAAACGACCGCTTGAAACCCTTTAAGGAAAATCCGACATAGACCCTTGGTCTTTATAAGGTGCCATTCGGGTGCCGGTCCAAGGAAGCTTCTTGTGTCAGAGAACTCTTATCCGCCCCTCAATCCCGTTCTGACGGGGATTCGCTGCCGTTGCCCGCGTTGCGGGAAAGGGCCGCTGCTGAAGGGCTATCTGACCATCGCCGAAAAATGCACCGCCTGCGGTCTGGATTACAGCTTTGCCGATACGGCAGACGGCCCGGCTTTTTTTGTCATGTCGATTGTCGGCACATTGGGTATGGCGGCCTTTATGGTCTTCCAGTTCACCATCGAGCCGCCCTTCTGGGTGCATCTGGTGCTGACCTTCCCGCTGATCGTCGCCGCCTGCATGTGGATGCTGCGGCCGGTCAAGGGCTGGATGGCAGCGGCCCAATACCGCCACAAGGCCAAAGAAGCCCGCTTCTGATCTAAACGGGTCTCTCGCTTTTTAACGTATCAAGCCCGTCCGCCCATCGGCCCGTAGGCCCTTGGCGCAAAACTGTGGCTCACCCGTGATTCCGGAACGCCGTCACGACGGTGCTCTCCGCCTGCGCGGGTCAACGGGTCCAGTCCTTCGGCGCGTCCGTTCTGGAAGGCATCGAGGATAGACAATATCCGCTCGGCCTCCTCCAGAGTGTGAGGATCCTGCGCCAGAAGCCATGCTTCCAGCCCGTCAAACTGTACAGCCAGACCTTCCTTGCGCGTGGCCTCGTCCACGCGCTGTCTCGCCCACGAGCGCAGCACATTCCGTGCCGACTCCAGCCCCCACGACTGAACCATAGCAGACCCTCTCCATCCACCGCGAACGGTGCATCCTCTGTCTCTACGCTAACGCTCAACCGGTCGTATGCGATCCACTTTTTCGTGAATAACGCTGTAATTTAAAGAGCTTATCTAAATTTCAGCAGATTCATTTGTGGCAAAAATGTGGAAAGCTTCTGATCGGCAAAGCAATTTCAAACTCAGTAGATCACAGTTACGGGAACGCATTACCAGCAGAAAACTCTACGTTTCTGTGTGGAGCGAATAAACATTTGCCCCAAAAGCAATAAATCGGAAATATTGGCACCAGTACTGGCGAATACTTTTAGCGCAGAGCCAACTCGCCCCACTGCCAACTGGACGTTCCCAGAGCGAGGCGAGGCGCCCCCGCATCATCGCCCAGCGACAGCACGACCAGACCGCTCACCCTCTGCTGGCGGCACTCTCGCGGTGCAAAGGCCACCTCGACGGCAATAGCCTGACGGACACCGGCCAGTCCGCGACCTTCCTGCCCCTGGCTTTGCACCCAGTCCCCGTCCCAAATCTGCATCGCGCGTCGCCTTGCCCCCAGCGAGGCCTGCGCCTGACGCACAGCCGTCTGGATACGGCTGTCACGACGTACCAGCGCCTGAAGACGCCCCGCCATGTCGCAACGGCCACCGGTTCCCGAGCCTCCATCACCGCCGCCGCCCGATCCGCCGTCACCGGATCCGCCGCCTGCACCGCTGCCTGCGACCATAGCCCCTGCAAGCTCGCCCTCCCCTAGCAAGCGCATGTCCGGCACCGCAGGTCCGGATGGCACATGCACCACCTCGGTTGGCAGGACCGGTGGCGGGGTCCGGTGCACAGGCGGTGGCGGGGCTGTCTGGGGCTTGGGGGTCACCTGCGGGGCCTTGGCCGCCTCCTCGGTCTTGGCGCTCTGGGAGGGCGTCGGCACCTCTGCTGGCGGACCGGACGGAGCAGGCTCTGGCGATTTTTCGGGCAAAGGTGGAGGGGGCGGCGGAACAATATCCACCATTACGACATTCTGGGGTGGGTCTTCAGGTGGCTGGTCATACTTAATGGCCCAGATCACCCCACCGACACCGGCATGTACAGTTAAGCTTAGAAGCACCGCGATATATATAGTTCGAGATGCTTTTCTGTTCACAGTACGTGCCATAACCAACAAATTTCAACATCCGATATAATTCGGTAGTTACAGTTCAGACATTATACCCAGACAACTTCAAGGCTTTATTGGAAACTTATTGCAAGTTTGTACATTATATTATGCACAAGCTGACAATATCTTGCCCAATTCAGGTCATACGTCGGCCTAGAGTGTCAAGATTATTTCACCTTGCCTAACTGGCGGTTACAATTACCGTCGCGAACAGAGAGTAACTTATATGACCTTCACGTCCCGCAAAGCCCTTGCCATCGGCGCCGTCATGGCTATCGGCGTCGTTGCCAGCGGCTGCGCCAGCCACAAGTTCGTTCGCGAGAATGTGGCTGTGGTCGACGAGCGCGTCGGCGCTGTCGATAACCGCCTCACCGGCGTGGAAAGCACTGCAAACCAGGCTCTCGACCGCGCCAATGCCGCCCACAAGCTGGCTGAAGGCAAGTTCCTGTATGAAGTGGTCCTGTCGGATGACTCGGTGAAATTCCCGGTCAATGCCAACAACCTCTCGCCGGAAGCCGAGCAGCGCCTGGCCGAACTGGCCCAGCGCCTGAAAGCCGAGAACCGCAGCGTTTATCTGGAAATCCAGGGCCACACCGATTCTTCGGGTTCGGAAGCCACCAATGAACGCATGGGCATGGCCCGCGCCGAAGCCGTACGTCGCTTCCTGAGCACGCAAGGCATCGCGCTGAACCGCATGTCCACCATCTCCTATGGTGAAGCCCATCCGGTTGCGCCGAACAATACCCGTGAAGGCCGCGCCCAGAACCGTCGCGTCGCCATCGTCGTTCTTTCCTAGAATCGAACGCCTCGCGGCAAAGAAAAAGGCCCGGACAGCGATGTCCGGGCCTTTTATCTTTCGAGATTGAAACCGCTTATGCGGCTTCGGCTTCCTCGGCAGCAGCGGCAGCAGCCGTTACAACCGGCTTCTTGGCAGCCAGCGACTTGGACAGCAGGGCAATCGCCGCATCCTTGTCGATACCGTTGGCAGCTGCGACTTCACGGGCCATACGATCCAGAGCCGATTCGTACAGCTGGCGCTCCGAATAGGATTGCTCCGGCTGGGTGTCGGCACGGAACAGGTCGCGCACGACCTCGGCGATCGAGATCAGGTCGCCCGAATTGATCTTGGCTTCGTATTCCTGGGCGCGACGCGACCACATGGTGCGCTTGATGCGAGCGCGGCCCTTGAGGGTCGCCAGAGCCTTGGTGACAGTGTCATCGGCAGCGAGCGTACGCAGGCCAGCCGTTGTGGCTTTCTTGGTCGGAACGCGCAGGGTCATTTTTTCATGATCGAAGGTCACGACATAGACCTCCAGCGACATACCCGCGACTTCCTGGGTTTCGATCGCAGCGACCTTGCCAACGCCGTGGGCCGGATAGACCACTGCATCGCCAACCTTGAATTCCAGACCGGACTTGCTCGTCATGACATTCCTTTCCCAGCTCAGAACGTCGATGAAACGGACTATCCAATAACAAAATCGTCCCCGCCGGCGGACTATGAGCGCCCGTCGGGAGAACGATTAGACAGCTATTAGACGCTATACCGGATCACCGAACCTCTGGCCGCCCCCGTCAATCAAGCGGGGGTCTGTCGTAAACTCGAATAGCACGCACGACTGCGTAACCATCCGTTTTGAATGGGAGGAACCTACCACAAAATTGATCAATCTCAAAATATCCGCAGCAAGATGCGGCCTAGACGACCAATTGTGTCCAGATAAAGGCTATTTTATCAGGAGCCTTTGCCGGGTTTCGGGCTGAAATACTTTTCGTATTTGCCAGTCTCGCGCTCGAAGTCCTCGCGATCCGCCGGCGGCGTGCCCTTGACCGTGATGTTGGGCCAGACCTTGGCGTATTCGGCATTGACCTGAAGCCACTTGCCGTCCGGCTCATCCTCGGTATCGGGCACAATGGCGTCCACCGGACATTCCGGCTCGCACACACCGCAATCGATGCATTCGTCAGGCGCGATAACGAGGAAGTTCTCGCCCTCGTAGAAGCAGTCCACCGGACAGACTTCGACACAGTCCATGAACTTACATTTCACGCAGGCGTCGGTGACGATGTAGGTCATTGCGGCAAACGGATCCGAAAAAAACTTGGCCAACAGGCAACTGGATCGCGGGCAAATGCCCCCTGGTCAGGCCAGTGTCAACCAATGACGCCTTGTCATTGGTCGAAGGCATCGAATTTTCTGTTCCCGCATTAGGTGATACGATCACCCGCTATATAATCGGGTTCGTTGATTTACGGCCTTCACACCACCCCATCCAGAGGTCTCACCGTGCATAAATCCTATAAGAGCATCCTGTGCCTTGCCGCTATCACAGCCCTCGGGGTCGGCGGCACGGTTGTGGCCAAGAACGCCTTTACCCTTAACCCCGCCGAGGTTCATGCGGGTGACTACAAGCTGGATTCCAGCCATGGCCGCATCACATGGGAAATCGACCATGCGGGCTTTTCCAAATATGTCGGCCAGTTCGTCAATGTTCAGGCCGAGCTGAAGCTGGATCCGGCCAATCCGGCCAACTCCACCCTGACCGCAACCATCCCGATTGCCGACATCGCCCCCAATGATGCTGCGCTGAAACGCCACCTGCTGAATGCGGACTTCTTCGATGCGGAAAATCACCCGACCGCAACCTTCCGCTCGACCCGCATTGTCGTAGACACCGACGATGCCAATGAAGCCGATGTCTATGGCGACCTGACCATCCGTGGCGTGACCCGCCAGATCAAGATGGAGGTCGAGTTCAACAAGGCGGGCACGATGATGGGCCAATACCGCGCCGGTTTTGACGGCGAGGCCAAGATCAAACGCTCTGACTTCGGCATCAACTATGGTCTGCCGATGATTGGCGACGAGGTTGAACTGCACATCGAAGGCGAGTTCACCAAATAGGTGGATCGCCGCCTAGATCAGATGATTTCTGGTCGGGTGGTGAAAGATCATCATAGAGGGCGCGGGCCTCGCTAGCCGGTCCGCGCCGCTCTCCCATCTGCACTATGCGTACACGGGTGATACGGCCCTTGAGGGTGAACATCACCTCGTCGCCGACATGGACAGAACGGCTGGGTTTATCCAGCCGCACCTGCCGCCCCTGATGGGTCAGGCGTATCTTCTTTTTCGACACCATTTCAGCCGCCAGCGCCCGCGTCTTGAAGAAGCGGGCGTGCCACAGCCAGATATCGACACGACCGGATGTCGCATCGGCCTGATCCTCTAGATCAGGCCTCGCCATCGCCCACCGCTACGGGTGCCTCAGGCGCACTGGGTGCCACTTCAGGTGCCGAAGAAACCCCGGCATCCGCAGTCGTCTTTGCACCACTTTCATCACCACCCGCAGGTTTGCGCTTGCGCGCACGACGGCGGCGCTTGGCCTTGGCCTCGCCTTGCAGAGCTTCACCCTCGACGGCTTCCGCGACCGCTTCGGTCACGCCTGCCTCGGTGGCCTCGCCAGCATCTGACGTTTGCCCGTCGACGGCTGCTGTATCCGCTGCGGGCTTGCGTCCACGACGGCGACGACGCTTCTTCTTCGGCGCAGCCTCGCCTTCGGTCGCAATCTCACCCTCAACGTCCGCATGAGCATCCGCATCGGTTTCAGCACCGTTTGCGTCCTCGCCTTCGGCCTGTGCGCCTTCAGCAACCGCTACGCGTTCGCCCTTGGGCTTGCGACGGCGGCGACGCTTCTTCTTCAGCCCCTCACCATCCGCAGCGACTTCCGGGGTCGCTTCTGCGCCTTCACCGGCCTCGGATACTGCGTCAGATACAGCCTCGACAGTGGCCTCGGCTCCACCCTTGCCACGGCGACGGCGGCGCTTCTTCTTGGGCGCAGCTTCACCTTCAGCAACCTCGCCGTCCGCGCCTTCAACAAGCTGGACCGCTTCGGTCTTGGGTTTTTTCTGGCGACGCGGCTTGGCCGGTTTGGCAGGCGGCGGCGCAATCTCGACCTTCAGCGCCATCAGAGCAGCAAACGGCGAATCCTCGTCGACGGCCACAGGCGCGCTCATAGCCGCCCCTTCCTCGCGACGCGGCGGACGCAGGGCCGAACGCACAGCCCGCGCCTGACCCTCGTTCCAGCCCAGCGTCTCGAGTGCCACCTTGGGCATCTCGCCACGACCCGCCTTGCGGCTCAGATCGGCATAGGTTTCCAGCAGGTCCACCGGCACGGTAAAGCGACCGACAATCTGGCGACCGAATGCTGCCAGCGCCTTGGCTGTCGGCTTGTCGCCGCGCAGTTCCAGCAGTCCGTCGCCCTTCAGCGCACGCCCTGCGCCACGACCGACAAAGGCCTGCGAAAAAGCCATGGCGCGCGGTTTCAGCATCGAGGGCAGCCACACGGCATGGGTGCCGATACGGATGGCAAACTTGCCCAGCGACTTGCGGTCTTCCGGCGACAATACGGCCAGATCAGCCTGAACTTCGGCGCGCGGCACCACACCGCCTGCCTCGACAATGCGCCACGCAATGCCACGCACCAGACCCGACAGCACACCGTCATCCACCGCGCGTTTCAGGCGTTTCAGATCACGCAGCGCACGACCGGCTTCTTCAAGCAGCCATGTCTCGACACGTTTTTGCGCCGCATCGCGGGACGCAGCATCGCCAAGATCGCCCACCAACGCCACATGCGGGTGAAAGATATCCTCATTGGTAATGCGGGCCGCAACCTCGCCCTGCCAGCGAACCGTTCCGTCCGCATCCAGCGCAAATCCTGCGTCTTGCTCTTTGGCCAAAACCTTTAGTCTCCGTCCAATCTCGGGGGCCACGGCCCGTAGCGCTGCCTGACGCAGTGCACGGTCCGCAAGAGCCGAACCACCGGCATCCGGCGTGAATTTCACGCCATCCAGTCGTCCGACCGTCTCCCCCTCTACAGTCACTTCACCGTCGTCAGCCACACCGGCGACCACTTCGGCACTATCATTCAGCACCCGCATCAGGGCTGCTGTTCTCCGGTCCACAAAACGGGCCGTCAATCTCTCGTGCAGCACATCGCTGAGCCGCTCTTCCAATATCTTGGTGCGCTCGGCCCATGCCTTGGCATTGTGCAGCCAATCGGGGCGGTTGGCGATATAGGCCAATGTCCGCACGCCCGACAAACGCGCCGAAACCTGATCGATCTGGCCATCATCGCGATCCAGATCATTAAAACGCGGCGTAATCCAGTCGTCTTGAAGGCGGCCATGCCCCGTGGTGAGGGCAGAGAAAATCTCTTTGGACAGGCGCGAATGTTCGTCCAGCGTCGTCTTCTGGAAGTCCGGTAACTGGCAAGCTTCCCACAGACGCATCAAGGCCCCGCGCGAACGGGCCACCTTCTTGATATCCTCGTCCTGAGACAGGCGTCGCAGCAGGGTTTCATCCAGCGACGGCAGCGTCAGCCGCAGGCCCGCCCGATCCGGCGTCGCTTCCAGCGAGCGCAACAGGTCCGGCAGTGTATCGAAATCCAGCCGCGCATTGCGCCACTCGGCCGCCTCCACCGGATCAAAGCGATGCTCGGAAATCTGTTCGACCAGATCTTCGTCCAGTTCCTCGGCCTCGGCGGTCACACCAAATGTGCCATTGCGCATATGGCGACCGGCACGACCGGCGATCTGGGCAATCTCGTGGGCGTAAAGATGACGCGTACGTCGCCCGTCAAACTTCCTCAGTCCCGCAAAGGCCACATGGTCCACATCCATGTTCAGACCCATGCCGATGGCATCCGTCGCGACAAGGAAATCCACCTCGCCCGACTGGAACAGCTCGACCTGCGCATTGCGGGTACGGGGGCTAAGGCTGCCCATCACCACCGCCGCCCCGCCCCTCTGGCGGCGCAACAGTTCGGCAATGGCGTAAACCCGCTCGGTCGAGAACGCGACCACCGCCGAACGGCGCGGCAGGCGGGTAATCTTCTTGGAGCCCTCATAGGTCAGGACCGACAGACGCTCGCGGCTGACGATCTCGGCATCGGGCACCAAGCGCCGCATCAACGGTGCCATGGTTCCGGCACCAAGGAACATGGTCTCGAAGCGCCCGCGCGCATGCAGCAAACGCTGGGTGAACACGTGCCCGCGCTCGGGATCGGCCACCAGCTGGATTTCATCTACCGCCAGAAAATCCACCTGCCGCTCCAGCGGCATGGCTTCGACCGTACAGACAAAATAGCTGGGGCGCGGCGGGACGATCTTTTCCTCGCCGGTAATCAGCGCCACCGACGATGCGCCCCGAAGCTTGACAATGCGCTCGTAAATCTCGCGCGCCAAAAGGCGCAGCGGCAGACCGATCATGCCCGACGCATGACCCAGCATCCGCTCGACCGTCAAATGGGTCTTGCCGGTATTGGTCGGGCCGAGGATGGCCGTAATGCGCGAGGGCGCAAGGCCAGTGGAACGATCACTCATGACGGCCCTGCCCTAGCACATGCCGCCCGCCGAACCACAACCCCAAAGCGTCCCCACAGCCGACTAAGCGCCGCCACGGCACCTGATCCGGACACAAAACACCGATTTCGAGAAGATCGTGAATGAAACATTACCGCCTCACGAAACGCGGCACGAACGAATCATGACCGAATCGGCGACACCGCCCGATTCGACCTTTGTTCTATACCACATCTAGTAGATTAACGCAGCTTAACCACAAAGGTTAACCCTGACACGCCGATCCCAAACGCACCGCACACAAGAAACCTCGACCTTGTTCAAACTGGGGGCTTCCCTCCTTGCCCCTCCTCCACTACTCACCCCTTTGTGGCCCTGTAGCTCAGCTGCATAGAGCAAGGCTTTCCTAAAGCCGAGGTCGGGGGTTGGAGTCCCTCCAGGGTCGCCATTTTTTGTCGTTACCAGTTAGAACCTGCTCAATACCACTTAAGACCTGCTCAAGTTGCGAATAAATCGCAACCATTAAACGCCGTGAAGTTAAGGGAAGCTCCGTCCGGATTGTTCAGAGCTTCATCTCAGCTTCTGACTCCCAGCGGCGGTTTGGAATGTCCGCTTTTAGAAACGCACTAAGACGCCGAAGCAAGGGCACTCCCCTGGCGTCGCGAGTTGGCACTACAAGCCGACGACCAAATGGAGGTGACGTAGCCAAGTCGGTTCATTCGTAGTCCGCATGATCATCTTCGACCCCGATGGGGTCACCGGCGTTTTTGACTGGAAAGCGAGTCTGAAAGATTCAGACGACCGCCGAACCTAGGTGAGTCGTCTTTTGGCTGCACCGAGTTCTTACGATGGCGGCAGCGACATTACCCAAGACAAGGTGACCGTTTCATGTGATGTCAGACTCTCTGAACCTAACGGTAAACGACTGACAGCCGTCCGACAGAGGTAAGGGCATGAGAACGTTTGAGTGCCGGTCAGTCGACGAGATCGCCAGCGCCATCACCGAAATTGGACCTGGCGCGCTCTATCGTGGCCAGTCAAGCGAATATCTTGATGGCGAAGGGCGGCCCAACCTGAAGACTAGCTTCGAGCGGCAGGGCTGCATCCCGCCGCTAATGTTGAAATGGAGCCACGCCGCCAAAGCGATCTTGACCACGTTCGTGAAGGGCTACGACGGCGCAAGCGACTTGGCGGTGGATCAGGCGATCCTTCAGCACTACGGCTGGCGATCATTCTTCCTGGACGCGTCATCGAATGCGGCCGTCGCCGCCTGGTTCGCCGGCCACCGCTATAGTAGCGAGCCATGCGGTGAACTGATCGAAGATGCGTTCGAGTTACCGCTGATGATCCGGCGCGAACAGGCCAGATATGTCGCGGGCGACGGAGAAGCCGTTCTCTACGCGCTGTCGCGGAAGGAACTCAGAGCCCAGCAGATCCAGGCCGTAGACCTGTTGGAGATCATGACAGCATCCGGCCGGCCGCGCTACCTGGCTCAAAATGCGTTCATGATCGGGCCCCTTCAAACCGCGCTTCCACCCGAAATTGTAGTTGCGCGTATCAAAGGGCCAGCTGCCGCCTTCCGAGAATATGCGGCGCAAACGCCAAGCATGGACGCCGATAGCCTTTTCCCACCGCCTGCGTCCGACCCTGTCCTGGCTGCTCTTCTCGCCATGCCTTGGGTAAGGCAGTCACATGCGATTATCGGCGACCTAGGCGTCTTTACCCGCGGATTGCCCCTGCCGGAATACCACATTGGATCTGTGCGTCGGACAGGCTCAGGGACGGCCTACTACGCTCGCACTTGGATCGCCAACGCGGTGGCGGAAACCATATTCCAAGACACGGTATTCTATCTGACGGAAGAAGCCCTCTTCCATGGCGGCAGACCCGACGACCCGCGATTGCCACACCTGTCGTCCCTGTTGCGAGAACATCTTTCCGTCGCCGTCGAGATCGATGGATTAGTCGCATTCCCTACCGCGATGGGTAGTCCCAATTACGGAAAAGGGATTTATCTCGAGCGCCAGCCCGATAATACGATCTTGCTGTCAGGCCTGACCCTCAAGCAAAGGGGGCTGGTGCCGAGCGAGTTCGGCATCACCCGCGGTGTGTACTACCGTGTCGAGGATAACCTCTGGAAACCCGTCGAACATCCCCAGCAATGCCAATGCGGCAACGTCGCCTTTCACGCACATCATCTGGTGGTGGCGGCTCATTTTGAACATGCGCTGACTGAAGGAAGGTTCAGGAAGGTTCGCGAGAATCTCTTCGCCGACATCGATGTAGACCATAGGACTGATCCGGTCGTGCGAGTGGATGCCCTTAAGCCGACGGACGGCGCCCCTGGCGCATGAGGTTGTCCGCAGGCTAGTGTCAGCGGACAAGCACTGCGCGAAGCTCCAGCCATTGCAGGCGTCGATCAGTCTCCAGTTGAGGCTTCACCTTGACTATACGATCGAGCAATGAGCCCATTTCATAGGCTTGACCATTGCTTCTCGGACCGCAGGTGAGCCAGAGCAGTTCCAGAGTTTCCCCCGGGAAAGTCTCTGGGATCTTCGACTGTTTCAGGGCGTAGACGCCTCCCGCACGATGTCCGGCTGCCGCGAGATAGGGTTTCAAAGCGCGGAAGGCTTCCGGGAACGCCTCATTAGCATGGATGGCGATCGCGACCAGATGACTCGCGACGGCCTCGCTCACGAACTGTGACGCCTTTGGCCAAATCCGAGACATCAGCGGCCCGAGGCCGTCGCGCCAAAGTGCGGCAGAATCCTCCTCTTCAGTCTTCGACCACTGCCGTAACAACATCGCGGCACCGAGACGGATCGCCGGGTGTCCATTGCGCAGGGTCGCCGCCGCATCAGCAACAGTCGTCCCCCAGTCATCCTCGCTATCTTGGCCTCGGATGATACGAAGCGCTGGAAGAAGGAGCTTCGCCGCCACGTGGTCAGAGCGACTGTCGCTTGTCCAGTCCACTGAACCTTGAAGGATTTGGCCGGCGAATGTCTTTGAGAAGCTCTTTGTTACGCGTGGATAAGTGATGAGAACGCGGCGCAGCGCCTTGGCGTGGCCTGAGTCTCCATTCGTGCGGTCGACGAGAATTGGGTCAGCCACGTCCGGCGCGACCGCTAGAACGAATGAAATGTCACGCACCATAACCGCCGATGCCAGCAGGCCGGCCCATCCATTGTCAGTGGCGGCCTGTGTCAGTCTCGCCACCAAGTCGTCGGTCGCCTGGTTCGCCTTCCGGCGCGATTGGATGTCGGCAAGGAGCATTTGGGTCAGTCGACCCGCAGATCTATTGACGGCTGTCGACAGCAAATCCTTCTCGAGCTCCGCATCGGCGGGGGCTTTGACGATGAAGGACCAAAGGCGATCCCACCATTGATCGGCGATACCATCTCGCGAGCCAGCTGAAAGCAAGTCGACAAGTCGATCCGCTAGCAGGGCCAAAAAGTCGTCATCGGCCGCCCAGAGGTGGCCAAAGGTCTTGGTGCGGAGTGTCTGTTGCGCGGGAACTTCTTGCGCTACTGCAAATGAAAGGGCGCTTAAGAAGGTGTTCCAGAGCTCAGCATTAGCCATTTCCCAACCGGCACCGCTCAATGTCGAGAGCGCGCCTTGTGGGTCGGAGCGGCAATAGGCGCTCCATCCGTCTCTAAGCTGGAAGTCCCGACTCTGAATGAACTGTTGTGCGACCTCAAGGCGTTCCTCGTCTGCCGCAGCTTCGATGGGGCCAGGATCGCCCACGACTGCGCGCACCCCAAACGAGTAGGATCCGAAGAAGTCTGTATCTTCGGCTTCGCGGTTTAAGGTTTCTCGCCGACCAACGATGGCATCGAGTTCGGCCTTACCATCTGGGCTAAGGGCACCAGCGGCACCCATCATTTTCAGCCTGAGCCAGACGGAGGAGTCTCTCGCGTGGTCGCGCCAATCGACTTGGCCCTCCTCTAGATCATACTGGCCGAAGTACTCGTCGCCCTCTGTGATGATTCGCCGTTCAAGCTGGAACACGAGCTCTGGTGCGGCATCACCCATGCGATCGCGCAGCAATAGCGGCAGCTCGCGTCGGGAGGCCCAGAAATCGCCGATGGAGAGGTCGAGCGCGCCGGTCGCGGCCTCGGCGCTGGAGAATGCATCGGGATTACGTAACGCGTGGAGCCACATCCTCACGCCGACCGAACCCGGAAGCCTAGCCCAATCTCGCGCCAGATCGCGAGCGTGTTCGCGCGACTGGCGGGCGACATTCGGAAGCAAATTGATTAGGAGGCGGACCAACCCGATCACGCCGCCGTGATGATCGTTTTGGGGATGATCCTCAACCGAAGGAACGTCCTGATCATTGGAATCCCACGTCTCGACAATCATCCCCGCGTCCACCGAAGTCGCGATTGTAGATTTGAGCGCTTCCGTCGCCAAATCCATCAGCCGTTCCGCGTCATCAGTCCGGTTAGTCAAGACTTCAATCAACTCGAGAAGTTCGCCACTGTCGCGCAACACCATGTCGGGCCAGACGATATCAGCCACTCTGACTGCTGGTTCATCCCGCGGGACTGACGCTATCAGTTTTCTGCTAGACTGAAGCTCAAGCCGAGGCGCGAGGTGGGAGACGGCTCCCCGGAGATCAGCGTCCAAAACGACATCGCTCCTTAAGGTCCGTATCAAGTGGTGTTCGGTCAGGTCGAATCCATCGGGGCGGACGTCAACATCGGCAAATAGACGCCAAGCCCTAAGCCACAATGGTGAGACCGACTTCACTTCGCGTAGCCGATCCGAAATATTCTCGTTGAACTTGGGCGACAGGACCGCCTGCCAACGAAGCGCGACCTCCAATCGTTCATAGCTTTCGAAATCGCGGGCGATCCAGGCGGGGATTATCCAGCTTAAGTCGATGTCGGGGATCAGGTCATGTTCGCGCATAAACTTGAACCAAAGAGGATCGGTCAGGGCGGCGATGAGAATGTCGCGAAGATCGGGCCGGTCTCGAAACAGCCAAATAAGGGCCTTCTGTTCCGTCTCGCTGCTGTCAGAATAGGCCTTGGTGAGGATCTCTTCAGCCATGGTTCGTCGGCTACGTTTCGGACGCTCGATGACATTGGCGAGCTGGGCCAGATCGTTCCAAAGCGCGCTGTGATCTGGAGCGCCAGTCGCTATATCGGTCGTGGCTTTGTAGGCCAAGGGCTCCACAGCCAGTGCGGTCCAGCGGGCGTCGGATTCGGCGACGTCGCTAACGACCGCATCGAAAGCGTATACCTGCTTTAGATCTGCAAAGCGCGTTCGGTCAGCAGCCAATACGTTGAGGAAGTACCGAACCGGCGCGTCCCCAGCACGGTATCCCAGAAGGACCACAGTTTTGCAGCGGACGAGGTCGAAGAGAAAGCGAGATGCCCATCCCGAACGCATATAGGCGTCGCCATAGTCGGCCGATGTAAGGACAAGAGGGGTCTTCTCAAGCTCCAAAGTCGTGTCTTCGAGACGTCCGTGCAGATGGATGACGCCGCCGAAATCCACACTGCCTGGAGCCGGAAGGGCCTGGCCAGCGACGCTCTCATGTCGAACCGTTTGGCTTGGATCGGCGCTGTGTAAGGCCAGTTCGAAGAGATTGTCAAAGTTGGTAGTGACGACCATCGGCCGGTTGTTGAGATCACGAGACAATCGGAGGATCGTCTCGTGATTTCCGAGAAAGGGATTGTCGGGAATTTGCAGCAGGCGCACGACCTCCCGCTCCATAGCTGGTGAGTCGGCTAGACGCCGGCCGAGGGCACCGAGGACTTCCTCATAACGGCCCTCGTTGAAGGAGAGATCTTCAGACCGATCGCGATCCATGTCCAAGGCCCGGTAGGTGTCCTCAACGAGCTTCTGGAAGCTTGGTAGTTGCGGCGCGCTGATCCCCGCGCCGCACAGGAACACCACATTACCATCGATCATGGCGTCGATGAGGGGACGCGGAAACTCCGGTCCCGCATCTGAAAATCTGAGAGTCATTTTAGCCTCCACGCCGGCTGGTCGACGCTCCTCCTTATGGAAGCCGGTCACGCTATTCCAGCCCCTGATCTCGATTCGGGACTTTGTCCGAAGCCAAAGCTAATGAGAGGATACTCGAACCCGGCGTTGGCTGCTTAGCCAGTAGCGTCACGCCGCTGCGGTGTCGCTCGTCTTGCAGATTAGGTGAAAGCCAGACACGCGGAAAAGGCTGGAAGACCGGAGGAGCTCCTGCGGACGGACTCGGCGACGCAGAAGGCACCTTCGACCCAGCCCTGGTAAACGGATAGCATGAGCCGACGATGAATGCCGGCGGACCGTCTAACATGATGTTGGCGACCGAGGACGCGGATCGTGCCCATCACTTGGCAGATGTTGTAGTGCGCCGACCAGCCATGACAGCCGCCGCCGAAGGGGTTCCTGCCCCAGTCATAGAAATAGACTGCCGCCGGGAAGGGTGCGCTCAACAATCGGCGAAAGCATGCGTAGGCCCCGCGAGGGTCTAAGGTCTACTTCATGACGCTGAGCCAATGGCCGCTTCTGGCGCAAATGAGCCATTAGGATTTTGTCACAACGCATCCTAACGCGCACCAATACCCCTAACAACACTAACGCATTGAATGCGCAATAACTTATCACTGAAGTATTGGTTATAACCAATATTTAACTACACTTTACTGTTTAAAATAATTACTGTGACTCATTTAATCTAATTTGAAACAATGCCTTCGCGCTTGGCGAGTCTCGTTCTGAGCACAAGACCGCGCATAGCTTGCATCAGAAATGCGAAGAAGGAGTTCTGAAAAATGAAACCGCCCTAAAACTTGAATGAAAACTGCGGCTTGCCGCACATACAACAAGAGCCCCAGACATACATCTGAGACTCGTGAAGCGGGAACCTGTCCCTAGTCATTGGGTGACGATAGACGGATACTCCCCCTCCACGAGCCGGATGTCAAATGCGTTTTTATGAAACGCATGTCTAACAAGCTCGTCCTCTATTCAAATATATCAAATAAAAGGATTTTCACATGAACCAAGTTCATGACGACTTCCGCGCGCCCAACTTCCAGCTATCAACGGACCTGAATGAAGCCCTTTTGGCACCAGCGTGTCCTGCTGAACGTCACTCTTGGGAGCACCTAACTGCACAGGCCACATTGGTTCTGCCCACAAATGGCTGCTCCATCCGAAGCATAATCACAGGCAGACGCATCATCACGACAGGGGTTTACGCCAGCAGGAAATCTGGTCGCGCCCATCCCTATGAAAGCATGAATGAACGCGCGTTCTTCATGCACTGCGAGGTCGACACAAACATTGTCGATTACCGAGCCCAACCATTCAGGTTCGAGTTTGTGATGGATGGTACCAAGCGCACATATATCGCTGATGCCGTAGCGCTCTTAGCCGATG
>NZ_JAVXCU010000004.1:0-87940 GCF_036659295.1 Brevundimonas sp. | reverse complement strand
ATCGTCACCGACGCCATCATTCGGATGCTCGAGGCGGGCACGAAGCCTTGGCAAAAGGGCTGGAAAGACGGCGGTTTCAATCTGTCTGTTCCGGTCAATGCATCGACCGGCAAGCCATATCGCGGGATCAATACCTTGCTGCTATGGGGCTCGAGCGAAGAGCGCGGCTATCAATCAAACCAATGGCTGACTTTTAATCAGGCAAAGGCAATGGGCGCGAAAGTCCGCAAGGGTGAGAAGAGCTCGACTATCGTTTTCTATTCGCAACTCGAGCGCGAGAACGAAGCTGGCGATGAAATCAAAATCCCATTTTTGAAGTCGTTCAGCGTGTTCAATCTCGCGCAAATCGATGACCTTCCCGATCATCTCATCGTGCCTGTTACGGTTGATCTCATTGACACGAAAGAGCGCATCGCGAAGGCCGATGCATGGGCCGCTAATATCGGCGCTGATATCCGCCACGGTGGCAATCGCGCATTCTATCGTTCAAGTGACGATTTCATTCAAATGCCCGAGTTTTCCGCCTTCCACGATTCAGAGGGTTACTATGCGACATTGGCTCATGAGCTCACCCACTGGAGCGGCATAGAGTCCCGCCTTAATCGCGAGTTTGGAAAGAAGTTTGGCGATGCGGCGTATGCTTTTGAGGAATTGGTGGCGGAGCTATCAGCGGCTTTCACATGCGCCAAACTAGGCATTAGCGATGAGCCTCGAGATGATCACGCGAGCTATCTCGCATCATGGCTCAAAGTCCTAAAGGCGGATAAAAGAGCCATCTTCACAGCCGCTTCGAAGGCGCAACAGGCCTGCGATTATCTGTTCGAAATGGCGGGTGACTATGAGGCAGAGGCCAAGCCGGTATCGGTGCCGGTGGTGATCTTGCCGGTGTCATCTGCCTGCCTGATCTGTCACGGCCTGTCAGTGAACCAATCATCATGCCGGTGGTTGCGGCCAATCAAACAGATGATGATGAGCCCGATCCTACGCCTCCATCTGGCCCTTCGATCAAGGATCGTTTCGGGGCTCGTATGGCTGGATTCAAGGGTCGCCCTGCCCGTTCCGCAAGGCCTCTAAATGCCCGGCAAATCGCCCTACAGCGCAAAGTCTCTAATGGGGCATCTGCGGTCAAAACAGAGCCCGAAACGGTGTCAGTGACGGTTAAACCGGCCCCTGTGAGCGATATACGGCCATTCCATCCGCGCCGTGATCCTAGCTTATGTGAGTACCTTAGCGCGAAAGGGATTTGTGATGATGGCGGCGAGCTCAAGGCTCGTGATCTGGATCGCTGGCATAGAGAAGCGCCATTCCGCCGGAAGCTAGTCAGGGCTGATGGCGTGTCATTAGAGACAGCCGCTCGCATGGCTTGGGAAGCCGGATACTTCGATCATGTTGCGGTGCCGACGATGGACTCATCTGACAACATGCATCCGGTGACTGTGGAAATGCTGATCGCGGCTTTGGATCGCGAGTTGCGAGGTGACTTTGCAGCGGTCTGGAATGAGCCATCCGATGCATGGGATGAGCACGATGAGGCTTTCTTCTCGAGCCGTATGTCGAGCCAGTCTATGACTTCGATTTGTGAAGAGCTCTAAGAAGGATAAGGGGCCAGATGGCCCCTTATCTTTAATCTTATATCCTCATAGTGACGTGACCAAACGGCGTGGAATGATCAAGTACGACTGGTCCTTCTGGTTGAGGATATGGCTGACCGTTTGAGGTGTAAGGGACTCTTTTGATATCGGTTCTAGTCACAGGCAGAGTTTCATGTGTTCCGTTAAAGCCGATCCCAGTGACCATATCTGGCAAAAATAGGATTTCGACTTCGCCATCAACTCGTGGCGTCAGATCGATATAATCACCTGCATCATTCACCCACACAGAATGAAACTCGGCTGATAGATGCGTCTCGTGATACCAAATCATCCAACCATGCTGGCGCGATCCACCTGCCCGATTGATCTGCTCAGCTACGTTAAAATGACACCATCCGGCCCTGTAATCATCTGACACATGTGTAAATGGAAGGTAGACAGGCTCTTCAACGCTTATCGTTTTACAAAACCTAGCGACTCCCATCCCGACCGGACGAGGGGGTGTCGTTGAAGGCGTCATATCTATATGATTTTGTAATATTGCAGTAGATTTCCAGAAGTCAAAATCTTGAACGGCAGACCACTTACGTACCCCGTTATGGATAATGCCCTTGGCTTTTTTTCGTTTAGCTTCGCCCATTATTCTCCCCATTGAAATCGTCACGAATCATACGCGACAGTCCCATTTAGTGAATCAAATCATCCTGTCACGCATCGGCAAAAGATAGGGCTACGCATGGTCTATGATGCGTAGCCCTCGAGTCATTTGGAGGCGGTGTCTAAGCCGCAATTGTATTTAGTCGATCAGGTCATTTCATGTGGCGTCACGCATCGGCAGAAAGAGAGGTCCAGTTATTGGTCCAGTGATGGCTGTATGTGATTTCGAAATGACGGATTCATAGGTCTGTTATGGATCAGTTACAGGTCCAGTCATGACCCAGATCAAGTGACTTGATATCCCTCGTAATGGGTCATCAATGGGTCATATCGCGTCATATCTGACTGCCAGATTCACCTATGGATTCCTGACCTGTTTCCTTCTCTTCCTCATCCCATATCAAAACGACAATTTGCGATGACTGGCACGAGATGACTTGCTCATTTCGTGGAAGGAAATCGCCGGGATGTAGGTTGAACGAAGTGATACCTACAGACAGCAATTATGAGGTGATTGAGTCACGCTAAACTATCTAGAACCTAGATGCTTTTCCGTGACGGATTCATAGCCATGACTGACACATAACTGATCTCTCATGGCCCGCTTCGCAGTCCATTCGGATGCATCTTCACTCTCGCTCAATGACAAGTCATCTCGCTCTCACTCGATGCGATTGTTTTGCCTGTATGGGATGAGGAAAGAGAAGGAAAACAGAGAAATTAGTCACGCTAAAGTACCTAAAGACAGGTGGTTTTCCGTGACGTTTTTGACCTCTAAACCCCACATATGAACCACCTAAAGGTCGATATGACAGATCGAAATCAGGTCATCCCATCACCTGACAGATCACTTCATAGGACCACCGATAGGTCCACATGACAGATCACCTCATAGATCACCTACGGACCCATGAAAACGTCACGCTAAACCACCTAAAGACAGGTACTTTTCCGTGACTAAATCCAACACCACCGTCGCACTGCAAAAAGAATCAACACCATTCTTCTGCCGATGCGTGACGCCGCTAAGTGACTGATTTTATTCGTACTTATCTCCGCATCATGTTAGCTAAATACCTTCAAGGCCGATCATCTCAACCCAGATCGGCGTCATTGAAGGAGCTACATGACACAGACAATTTTCTACGATTCAGGCAGATGCGGCGACGGCAAAACCTACTCATACCTGCGGCATATCGCGGCCAACAAAGGCTGTTACATCATCGCTTTTGATCGCGTCGATATCATGAAGCAAAGAGCGGCAGAGCTCGAAGCGATGTCGATGAAACCCACGATCATTACGATCAATGAGAAGGCCCGACACGGCTTTAAAAGTGTCGTTGAGGCGATTGAAAACATACCCAACGACTACACCACCGATGGCACCCATTTCGTCATCATGATTACCCACCAATCGATGCTTTGCTCGCGGTTCTCGAGTGCATTCAGTGATTGGGAATTGGTCATCGATGAAGACTTTTCGATCTTTCAATCCGCACAATGGAACACTGGTTCTCGACTGACCCATTTCCACGATCAGTTTCAGCACCAGCCCACAGATGATCCCTCGCTCTATCGCATATCAAGATCGCAATCACAGCGCATCACCGCGTATGCCGCCGACGATACAATCAGCGATGCGGTCAAGGATTTCCGCAGGCTAGTCGAGAGGCAGGATGTCTTCTCTTACTCCAACGATCCCGACTCCTTCTCATGGTGGTCGGTCTGGTCGTTCGAAGAGCTCAAACACTTCAAGAGAGTGACCATTTTGGCGAATGCCTATCCCGAGAAACTGTCATTCAAAATCGGATCTATCGTTCAGAATGTGAAGTTTGTCCCACACCACCGGCCCACAACCCGTCATTGGACATCTCGCCCCGTCACTATCCGCTATTTCAGTGAAGAGTCAGGGTCGCGGACATACTTCGAAAGTGATGTCGGCCAGCGTAACCTCAGCCGGATCGCACGGTGGTCGAGAAACGCCGCCAGTCCCCTCACCTACTCATCGAAAAACTCATACATCGAGGACAACCTCGGCGGGACAGAGATCAAACCCCTTTCGACCGGACGCAACGATCTACAGACGTATGATCGCGGCGTGTTCGTTTACTCCGCGCAGGCCAGCAATGATGAAGTGGTTTTGCTCGAGCGGATGACCGACGGAAAGATTACTCGTCAGGATATCAAGAGAGACCGCGAGCTTGAAGCGATTGCACAGTTTGCGTTGCGTGGAACCCTTCGAAATCCCACCCATCAAGGCACATTCGAGTTATGCCTGTTCTCGAAAGAGCAAGCCGAAGAGACAGCCGATTTCCTCGTCAGGAATGGCTACGTCACGAGTGAGGATATTCGGCTGGAGTTCGTCGATCTGAAGCTAGAAGCGAAGCCGGTGAAACCTAATGGCCGTCCCAAGATGGTCCTATCGACGGAAGAGAAAGCCGCACGAACCAAAGAGCAAAACCGACTTCGTGCCAAGGCAGCACGAGCCAAGAGAAAAGGAGCCTTATGAAGAAATTCGACCACTTACCGAAAGACGAAGTGCTTAGAGCTATTGCAGACGATGGCATCAAAATCACAGACCACGAGTCACATGAATGGCATATGCATGCGCTTCGATGGCAGTTGGCAGCGGTTCGTCAACACCACCCAATCATCACCGTTATTGTAAAACCGCATCCCATCACTGTATTTCTGGCCGATGCTTTAGCGTCAGATGAACCTGATCTGTTCGAGCGGTTCATGGACAGCCCCACCGATGAGCTCTTGCGCGAAGTCATCATTCATCGCGGCCATTATCGACTAGTCGATTATCCAGATTTGATCCCAAACATCCCTGCCGAAATCGTTCTCCAAGCCAAAATGTCCATGTAACGAAAAGCCCCATTGGACTGATCCAGTGGGGCTTTTGTTTGCGCGGGACGCGATGCGAAGGAACCACAGCATCGCGTCGGTGGTCTCAACTCCACCTCGCATACCTATTTATACAACCGGCCAAATCGGCGTAATAATCCCTGCATATGCAATTCAGATGGCGGTGGCCGCATAACAAAAAAGCCCCCGACTTCGGGGGCTTCTTCCAACTTAGGCAGTCCGTGTGACCGTCCCAGACATCGCGCAATATTCAAACTGCCTGCCTAAAGCTTTCGATATCGCTCGCACACGATCAGCCAATCGCTTCAACTTGTAATCCTGCGGCACTGCCACTGTCTGGCCAACGGCCATTGCGCACCAAGCAATGATGGTGCCTCTCGACATCGCTTCAATCTTGCTCTCAATGACGTTACGCGACCGCGACATATAGACGAGATTGCAGGCGGCGTTGTTGGTCTTATCGTGGTCGATGTGATGGACATCCAAGCCCAACGGACGTTCGCCATGCCATGCCGCTGCTACCATCGAATGGACGGTCACGGATTTGTAAGTGCCATCGGTGAATTTCACAGCGAGTATTCTGTAACCGTGCGCGTGTCTTTGCGGCTTTAGAATCTTGCCTCGTGCGTTGCGGATTTGACCGCACTCAGATGCTTCATATGATTTTGTGTTTGGAATGGTTCTCCATTGCATTTCTTCTAGTTCCTTCGAGCCTCATTGCTCAAAGGTATTTAGAAGTAAGGGCGGAAAACCTCGGAATAAGCGCTGTTTTTGACTGTTTTTGCTAAATACATATGCAGGAACGGGAGAGAACTATGAAAACCATGCAAGAACAGCGGAAAGAACTACTTCAAGCACTTAAAACGATTAAAGCCCGACACATGCTGGCTCGAGCGGTGCGTGGATGTCGTGAAATCGATATCGCAATCGGTCAGTTGCGCGAGCAGGATCGCACATGCAGCAAGCGTTGATCGTGCTGGCTGTCGTGCTGACTCTGGCGGCTGGCGGATGGTTCTACATCATGGATATCAAGAGTGATGCGTTCGATGCTGGCCGTGCTCATGAGCAGGCCATTCAGGCCCAGATCATCTTGAAAATCCGCCAGAAAAATCACGAAGAAACGCTGCGACTGCGCGAGGAATTCCAAGGCTATGAGCGGATGATTAAACGCCTGCGCGATCAACGCCGGTCCACTGAACAAGTCATTGTCGAACGCATTGAAGAACGGCTGGTCGAGGTCGAGAACTGCTCGATTGATCCGGCCCTGATTGCCATGCGGAATGAGGTGCGAGCACTATGAAGATCGCCGCTATCACCTTGTGTCTGATGCTCGCCGGATGCGCCCGCACTGTCTATGTCGAGGTGCCAGCGGAGCCGGTTGAGTTGCCTGCCCTGCCCCCAATCTTGTCAGCCGAAGCCGTAGCATTACCACCGCTGGTTTCGCACGATCTGCACGGCCATATGCGGGAGGGCGTTCAGTCGGATCGCCAATACAACGATCTCCGCCATCGATATGATTGGCTCGTGAAGGCCTATGAATGCCTCCGCCTTCGCCAGACAGGATGTCTCAATGATCCAGCGGGATCATCGCAATGATCCTGAATGACGATGATGTTCAGGCTCTCGAGAGAGCGCTGGCCGAACGCCTGTTTGAGATCGCTCGCTCAATGACCGCGATTGGCCTCGAAGGCGAAGACCCGAATGATCCACACATCGCGGCCCTCATTGAAGAGGCGTTCGAGAATGCCCGTACCACCGATGAAGTCAAAGCCTTCATTGCGAAACGACGCATTCACTGATTTAAAAATCAATGATATATTGAGATGATCTCGCGACCCGAACTCGCGATGGTCGGCTAGAGATCGTCATCGCCCCCCGAAGCCCGACGATCTCTAGCCCATTTCATTACGCTGGCTGCGGTGGTCAGTAGGCCTATCAGGCCAGCGTCAGTCAGGGACATTGGCTCATCCGAGATTTGCACTGACAGCATCAAGGCCATGCCCGCGAGCATCGCACCCCACACCATTATTTTTGTCTGGGACAGCCTGACTCTCTCATCAGGCAGACGATCCTCGGTCAGGCTGAGGAAGTCGATCAGACGGATGAATGTGCGAAGGATGAATGCGAAGAATGTCATTGCGTATTTAACACAAAGATTGCGTTAAAGCTAAGATTGTGTTAGAGCGACCCTATGCAGCTAGATTTTCTCATAGACTCCCAGCCCACACCGCTTCATTCTTTGCGTAAACGCGAAGGAATGATTCAGATGTCCGATTTCAAACAACACGCCCGCCGTTTCTCTTCCTTCGCGTCGGCGGTCGAGCTCGCATCGAAGCATCTGGAATCCCGCGTCACGATTCAACAGCTTCTGTTATTGGCTCGTGTCCTCGAGGCCGAAGCTATGGGCCAATCAGTCACCGTCGCGGACATTCGCGAACGTGACAATTTGGGGTCGTCGCTGGGCCGGTCCTATCAAATCTTCACCGCACCATCGAAGCAGTTTCCTGATGCGCTCGGCTGGCTCGTGATCGAAGAAGATGAAGATGATCGTCGCCGCAAGACGCTCAAGCTGACACCGGCAGGACGGAAGATCGCGGAAGAATTTGCGAGGCGATTGTCATGAACGTCACCTCACTCCTCGAACATTGCGAGCGCACATATTGGCGCGACCACCGTTCGCAAGCCACGCTACAAAGCAACATCCGTCAGCTAGTAAGGATGATTGGCGGGCAAGATATCCGCCAGATCACATACGCCGACTTGCAATCGCTAGCCACGGCGTTCCAAGCCCAAGGCAAGTCACCCGCCACTACAAAACGCATCATGGACACGCTCAGCAAGGCGATGGAACAAGCCCTGCGTATGACCGGCAAGGATGGTCAGCCAGTACTCTCGGCTAAGCCCGCATTCCCATCATTCAAAATCCAAAATGTGAAAGATCGCGTCGTCTCAAGCGTGGAGCAGACAACCATGTTTGAAGTGATCGATCACCTCATCCTGACTGATCAGGCCCGCGACTGGAACGCCTTTCGTGTGATGATCCGCTTCATCATCGCGACGGCTTGCCGCCGATCAGAAGCTATGATGCTCACGCCGGATCATCTCGAGCAGCGTGGTGATCGGTGGTTCGTTACGTTCGAACGCTACACAACCAAGAACACCAAGCCACGCTCTTTGCCGCTGGATCAGGCGACTGCGAAAGAGCTCAATTGGTTGGCTGTGAACCGGGCCGGCAGGTTGTTCCCGTTCACACCCAAAGTCCTTTGGACTATGC
This sequence comes from Brevundimonas sp., assembly GCF_036659295.1. GTDB lineage: Bacteria > Pseudomonadota > Alphaproteobacteria > Caulobacterales > Caulobacteraceae > Brevundimonas. The sequence goes on along the minus strand of NZ_JAVXCU010000004.1, from coordinate 79,546 downwards.
TCGAGCGTGTGAAATCGGAGATGGCAGAGCGTGGCTATGATATGACGGACGTTGGTCTGCATACCCTTCGACATACCACTTTGACCCGCGCAATGAAGCGCCACCCGATTGCTTTGGTTTCGAAGATGGCGGGACACTCATCGATCCAGATCACCGCCGACCGTTATGGACATCTAGTGGCTGATGATCTGGTCGATATGGTGGATGGACTAGCGGCTTAGTCGAGGCCGTCAAATGCGCCATCATTCCTCTGGCACCTGTCAACGATAACCTTCATTGCGTTGCGGCCATCACTAAGATGCGGCCACGATTCAATCTCTTTGAAATATGCTTCGCCTTTTTCGACGCAGCTTTTGTAGCTTTCAGAAGCTCCGCCGCAGCCAGTCAATGCGAGCAGCGACGCCATAAGCACATACTTTTTCATTTTTTCCCTCCCTCGAACCTTCTCACTCTAGCAGCTTAACCGCAGCCGCCTTAGCCTTTTCAAACTGCTCATCGGACAGGTGGGCGAAGGTCTCTCGAGCACCATCGGCTGTGATCTGCTTGGCGCGATACATGGCTGCATCCTCCTGCGTGACGCGCTTCGCCACCCAATGGAAATCTGTGGCGGGCTTCGTACCTGCCACTTTCCTTTTCACTGCATCCGGCTTTAACTCGTGCGTGAACTGGTACAGGGTAAGGTCATTCATCACGACCGAGAACCGCCCATCAACGGCTGACATCTGGCCGGTCTTAATGATCCGAAGCAGGGTTTGGTTGATACGCTGGCGGAGCTCCACCCGCTCGTCATCCTTGACTGCCAAGAACCGCTCATAGAGGTTCACCGCTTCGGCGTGTTCATCGTCCAGAGTGCGGGATTTCCTCGTGAGCTCGAGCTTGATTTGAGCGATTTCATTTTCGAGCTCGCGGGCTTTACTCTCCTCATCAGATAGTCTCTGCCGAATGGCTGGCGTATCCATATCGAGAAGCATATCGACTAGCTTCGTCGTGTTCTGGCGAGCCACTTCAAGTCCACGTTCAGCCGCGATCAGATCACCCTCGAGCTCTCGTTTCTGATCGCTGGAAGTGTCAACCAAAGTCATCTCTTTGAGGGCTCGCAGGAAGCCTTCTTCTAGGACTTCGTATCGCATCCCTGACCGACGACCGGCCATGTTTGGACAAGCCCTTGAGGCCCATCCAGAGCATCGAAGGTATCGGTTATCTCGCGTCCATGCCAACTGCATCGTTCTCCCGCATGAGCAGTTAAACCAGCCCTTGAAGATGTTTCCGATTTCCGCCCGCCGACCCGATCCCTTTTCAGAAAAGCGACGGACTGGCGCGGCATGGACTCGTTCAAACTGCTCCACAGATATGATTTGCGGGTAATAATCCGCGACAACCGGCCCCACCGGCTTTCCATTAGACATAGCCTGACACTCGCCAGTAACTGCCCTATTGCGAATGACGTTTGAGACAGTCGCCGCGCACCATTCGGACTCGTGTTTAAACCTCGCGTTCCCCCACGATTTTCGTCCCATCCGCGTGAGCTCACGAGCGGTCATTGTCCGACCAAAGCCACGCTCAGCCAGATCAAAAATCAGGCGAACATCTTCGACACGTTCAGGGATCAGGGTCTTGTGCTTGTCCATCCAGAAGGGATGCGTCGTGCGTAGCTCGCCCGCCTCACGCTTCTTCTTCCATGCCGCTGTTAAAAGTTCCGACTTGCGTTTGGATTCTCCGTGCGCAAACGCGGCTCCAAACAGAAGTTGCGCGAGCGATCCCGCATTGGCCTCATACGAGCCGCGTGTCAGAGAAATATGCGCGTTGATTATCTCAACACGAATTCCAGCACGAGTGATGCGTCTAATGTTTTCGAGCGCATCCATCGGCTCTTCACGCGAGAGACGGTCGAGGGCTTCAATGAGCAGGATATCCCCATCACCGTATCGCCCATCATCTACTGCGCGAAGAAACTGACCAAGTGCAGCGGTCTCTCGTTTGTGTGCGGCCTTGAATGCTGAACGGCCTTCATCGGTCAGGCGCTCAGTGATGGTCCATCCATGTTTCGATGCGTGGCTTTCAGCGATTTCAAACTGGCGGGCCAGCGAAGAACCTTCTTGCTGCTCAGAGGTCGAAAAGCGGGCATAAGCTATGACGTTCATAAGCCCTAGATAGCTCTAGCCTGATGTGTCGTCAAACAATACAAACCCTGTCCCATCCGGTGCGACGTCGCATCATCGCCATGCTGCGGCAGGGTCCGATGGGGTCTGGCGAGATCGCCGCCGCTTTTGACATGAGCTGGCCGACCATTACCGGCCATCTGAATGCGCTCAAAGACGCCGAACTGGTTTCGACCGAAAAGCATGGCCAGTCGGTGCGTTATCGCCTCGAGATTTCTGCCGTCGAGGAGGCCATGGCCTTTTTGATGGACCTGACCAGGACCGGCACCAAACACCCGCAGGAGGACGACCAGTGAACCCCAAACTGCATCCCGCTCATGTCTTCGGTTTTATTGTCAGCGCCCTTATTCTGGCCGGTGCCATATGGGTGGCCCTGCACGGTCCGTCCGGTCCGATCCCCATGCATTTCGATGCGTCAGGTCAGGTCGACCGCTATGGCACGCGCTATGAGCTGGCGGCGGTGCTGGCGGGGATGTCGGTTCTGAACCTGATCGTCGGCTTTTTGACCGGCAAACAGGCCGACAGCACGCCTGATCCTGTGCGCCGCAAGGCTTTGCGCAGCGGGCAATATGTCACCGTGGCCATCATGGCCGCCGTCGCCGCCTTTGTGTGCTGGTCCAGCCTTGGCCCGTCGGCAGCATCGGGCATGACGTCCTTGAGCGGGGCCATGGCCTTTATGGGCGCGGTGTTTCTGGCGGTCGGGGCCATTCTGGGCCGCGTCGGTCCCAATGCCTTTATCGGCGTGCGCACCCCGTGGGCGTTCAAGTCGCGTCTGGCATGGGACAAGTCCAACCGTCTGGCAGGTCGGCTGATGTTCTGGACCGGTCTGGTCGGCTTGATTGCCAGCCCCCTTGCGCCCCAGCCCTTTGGCCTCATCGCCCTGACCGTTGCGGTCGTGCTGATGGCCATCCTCAGCGCCTATGAAAGCTGGCGCGTGTGGAAGAACGATCCCGAAGCCCAATCATTTTGAGCGGATAAGACCTATGAAACTGACCCCGACACTGATTGCCGCCCAGATGGGCCTGATGGCCGCCCTACCCGCTGTGGCCGAGCCGGTTTCGTCGCAGGTGGAAATGGCGGCGCAGCCGTCCGCCTATACGGCACCCTGCTTCGCCCCGAGGGCACTCTTGAGGCCGCCGCCGTCATCATCCCCGGTTCCGGCCCCACCGATGGCGACGGCAACAACCCGCTGGGTGTGAAAAATGCCAGCCTGAAACAACTGGCCGAGGGACTGGCGGCGCAGGGCATCGCTACGGTGCGCATCGACAAGCGCGGCATTGCCCGCAGCGCCGCCGCCGCCGCGAGCGAGGAAGACCTGCGCTTTGATGCCTATATCGACGATGCCCGTGCATGGGCCGCCCATACGGTACAGCAATTGGATGTGCCGTGTGTCTGGCTGATCGGACATTCCGAGGGTGCCTTGGTGGCCCAGTCGGCGGCGACCAATACCGACAGCAATATCTGCGGTCAGGTTTTGATCTCGGGCGCGGGGCGTCCGGCGGGTGTGGTCCTGCGTGAACAACTGGCACAGACCCCAGAGCCGTACAAAACCCAGCTCATTGACGGCCTTGCAGAGTTGGAGGCCGGACGCACCGTCCCCAATCCTTCGCCCATGCTGCGCAGCCTGCTGCGCCCGTCGGTCCAGCCCTATATGATTTCGTGGATTTCGCGCGATCCGGCCAAGCTGGCCCATGACTATCTGGGACCGATCTTCATCGGTCAGGGCACCACCGACCTACAGACCGGCGTCGCCGATGCCGAGGCCCTGTCCGTCGCCCAGCCCAAGGCCCAGATGAAGCTGTGGCAGGGCGTCAACCACGTCCTGACCCAGGCCCCGCTTGAACGCGGTCCCAACCTTGCGACCTATGCCGATCCGAATGCCCTGATCGACCCGCAGGTGGTCACAGACGTCGCCGCCTTCATCAAGGACAACACGCTTTAGACTTCGTCCACATAGCGGGCGCGACCGGCGCCGAGGCCGAGCGTGGCAACGGTCAGGCACAGGGTACCGCAAAGGATGAAGGGCACCAGCCATGCGCCGGTCAGGTCGTGCGCCAGTCCGACCGTCACCGGTCCGCAGGCGGAAATCATATAGCCGAAGGACTGGGTCATGCCGGACAGGCGCGCTGTTTGCCGGGAATGGCCCGTTCTCAGGCCAATGAACATCAGGGCCATGATGAAGGCCCCGCCCATGCCGATGCCAAAGATCGTCACCCAGACCACCGCATAGGCAGGCAGCAGATAAAGCCCCGCCACGCCGGTAAAACCGGACAGGGCCAGACCGGCGGCAATCGCCCTCTGGTCCTTGGTTCTGGTGATCAGCAGCGGCAACAGAACCCCCGGCACGGCGGTGCACAGTTGCAGCAGGCCGTGCATATTGCCCGCCTCGACCTGCGAATAGCCCTGACTGACCAGAATGGAGGGCAGCCACGCGGTAAAGGCATAATAGTTGAAAGAGGTGCAGCCAAAGAACAGCGTCACCTGCCAAGCCACGGGCGAGCGCCACAGCGGGGCCGAGGCGGTGTCCTTCTCGGCGATTTCTGCAGGTGCAGCGTTATTCTTCAGTCGCGGCCACCAGACCAGAGCACTGATCACCGGCAACAGGATGAAACTGCCCAGAGACACCTGCCAGTCAAAGGCCAGTGTCAGGGGCACAATAATGGTCGAGGCCGCCGCCGCTCCCAGCCCCATGGTGATGGCATAGACCCCCGTCAGGCGGGCAAAGCTGTTGGGATAGTCGCGCTTGAGAAGGCTGGGCACCAGCGTGTTGCCCAGAGCAATCCCGCCCCCCAGTATGATGGTGCCTGCATAGAGCGCCAACACCGAGCCCGTGGACCGCACGGCAATGCCTGCGATCATGATCAGCAGCGCACCGAACAGCACCCGCTCCAGCCCGTAAAGACGTGCCAAAGGTGCGGCAAAGGGCGAGATGACACAGAAGGCCAGCACCGGCAGCGTCAACAGCAAGCCCGCCTGCCCTGCCCCGATATGCAAGGAGGCCTGAATGACCTCCAGCACCGCGCCCGCCGCCGTAAAGGGGCCACGCAGATTGGCCGCAAACAGCAGGATACCCGCCAGAGCCAGCAGGGAATAAAGCGTAAAACGTCGCGCGGGTGCGGACTGGATCATGACAGGTTTTTCAATCGGACAGGCAATCGGGGGAGAACGGCCACGCGCACCACATAGCAATGGGAAGGCGTGCCGGATTTGGCTATTTGGACACTCTATTGCGAAATCTGGCCAATCTTGTGATGCAGACCTTTATCGAAGCGCCGGTCTGAGCCCCGAAACTGGACGCCACCGAGCATACACGCGGTGGCCCTGCGCCAGCTATCAGGGGGGTCACGGTGCATAATGTGGCCTATAATCTCGGCTACGACTCCGTCAGCGCCTTCATCACCATGTTCCGAAAACTGCTGGGCCAGTCCCCTGCCCGCTACATGAACGAGACGCGCCGCGGGGGTAAGCATACGCCCCAGATAATGAGGCGGCACCTTAGCCCACGGACGCGCCAAACCGCTGATAGGCTTCATTTGCTGCGCCCCTATGGACGGCTCGACAAAAATGAACATAACAATGTTCCATGTTGGTCCTGCTCGCCGCCCTCATAGCTTCGCCCGTCTCGACCGAAATCACGCTGCCTGCGGAGCCTGCTCCTTTGGTCGGCACGCTGGTTATGCCTGAGGGGCCACCCAAGGCGGCGGTATTGTTCGTTCCCTCTCCTCTTGGCGGTACAGCTGAAGGCGATGAAGCGTACGGCTACATAGGCAGCGCTAAACGCACCCTTGGGGAGCAACTGGCCGAGCAAGGAATCGCCTCTGTTCGATATGCGGCACCGCCGTTGCCAGATACTGCATCCGACCTGTCTGACTATGGGCAGCACATTGTGGGTTGGGCCGGACAGTTGGCGGATAACACCGCGCAGTCCTGCGTGTGGCTCGCCTCCTATTATCAAAGCACCTTGGTCAGCCACGCTGTCGCCCGTGAGAACCCCAAAATCTGTGGCCTTGTCGCCTTCACCCCTGCAATCACGTCGCCCATCTATGACATGCGGATCATAACGGACTTCTGGCACGAAAAGTTTTCGGAGTTGGTTCAACCAAGGAAAGCGGCACTCGACGACCTCGATAGACAGATCGCGCAGGAGCGTAACCGCCGCCGTCGCGAAACGCTCATGGAAATCAGGACATCGCTGGAGCCGAAGGATGGTGCAGCCACTCCAGAAGACTCACTGGCCGATCTAGAAAAGACCCGTCAGATCCTCTCTGCCAATGAAAACGGAGAGGTGTCGGAGCTAACCTTAAGTCCGCTCAATCGCCCGATTAGCCGCAATGAACAGCGGTACTATATTACAGCTCACCCCCACCATCTGTATTCGCTAGAAGGATGGAATAAGCCCACCCTGGTGATCGTGGAAAACGTCGCCTCGCCGAGCGAAATCGAATCCGTCGGTGCCTATAAGGAAGAGTCCGAGGCCAGCATCATGGTCTTTGAACGCTTGGCGCGGCCGTCTATGGGGCCCGTCTATGCGATTGATGATTACATCCCCGACCTGCCGCGCGTGCCAGAAACCGGCGTGGTCAAAGCCGTCGCCGACTTCATTCTGACGCCGCGGTAGGGGTTAGCCGTCCAGTTCGCCGCGTGCCTGATCGAACAGTTCAAAGAAGCGTTCACGGACGCTTGCCGCAAACGGGTTGTCGCGCTCGATGGCCTGATAGACGGCGGGGCTGTCGTGGCGGACCATGTCGACGCCCTGCATCAGGCGCTCGAAACTGAGCGTTGTCATGCGGGTGGGTAGCGGCTCCATCTTCAGCAGCACCCGCGCGATCAGGTGGGTCAGGCCCTGAACGGTGGCGGCCTCGCGGTCGTGATCCTCGGGGGTGACGTTAAAGACCTTGAGGGCCAGCATTTTGCGGCACCATGCGGCGGTGCGGCGGGCGTCTTTGGCCCCCCTCACCTCGCACACAGCGATGCGCAGACCTGCCAGGCCGTCCTTTGCCGATTGCGGGCCGAACAGAGGATGGGTGCCGACGATACGGACATGGTCGGGCAGCAGACGCAGCATGGCCTCGGCGGGTTTGACCTTTACCGAGCCGACATCGATCACCAGCGCCCCCGCCGTCAGCATGGGCGCGATCTGGACCAGCGTCTGCTCCAGCACACCAACCGGAACGGCCAATATCACCACCGGACAGGCGGCAGCATCCTCCAGCGAAACGGCAGTGACATAGTCATCATCCGCCGCCAACAAGGGATCATAGGCGCGAACATCAAAATGGGCCGACAGGTGTTGCGCCGTCAGTTTCCCGAACGCGCCGTAACCGATCAGCCCTAAACGCGGTTTGGAACTCACAGCGTTTCCTGGAAGCGGACGGGCTGGCCGTGGGCGGTGCCGATCAGTTCGCCGTCCTGCATGACCACGCGCCCACGGATGATGGTGGCGACCGGCCATCCGGTGACTTCGCGACCGTCGAACGGGGTCCAGCCACTGCGGTTGGCCTGTTGCTCGTGGGTGATGGTCTTGGTGGCTTTCATGTCCACGATGGTCAGGTCGGCATCATAGCTGACGGCCATGCGGCCCTTATTGGCGGTGCCGAACACGCGCTGTGCGCCGCCCGAGGTCAGGTCGATGAAGCGTTCCAGCGACAGGCGGCCCTTGTTCACATGGTCCAGCATCAGCGGCACCAAGGTCTGCACGCCCGGCATACCCGACGGCGAGGCAGGATACAGCTTGGACTTTTCTTCCTTGGTATGCGGCGCGTGGTCCGAACCCAGCACATCGGCCACGCCCTGTTGAATACCCCACAGCCACAGGGCATCGACGTGCTCCTGCGAGCGGATCGGCGGGTTCATCTGGGCATAGGCGCCAAGGCGCTCATAGGCTTCAGGACCAACCAAGGTCAGGTGCTGGGGCGTGATTTCAACGGTCGCCACGTCCTTGTGGAAACGCAAGAATTCCATTTCCTCGCGCGTTGTAACGTGCAGCACGTGAATACGCGCGCCGGTTTCCTTGGCGAGGCCCACCAGACGGCGGGTGGAACGGATGGCGCTTTCGGCATCGCGGACCTCGGGGTGGCTGGTCCAGTCGCCAGTGCGGGCCAGTTCGCGGCGTTCCACCAGACGATATTCGTCTTCGGAGTGGAAGGTGGCCCGGCGCTTGGTATTGGTCAGAACCTTGCGCACGCCCTCGTCATCGGCAATCAGCAGATCGCCGGTCGAAGCGCCCATAAAGACCTTGACCCCGCACACACCCGGCAGGCGTTCCAGTTCGCCTAGATGGTCGGCGTTTTCGTGGGTGCCGCCGATATAGAAGGCGTGGTCGGTCCACATGCGGTTGCCCGCGCGTTTCAGCTTGTCCTGAAGCGTGGCTTCATTGGTGGTGTTGGGCTGGGTGTTCGGCATTTCGAACACAGCCACCACACCCCCCAGAGCGGCACCACGGCTACCGGTCTCGAGGTCTTCTTTCCATTCCAAACCCGGCTCGCGGAAGTGGACCTGCGTGTCGATCACACCCGGCAAAACCAGAAGGCCCGTAGCGTCAAACACTTCGCCCGCCGATGCTTGGGACAGATCACCGATAAAGGCGATCTTGCCGTCGATCACGCCGACATCCGCCTTGCCGCGCCCTGCGTGGTTGGCCACCTCGCCCCCGCGAACGATCAGGTCATAGGTCTGATTCATTGGGGATTGGGTCATGGCAGGCGCTCCGACGGGAAGGATTACAGTCGGACCTGCTTCTACGCCTTATAGATGGTGAGTGAAAGGCGAAGGTCAGATTACATCGTCCGCCTTGGTTTAAGCGCCGGAATGCGGACCTTGGGAATGACGGTTAGGGGTGGAAAGCGGGCGAGCCGTTAGCGTCTCCCGCCGCGCATAGCTCGCGTCACTTGAGCATCTAAGTCTTGAAGCTCTAGGAACAATGCGTCGCAGGCCGTGCGATCGGCATCGCAGCGCATGGTTCGCTTCATTTGCAATGCTCCGTCTTTCTCGTACACCTCGCGACAAGACACTGCAGGAAATGCGGGCTCGGCGGGTAGTGTAGCTAAAAGTTGAAATCTAAGAGGATTTCCACCCTCGAACAATTCGAAGCGATCAGAGGAGATGTTTGCGGCCCTTAAGTCTGCTGACTGGCGCGCCTTTGCCAGAAGATCGGCTGCGTCTCTCCCAACGATGCCACACATCTCCGCAGGGCCGTTTGCCGGACTATAAACGTTGTCCGGAACGATTTGCGCGCTACTTGGACGAAAGGCGGTCAAAAGCATAACGACAGCTAAGATGAACCTGAGCATGCGAACCTCCATAGCGACATCGACGGTAGGCTAACGTTTTGGGGATTACAACGACTGCAACGGGTCGGGAGCAGATATTCCGTTATCGGTCGGAAAACGGACATTTAGCCCCACATATGGACTGGCATTCTCTCTTATAGCACGGCCATTCCAACACGCCGCTCTTGGCTCACAAGCGGGGGCCGCCTTTGGGAGCGGTCGTGCGTAAGTTCTGGTCAGGGCAAGCCAAGCGTATGGGTCTGTTGGGCAAACTGATAGGGCACCTCCTCGCATACGTCCTGTTCAGGAGCGGCAAAAGCTGTCAGCGTCTTGGCCAAACTCGTGCAACGAGGATGCTGAGATGACTGTCGAACTCTTCGCCCATCCGTTCTCGTCATACTGTCAAAAGGCGCTCATCGCCTTTTACGAGAACGATGTTCCGTTCCGTTACCGGATGCTGGAAGACCCCGGCGTCGGCGAGACGCTCGCATCGCTGTGGCCGATGAAAAAATTTCCGATCCTGCGCGATAAAGGGCGTGTGGTGTTGGAAGCCTCTATCGTGATCGAGTATCTGCAGATCCATTATCCGGGGCCTGTGAAGCTGATCTCCGATGATCCCGATCTGGCGCTTCAGGTGCGGATGCTCGACCGTTTCTTCGACAACTATGTGATGACGCCTCAGGGCAAGTTCGTGGCCGATGCCTTGCGACCGGCCGAAAGCCGCGATCCGCATGGTGTGGAGGAAGCCCGCAAGATGCTGGACACCAGCTATGCGTGGCTGGACCAGCACATGCAGGGCCGCACATGGGCGGCGGGCGAGACTTTCAGCCTCGCAGACTGTGCCGCCGCACCGTCGCTGTTCTATGCCGACTGGACCCACCCTATTTCCGAGACATACGGCAACCTGCAGGCCTATCGGGCGCGACTTTTACAGCGGCCATCCTTTGCACGGGCCGTGGATGAAGCCAGACGCTTTCGCCATTATTTCCCGCTGGGCGCGCCCGACCGCGACTAGGAGCGGTTACGATGCATGATAGCCCAGCCATGGCTCCAGAAACTCGAAAGTGCTGTCCATGGCAAAGGTCGAGCTGACCGGCAGGGAGATGTGGCCGTACTTTAGCGATATCTGGCGTTCGGCGGCTTGTTCGCTGCCACGTTCGACCGCGGCGATATAGAGGGCGGAGGCCAGTCCGCTGCGGTCCGATCCGGCCTTGCAGTGGATCAAGACCGGCTTTTCGGCCGCGTCCAGCACACGGACAAGGGCTTCGGCGTCTTCGCGGGACAGTTCCCTGTTGGCGGACATGCGGAAATTGACGTGGGTTATGCCCAGACGTTCCGACGCGGCAACCTCTTCATCATACCATTTGGAACCGTCGCTCTGGCCGCGCAGGTTGATGATGGTCTTAATGCCATAGGCCGCCTGATAGCGATCCAGATCGTCGCCCCTTGGCTGGGCCGAGCGATAGGCTTTGCCGTCAACAACTGGATGGAAATTGCCACTGATCTGCAAGCCTTGCAGATAGCCCAGAGTGAGGAGCGTCGCGGCGGCGGTGACGCTTATGGCCATTATGGCGGCGACCTTGCGAGACTTCATAGGCGGCTCTGAACCACAATCGAACGCTTACCGGAAACTCTTATGGTTCGGAGTGGCAGCGTCAATCGCGATAATGGGGATGCGCTGCCTACTCCGCCAGCATTTTGAGCGTCTTTTTGAGGACGCGTTCGGCGGGCAGGTCCATCATGTGCTGGATGTGCTGGTTCAGGCGCGGGTCGAGCTCGCGGTATTCGTCCAGCGTGCGTGGGCCGCGCACGGCGATGCCGGTCCACGGGCGGCGTTTCTTGTCGTCGGACGGACCAAAGACACCGACGGCGGGCACATTGGCGGCTACGGCCAACTGGGTCCAGACGCTGTCACCGCCGACGAACAGGGTAGCGTGGCGCAGGGCGGCCGCCGTTTGCAGACGGGTCAGCTTGCCCTGAAGCTCGATCACGCGATCACGGCTGACGGCAAAGCGGATGGTGTGGGCCGCATCGCGGTCGGCTTCTTCGCCGACAATCATCAGACGCCCGCCCGCCAGGGGTCCGGTCGGGCCCAAAAGCGCACCGGCCAGTTTGGAATAGCGTTCGGCGGGCCAGCGCTTGCCGATCCAGTCCACGCCCGGACCGATCGCCAGAATGGGAACATCCAGCGCCGCAGGCGGGATGAAGCTGTCGGCAATGGCCATGGTTTCGGGCGAGAAGAACAGGTGCGGGGCTGGAATTTCATCCAGTTGCATGGCGCGGGCGGCTTCTTCGACCCAGTGCACGCCCGGCACAGGCGCAGGGCGCACGGCGCGGCGCTGGCGCCGCAGCTTGCCCGAAAGGTTCGAGCCGCGCTGGTCCACCACCAGACCCCAGTTGGTATCGCGCACCTGGTTCCACAGGGAAATCCAGTCCCAGCGCCCGTCCTTGTCCAGAACAATCAGACGGCGCAGGCGCGGCAAGTCGGCAAACAACGGCGCAGACGCCGCCGATCCGACCACCGTAAAGTCCGCATGCGGGATCATTTCCACCAGATGCGCCAGCACACCCGAGGACAGAACTGCCTCTTCGGGATCGGCCTCGGCGATATAAAGGATAGGGAAACGCCCGCTCATATTCCCTGTCTAACGGGATTCTCTCTGGGTTTCTCTGCCTGCCTGCTGAAATAAACGTTATCGGGACATGCCGTCGATCATTGCCAAAGCTTCACTTGCTGACGCGGAGTGACGCTCTAGCCTGAAAGCCCTGACGGGGGGCCGGAGGGTAAAATGAGCTGGCGAAACAAAAACGCACTTCTGGTGGCGGGGGCGGTTGGTCTTGGCCTGTTGTGGACGACCTTTAGCGGGCCGGTCTTGAGGCCGCATCTGACGGGTATCCAGACGCCCTATCTGGCATCGTTGCTGGTCAATCTTTCAGACCTTGTGGTGATGACCGCCCTGATCTTGCTGGCAGCCCGCAAGGGGCCGGTGGCGTTGTGGAAGCTGGCGGGCCTGTCGGCATCGCCGGTTCGGCCTGTGATCTGGGCGGCGATCATTCTGGTGCCCGCCGCGGTGGCGGCGGCCCTGATGGCCCCTGTGGCACCCGATCTTTCGGCCAATACGGTGTTGTGGCAGGGCGCGGTTTTCCCGCTCATCGAAGAAGTGGTCTATCGCGGACTGGCGGTCGGGGCGCTGGTGATGCTGGCGCACTGGCGCTGGTGGGTGGCGTGTCTGGCCCCTGCCCTGATGTTCGGCATTGTGCATATGGCGCAGGGCCAGAACCCGATGGATGCCGCAGGGATTGTGGCCATCACGGCGCTGGGCGGGCTGTTGTTCGGGTGGCTGTTCGTGCGCTGGCGCTTCAATCTGTGGCCGCCGGTGCTGCTGCATATGGGGCTGAACAGCCTATGGATCGTGTTTGCGCTGGGGGAGACAGCGCTGGGTGGCTGGCTGGGGAACGGTTTGCGTCTGGCCGTTGTGGTGGCCGCCATTGTGCTGACATGGAAAATGATGCCGAAGAAGATGGCCCCGCCCCGCATTGCAGAAGCTTAACTTGGGCTGAAATCAGAGCGCTGTTATTGCCCGCCGCATTCAACGGTAACTCGACATACGGGCTTTACATGCGCTCTGCTTTTCTTGCTTTCACGGCCTTTTTTGCACTGGCCGCCACGGGTGTCACAGCGCAGGAATACCATCCGGCCTTTCAGCCCGGTCAGTTCAAGGGCCCGCCCGCAGGCCGCGTGAACGAGGTCATGGTTTTGGGCACGCCGCACCTGTCGGGCTTCCCTGATACCTTCCGCGCCGAGCAACTGGATCCGCTGCTGGAGCGTCTGGCGCGATGGCAGCCCACGGCCATTTCGGTCGAAAACCTGTCGGGCCTGCAATGCGACACCATGCGCCGTATGCCGACCCGCTATGCCAACGCGGTGCGCGGTTACTGCTCTGACACCACCGCCGCACAGGCCGCGTCAGGGCTGGATGTGCCGGCTGCCAATGTCGAGATGGAGCGCATGCTGGCCGAATGGCCGCAAGACCCGAGCGCAGCCCAGCGCCGCAAGCTGGCCCTGACCTTCCTCGCCGCCGGTGAAGCGCCTTCGGCGATCGTGCAATGGCTGCGCCTGAACGAGAACGAGCGTGTGGCTCAGGATGGTCTGACCGAGGAACTGGTCGCGGCCCTGAACACGCGCATGGTCCAGAAGAACGAGACGGAACTGCTGGCCGCAAAGCTGGCGGCGCGTCTAGGACTGGAGCGTCTGTGGGCCGTCGATGACCATACGGCCTCGTGGCATATTCCCGCTGGCGAAGCGCGCGCCTATGGTGCCAATCTGCGCGGCGTCTGGGATAATCCGGTCGCCAATGCCAGCAAGCAAGCCCACGAAATCCTGTTTGCCCGCGTGGACCAGCCGGACGGCATTATGGACATCTACCGCGACGCCAACACGCCGGAATCGGCTCTGGGCGCCTATCAGGCCGATTTCGGTCCCAACCATGTCGAGCCTTCGGAACAGGGCTATGGCCGCCGCTATCTGAGCTATTGGGAAACCCGCAACCTGCGCATGGTCGGCCATATCCGCGAAGTTCTGGGCCGCGAGCCCGGCACACGAATGCTGACCTTGGTGGGGGCCTCGCACAAAGGCTATTACGAGGCCTATCTGGACCAAATGCACGACGTCCATGTGGTCAGCACGGACACCGTCCTGCGCTGACACAATCAAACGCCGTAAGGAAGGTTGATCTTACGGCGATTTAACGCCCCTTCGTACGCCCCGTCTTCTAACGTGGTGACCTAATATTGACGGGGGTGTCGTGATGAAGTCTGTGGTGATGATCCACACCATAGCCAGTGTATTGGCGCTGGCTATGGTGTCCGGCAATGCCTTGGCACAAACCCCGCAAGAAGCCGCCGCCAGCCACTGGCGCGCAATGGCCGAAACGGATGGCGACTTTGCCCTGCAACTGATCGAGGACAATCACCCTGGCGCGGTGGTTGCCGTGGGCGATACGGACTTTCGCAACCAGTTAGCCACCGCCAGACGCCACTTTGCAGAACGCTTGCCACTGGTGGAAAGCTTTGAGGGTTACAGCGCCCTGATGGCGGGCATGGCGGCGGACTTTCGTGACGGCCATATCTGGTCACGCGCGACGACACAGCCAGGCAATGTCGGCTGGACCGGTATTATCCTGACCCGCCGAAACGGAACATGGATGGTCGGCAGTCAGGCGGCCACCGCCGGATATCCAGATCTGGCGGGTGCCCGACTGGAAAGCTGTGACGGTGAAGCCGCCGAAAGCTGGGCCACCAACCGCATCGACCTGTTCCGCGCCGATGCCGGTATCGAAGCACAACGGGCCAGTCATGCCAGCTGGCTGTTGCTGGACCAAAAGAACCCCTTCCTGAAGCGTCCCGAGACATGCGACTTCACATCCCCAGACGGACAGCGCCATACCATCACCCTGCGCTGGAAACGCGATAGTCCCGAGGTGGTCGGCCGCGCCATCGAAGCCACCGAGACCCGCGCCGATATCGGGCTGTCTGTCGAACAGACGGGCGAAGGCTACTGGATCAATCTGGGCACGCTGGGCAATGGCGCGGCCGCACTGGCCACAGAGGTCGAGAACCGTGCCGAGGCCATGCGGGCCGCGCCGTGGGTGGTCATTGACCTGCGCGGGAATGGCGGCGGCAATTCCACCTTGTCGGATCGCATTATTAAGGCACTGGTCGGGGATGAACGGGTTGCCGCCACACGTTCGGTACCGACCTGTAGCGGGGATTTTTTCCGTGCCTCGTCGGACAATGTCTCTGCCTTGCGCGAATGGCAGGGGCGTATCCGCACCGACCGTGGCGAAGAGGGTGCGCGCGAATGGAGCGAAATGGTCGATAATATCGAACATGCCAGACAGGAAGGTCAGGACTTCTGGCCTGCCTTGCCCGTCTGCGCCCAAGAGGAAGGGCAAGCCCGTGCCGTTACGCAAACAGCGCCGGATAAACTGCCCGCTTCACTGATGAAAGGGCGTCTGGTGGCGGTGACAGATCGCGCGTGTTTCAGTTCCTGCCTGATGGCCATCGATCGTTTGCGGCGCGTCGGAGCAGAGCATGTAGGCGAGGCCACAAATGTCTCGACCCGCTATATGGAGGTGCGAACGGTCACCCTGCCGTCGGGTCTGCGCAACTTCTCTACCCTGATGAAGCTGGCACTGGGGGCCGGTGATTTCGGTCCCTATGTGCCGCAACGTGTTTTCGACGGTACCATGAGCGACACCCCCGCTGTCAGAGCATGGGTTATCGACGATGTCATCGGCACACCACAGTAGGCACTGGCTGTCGGTTTAGGGCTCTACAGCGGGGATAAGGGGCGCTAAGGGCTGGGCGTCCTCCCCGACACAGCCTTCGAAAACATCACCGATATGACCGCGCCCGTGACTGCCAGCCCTTTTGATGCCCACATCTCTGCTGTGACCGACGCCGGTTGGGACGGATGGGGCCGCTGGAAAGAGGACGTGCCGTTCGAGCAGCATGCCGGTCCGTTCTATATCCGCCGCCACGAGGACGGTGACCTGATCGGCGGCTTTATCCCGCAGGATCATAACTGTCGTCATGGCGGCACGGTGCATGGCGGGTCACTGCTGACCTTTGCCGATTATTCGCTGTTTGTGATCGCCGCAGAGGCCTTGAAAGGTCAGGACGGCGTGACGGTATCGCTGAACAGCGAGTTCCTCAGCCCCGCCCTGCCCCACCAGCGCCTGATCTCGCGCGGCAAGGTGACCAAGGCGGGCAAACGCATGATCTTCGTGCAAGGCCAGATCGAACAGGAAGGCCGCCCCGTGCTGGCCTTCTCGGGTATTATCGCGGTGATGCAGCCTAAAATTTAACGGCTAACTATAGCGTTCGCCTATGAGCGTTCACCGCCTCTGTCCAAGCTTCCAAGATGGGAATGAGCGCAACCAAACTCAACTCATTTCCATCGAGAATGAGTGCCAAAAGATTGGAGCATGTGTAATCATCCCAATCTACATATTGCTCTAAATTATCTCGGGTTTTCGCCGACCCGCCTTTTAAAGAACCACCGCAAGATACTGTTTGATACCATTCTTCCTCGTGCTTCCAGTAGTTAGCGCCCTGCCATATCGCATGTGCAAAAGTGCCGTAGTAATTAAGTTTTTCCCCCAAACTCAATGCGACATCGGGCTTTATGCCTTCGGTAAAATAGACCGTTTGAATGTATCGCTGAGCGGCAACAAAGCCACTTCCGATGAGGTATTCGCCACGATCAAATAGCCCCTCACTTTCCGGATCTGTGCTCTGACTGATAGCCTGATTGATGGAGTCTAGCGCCGTGTCCAATAAAGTCAGATGAGCTTTCAGGCTAGCGAGTTCCCCAATCGCCAAAATATTCAAAATAGCCCCCACATGGCCCAGAACTATGCTTAGTGGCGACTAAACTGACCTAATTCCGAAAAATCACAATGTCCCTACCCCTGCTTCCTGACCGCGATTGCGGTGGCTGTGTCGAGTGCTGCCGTTATATCCCGCTGGACCTGCCGGAACTGGCCAAGCCGACGGGGCAGTTGTGTAATTACTGCGTGGATGGATCGGGCTGTGCGGTGCATGCGATCCGGCCCCAGACCTGCCGTGTGTGGTTCTGTCTGTGGCGGGCGGTAGAGTTGTCAGAGGATTGGCGGCCCGACCATAGCGGCGTGATCGTACGCCCCGATGGCATCGAGCGCGGCGAGATCACCCTTTATGTGGTGCGCCCTAGCGAGTTTCTGGCCAGCGAGGACTTCTTTGTCACCGTGGCGCAATGGATTGCCGAGGACATCCAGATCGCCCTGTCGGTGCCGGGTCCGGAAGGTTTCTATCCGGTGCGATCCATCGTTACCGACTGGCTGCGCCCTGCTATCGAGGAAGGCGACATGGCCGATTTTGTCGAACGGTTGCTGGCCGCGCTGGACAAGCTTGCAGAGGGCCCATTCGAACCCGATGGCGTGACCGCACGATATGCGGTGGCATAAACGGTCAAGCCTTCCTATCTGAACGCCATGTCCATCGCCCGTTTGCACAGCCGCGCCGTTATCCGCATCGAAGGCCCCGATGCCCGTCACTTCCTGCACAATCTGCTGACGCAGAATGTCGAGACGATTGGGGATGGCGAGTTGCGCTTCGGGGTGCTGCTGACACCGCAAGGGCGGCTGATGGTGGATGTGATGGTGTGGGCGCGCAACGACGCCCTGTGGCTGGATGTGCCGGTGGCGGCGCGTGAGGCGCTGGTCCAGCGACTGTCCATGTACAAGCTGCGTCTGAATGTGACGATCAGCGCCACGGACGATGCTGTGTTTGTGGCATGGGGCGAGCAGCCGGAAGGTTTTGTTGCCGATCCCCGCCTTGAAAGTCTGGGCTATCGCGCCATCGGTTTTGCCGGCGAAACCACGGCATCGGAAGACGACTGGCACGCGCACCGCATGAGCATGGGCGTGGCCGAGGCGGCGCTGGATACGCCGCAGGACAAGACCTATCCCATCGAGGCCAATTTCGACCTGATGAACGGCATCGACTTCCACAAGGGGTGCTTCATCGGTCAGGAAACCACATCGCGCATGAAACGCCGTGGCACGATCAAGAACCGCATCCTGCCCTTCACCTTTGAAGGCGAAGCGCCCGCGATTGGCACCGAGGTTCTGAACGGCGAGCGCCGTGCAGGCGAGGTGACGGGTGTGCTGGGCCAGCAGGGTATGGCCCTGATGCGGCTGGACCGCATGGATGGCGAACTGAAGGTGGATGGCCGTGTGGTGGTTGTACGCCATCCCGACTGGGTGCCTGCGTTCGAGGGCTAAGGCCTCTGCTTCGTCATTCCCCGACTTGATCAGGGAACCAAGCGGCACCGCAGGTGATCTTTACGGCATCCGCATTACCCCGCCCCATTGGCTGCTATGCGCCGCGCTTCGGGTCGCGCTATCGCGCGCCGCTGGGTCCACCGATCTGCGCCGCTATGCGGCTTGTCGGAGGATGACGGAATGATAGGAAACATTACAAATTGGAAAGCTCGCTTATCGCGTTGTAAATGACGCTTGACATAAACTCGCCCATGCGAGTAAAGCTTACTTGTCAACAAGACAGGGAGGCTTGTCATGAACATCGAAACCAAAACCGCCGCCGCTAAAAACCACATGGATGCCCTGACGGTCGGGCTTTGCACCCTGACCGTGGTGGGGGCCAGCGCCACCGCCGCCATGCCTTTCTGGCCCCAGCAAATGGGTCACGCGCCGTCGGTCGGCGTCGTTGTTCTGGCCGCCGGTCTGGCCGTTTTCCTTGCCCTGAACACCTATTACTGGTGGCGCGATCTGGATGAGGCCGCGCGCGAAGCCCACAAGTGGGCGTGGTGGTGGGGCGGCAATATCGGCTTTATCGTCGGGGCCGCAGGTTTCCTCGGGGCCGCTCTGGCCGGTGTTGATCTGCTGCCTGCCCGCATCCCCCACACGGATGTCGCCCTGATCGCCGCCGGTTTCATCGCTGCCTTTGCGGCACAGGCCATCGGTTACGGCATCGCATGGTGCGGATGGTGGATCGCCCGCCAATGACCAGCGAGTTTACCAACCGTCTCAAAGTTTTTCGCGCCGAGCGCAACTGGACCCAGACCGATCTGGCCGACCAGTTGGGCGTCAGCCGCCAAACCATCCAGGCACTGGAAAAGGGTCGCTATGACCCGTCCCTGCCCCTCGCCTTTCGTATCTCGCGTCTGCTGAACCAACCGATCGAAGCCATCTTCGTCGCCTGAATCTTGAAACCTGAATTCCAAATCCTGAAAGGACTATCCTCATGTTTAAAATCGCAACCAACGCCGTTCACATCGTCTCCAGCCTGGGCATGGGCCTGTCCGGTGGTTTGCTGATCGGCCTGATGGCCAAGGTACTGCTGGGCTAAGCCCGCCCCCCCCACAGCTCAAGACTTCGGCCCCTTAGGCCACCCCTTCGCTGCGCATCTCGCGGCCCCTCAACATCCCTTCAAAATACGGAAAATATGCAATGACCCTCGCCAACCGCATGGGCCAATCGGCCAACTGTGTCTCGCGTTTCGCCTTCGGCATGCTGGGTGCCCTCGCCGTCAGCACCGCCATCCTGATCGCCCCGTCGGCCAAGGCCGAAGAGGTCGCCGCCCCCGCTCCGATAGCGCGCGCTGAAGGCTCAGGCCCGCCGCTATGGGTGCTGCGCGATGCGGACTCGACCGTCTATCTGTACGGCACCATCCACGTGTTGCGCCCCGGCACGGCATGGGGTTCGGCCAAGGTGGATGCCGCCTTTGACAGCGCATCGGAAATCTGGGTCGAGATCGCCAATCAGGACGACCAGTCCGCCGTCATGCCGGTGATCCAGCAACTGGGCATGGACCAGTCACGTCCTCTGTCCACCGTCCTGAGCGCCGCAGACTTTGCCGCGTTTGACGCGCTGGCCAAGGCCAACGGGGCCAGCGGCGCGGCACTGGATGCCTATCGTCCGTGGATGGCGGCCTTTGCGGTGTCGATGAACGGGCCGTTGCAGGCCGGATACCGCCCCGATGCCGGTGTGGACAAGACGCTGATGGACCGCGCCCGTGCCTCCGGCAAGACCCTGCGCGGGTTTGAAACCATCGACCTTCAACTGCGCCTGATCGCCGGCATGAGCGAGGAAGGTCAGGTCGCCTATCTGAACCACTATGTCCGTAATGCCGACGGCATCGTTGATAATCTGGATCAGACGGTCGCCGCATGGATCAAGGGTGATGCGGCCGAGGTCGGTCGCCTGACACGTCTAAACACCGGCGATGTCCATGCCGATGTGCACAACGCCGCTCTGATCGTGCGCAATACGAACTGGGTTCAGCAGATCGAGGAAATGATGACTGGTTCCGGCACCGCCTTTATCGCCGTAGGGGCCGCGCACCTGATGGACAATGACAATGTGATCGACATGCTGAAGGCCAAGGGCTTTACGGTCGAGCGCCTGTAAGGATCCGTTACGAAACCAACAAAAGGCCCGCTGTAAACAGCGGGTCTTTTTACTTGCCTGATCAGAACATTTGAGCAACATCTTCACATGACCGAATCCGAAAAAGCCGAAGGCCGTTGCGGCTGGTGCGGCACAACAGATGCCCTGTATGTCGCCTATCACGACACCGAATGGGGCGTGCCTGAATATGACGCCCGCGCCCTGTGGGAAAAGCTGGTGTTGGACGGGATGCAGGCGGGGCTGGCCTGGATCACCATCTTGCGCAAACGCGACGGTATCCGCGATGCTTTTGACGGGTTCGATCCCGACAAGATCGCCGCCTATACGGATGCGGACATCGAGCGCCTGCTGGGCGATGCCCGCATTATCCGCTCGCGCGCCAAGATCGTCGCCACCATCGAGAGCGCCCGCCTGTTCATCCAGATGCGCGACAGCGGCGAGGATTTCAGCGCGTGGATCTGGTCCTTCGTCGGTGGCTCACCGCTCCAGAACCAATGGGCCCATTTCCGCGAGGCACCTACCCAGACCGAACAAAGTCAGGCCCTGTCCAAAGCCTTGAAGAAACGCGGCTTCAAATTCGTCGGGCCAGTGATTGTTTACGCCTTCATGCAGGCCGTCGGCATGGTGAACGATCACCAGACGACCTGTTTCCGGCACAAGGAAACCGGCGGGGCTTGAGCATCCCGCTGAGATCCGGTGCCCGCTGAATGGATTGGCTGCTTTCGATCCAAAGACAACCTTGCAATCGCTATAGAAGTATCAATGGTTTTTAGACAGGGTGTGCGCCATGCGGATCATAATCTTTACGGCGATGTTGATTCTTACAATCAGCGGCCAAGCAATTGCTCAGACCAGAATGGTCTCCCCTCACGACTGGACGGATCCTGACCTCGGAGGAGCCATCCTCGAGGGTGTCGGTAAGGGCGAAAACATATGGCTTCGAGGGAAGTCTAGAAAAGTTGTGCGTTTTGACAGGCGAACCGAAGATCGGACGATCGTCGCGACCGACGTCATCGATCTTTTGGCCGATGGCCCGCATTTGTGGGCGCTTGTAGTGCTGAACGAGAACGAAAGCGTGGTGCGAGATCTTCTGAACGCAAGTCTGCACGAACGCCGCGTCTATTTCGAAGGAAGTCCTATCTCCTTGTTCGCGACACCAAACGGTCCTGGTGTGCTGACAACAACAATGGTTCTGCTTCCGTCAGACCAAGGCTTCAACCGACGGCCCCCAGCGGCATCACTGGAACCCTACGCGCATGTATCGGCGCTGACGGGAGACGATTTGTTTATCGGTTACAACAAGGGTGAATGGGGCGGCGGATTGCTTCGCATCCATGTGCCCACCGGAACAGTTTCATTCGTGAAAGAGGCTAGTGACGACCCGTGCCGTGGACGGTTGAACCCTTCCTGTGCGCCAATCGTCGGCATTATCAGGGACACTATGAACGCTAACTGTGTGTTGGTCGGGGCAAGCCTAGCTCATCTCACCGGGCGGTACGGCGAAGTCATGAGAGTTTGCACCGACCGGATCACATCGGTTTTCAGCGATCCGCTGCCGGTATTGCCAAACTCGATAGTCAATCGCCCCGGTCAGACTTGGCCTTTCTCCGGCTTGATCGAGACTCATGACGGCTGGATTGCTGTGGGTCGTGAACGTTACGCCCGTGCGCGAGGAGCGACGGTGACCATGAGTGAAATGCCCCCTCTGAAACCTTGGTCAGGTCTACAGATTTCTGATCCAGTGGACGGGGTAGTTTTTGTCCAATCAGCCTGTTGTTCGAGTTCCGATTCTTCTGTTCGGTACAGTGTTTTGGCGATCTCAGTCGAACCGTGAAGCGAACAAGGATGTCCCCATCCCACCCTTATCGGACGGATAGCGTCTCCGCTAAGGAGGCCGTTGCCTCCAGTCTGATACAAACTGCCGACACCGGCAAACTTGAGCGAACGTAATTATATTGCATTTCCCTGTCATGGGGTTCAGCGTTTGTGGATGAGGTATCAAGGCATCGCATGGTCGGCGGTCAGGGTCCTGTTCGGGCTATACTTCTTGCTGGCCACAGTGATGGTGATGGTGAAATTCGGTGGCAACCATCCGCCGGAAAGTGTCGCGGCGGCGGCACATTTCACACTGGCGCTTGATGCAACGGGGTTCATGACGCCGCTGCTTATCGCCAGTTTCCTGGTGGCGGGTGTGGCGGTCCTGTTTGACCGGACCGCGCCTGTCGGATTGATCATCCTTGGCCCCTCTGTGCTGGTGATTGCCTGCTTCCACTGGTTTTTGACGGGCAAGTATGTGTGGGGCACGATCTGGCCGGTCTGGTATCTGGTTCTGGTCTGGCACTATCGGCATGTGTTTGCCCGCCTGTGGGCGCGCCAGCCGTCCTGACGCTTTCGCTATGGAGCAGTTCGGTCCATACCCGCCCCATGACCGACGCCCTTAAGCCCAAACGCATCAAGATCATCAAACCGCCGTTGACGATGGAGCTCGAAGACCATCTGGCAGCGATGTGGAAGGGCTATGTGTGCGGGGTGGACGAAGCCGGACGCGGGCCATGGGCGGGGCCGGTGACGGCTGCTGCAGTAATCTTGAACCCCGACGACATTCCGGCGGGGCTGAATGACAGTAAGGCCCTTACCGAAAAACGGCGCGAGGCGCTGATGCCGGTCATCAAGGAGAAGGCTCTGGCCTGGGGCATCGGTCACGCCTCGGTCGAGGAAATCGACACAATCAACATCCTGCGCGCGACAGAGCTGGCCATGCAGCGGGCGGTGGCGGCGCTGGCGATACAGCCGGTCGGGGCGCTGATTGACGGCAACTACAAGTTCAAACTGCCCTGCCGTGTCGATACGGCGGTGGGCGGTGACGGACTGTCGCTGTCGGTGGCGGCGGCGTCTATTCTGGCCAAGACCACGCGCGATCATCTGCTGGTCGAACTGGACGGACAGTATCCGCATTATGGCTTTGCCCGCCACAAGGGCTATGGCTCGGCGGCACACCGTGCGGCGCTGGCCGAACACGGGCCGTGCCAGCATCACAGATCAAGCTATGCGCCGATCCGCGCCTTGCTGGCGAATGCGGGCTAGGTAACGAAAAAGGCACCCAGAAGCAGGCACAGGGTCCCGACCGCGACGGCACAGATGAAATAGGCGCTGCGCACCTTGTCGTCTTGCGGTTTGACAACACCGCGCTCTATGACGTCGTTTTCGGCGTCGTCTTCTTCGAAAATGTCCTGAAACGCGTACAGGGACTGGCGGGTTCTGTCGGCGCGGCACAGTTGCCGCCATTCGCTCGAATAGCGCGGAGACCGGCCTAGCCGCTCGGTCATATGATACGCTTTGCTGGCTCGTCGTGCGCGTGCTTCGCTGACCGGGCCAATATGGGATACTGGGAGTGTCATGCGGCTGTAACGATCACACGACAGACCCGTTCCAAACGGTAACGCTATCAATACTTAAGTCAAAATAGCGTGGCTGTAATATTTTACACAATACCCGAAATATCTACTGGCTTTGCTGTCGCCACAAACAGGCGCTCGACATTGCGAAGTCGGCCAACGGCACCGACTTTCTCGCCCTTCAGATTATGAATACCGATGCGCGCACCGACATAGCGCGGCCTCGGTATTTCGATGACCTGAACATGGCCGTGCCCGTCCAGCAGTTTTTCCATGTCATCGCGATCCAGATAGCCTTCGTCATTGAAGCTGACGACCAGATTGGGGGCCGACAGATTGTCGATGACCGATTTGAGAGCGGCCCTGATCCTTGGCTTGGAGTTGAAGTCGCTCTTGCGCTCGCGCACATCCACGCGCTTGCGGGCCACGCCATAGGTTTCCGGCTTGTCCCACAGGACCAGACTTTCCCAGCAGTGATAGTTGGCCAGATAGGAGTGCTGGTTATAGGGCGGGTCCAGATAGACCAGATCGGCCTCGATACGCGGCGCGATCTCCACGGCATCGGCGCGGGTGGCGATGCATGGCCCACCGGCCACCGCGGGCAGGATATCGGGCAGACGAAGTTGCAACGGCTTTAGGGCGCGCGGGGCCCACTGCTTCATATAGGCCATCTGTAGCCCCGCCGTGGAATCCACACGGTCGGCAGCCTCCATCAGCGCCACCAGCACCACCGCCTTCAGTTCCGGCTCGAGGTCCATGCGCTCGATATGCTCGCGCATGGCGTCGATACGGGCACCGTTATCAGGATGGAAGAAGCGGGCCTCTTCGCAGAACATGCGCGTGAACCAGCCCGCCTCGGGCTTTATTTCACGCAGTTCCGCCAGAATGGTCTCGGCCTTGTCGGCCCAGCGTCCGCGGTCGGCCTGCACATAGGCCGTCGCCAGCGTATGGGCATAGGCGTTGTGGTCATTGGACCAGACCTGAAAGCCCTGCTTTTTCAGCGAATGGCCGACACGGGACGATCCTGAAAACAGGTCACAGACGCGCCCGCCGTCAGGCAGGATGCGTTGCACCACGCTTCCGACCTGCCCCAGCAGCGCCCGTTTGGACCCGATATATTTAATCATGCACCGCACCGACTCATGGCGCTATCGTAGCGCGTAACCGATGGCACAGGTCAATTGGGCATTCGCCCTTTAATCCTGCCCTTCAATCCGCGCTTTAACCCGCTCTGGCCAAACGCAGCAGATTGGCCGCGCCCGGTGCGCCAAACGGCGTGCCGGCAAGGATCAGGATACGCTGGCCGGACTTGGCAAAACCGTTCTGCATTGCAGCTTCGACGGCATCGTCGGTCAGGCCTTCCAGCGATTCAGGCTGACGCCCCAGACGCGGCTCCAGACCCCAGACCAGCGCCAGACGACGCGCCGTATCCACATTGGGTGTCAGGGCCAGAACCGGCTGTAGCGGGCGCTCGCGCGACATGCGCCGCGCCGTGCTGCCGGTGGTGGTGTAAACCACCATACAGGCGGTCGAGGCGGCATCCGACGCCTTGCGAGCCGCCGCCACGAGGGCGTCCACATCCTCGATCTCCATGCCTGCATGTTCGGCATCCATCAGACCCGCCCACATCGGATCGCGCTCGACGCGTTCCATGATGCGCCCCATGATCTGCACGCTTTCCAGCGGATAGTCCCCTGCCGCCGTTTCGGCCGACAGCATCAGGGCATCGGCCCCTTCATAGACGGCATTGGCCACGTCGGACGCCTCGGCCCGCGTCGGGGCCGGTGCGGTGGTCATGGATTCCAGCATCTGGGTGGCAACAATGGCGGGCACGCCGCGCTGGCGGGCGGCACGCAGGATTTGCTTTTGCGCCACCGGCACATCCTCGGGATGCATTTCCACACCCAGATCACCGCGCGCCACCATCACGCCGTCGCAATAGTCGAGGATGGCCTCCAGCGATTGCAGGGCCTGCGGCTTTTCGATCTTGGCCAGACAGGCCGCGCGACCATCGACGATGCGGCGCAGTTCGGCCATGTCCTCGGGCTTTTGCACGAAGCTGAGCGCCACCCAGTCCACACCCAGACGCAGGGCAAAGTTCAGGTCGTCGCGATCCTTGGGGGTCAGGGCCGAGACAGGGATGATGCAGTCGGGAACCGCTACGCCCTTGCGGTTCGACAGGCCGCTGCCGCTGATGACCTCGACATCGGCATAGTCCGGCGTGGCGTCCAGCACCTTGAGACGCACGCGGCCATCATCGATCAGCAGGCTCATACCGGGGCGAAGAGCGGCAAAGATTTCGGGATGCGGCATCTGGACCCGCGTGGCGTCACCGGCATCCGGCAACAGGTCAAAGCGCATCTTGTGACCGGCAGAAACGGCAATCGCGCCTTCGGCAAAGGCCCCCAGACGCAGTTTTGGTCCCTGAAGGTCGGCTAGAACACCCAAGGGACGACCTACGGCCTGTTCGGCATTGCGTACCGCCGTCAGGGCCTGTGCATGGTCTTCGTGGCTGCCGTGGCTGAAGTTGAGACGGAATACATCCACGCCTGCCTCCGCCAAGGCCAGCACCTGTTCGGGGGAGCGGCTGGCTGGCCCCAGGGTGGCAACGATGCGGGTGTGGCGGGCACGGTTCATGCAGATGTTTCCTCGGAGACTTTAAAACCACTCTAGCGGTGGTGTTGTTACCTTTGTGCCAACGAAAAGCCGCAGGCGCTATGGCACCTGCGGCTTACGAAACAAGAGTTTATTACGGGTCTATTCGCCAGACTATTCCACCGTGCAGGGCGCGCTCTCGCCCAGACCCAGATCCATGCAGCGGCCATCCAGTTTCGGCGTCTCGACACCGATGATGTTGGCGATGGTCGGGGCGATGTCGATGGTGCGCACCGGCATGAAGCGTTCCTGACCTTCGGCATCCGGCGTCCAGAAGATGATCGGCACGCGGCGGTCATAATCCCACGGCTGGCCATGGCTGGACAGGTTGGAGCCCAGACGGCCACCCGTGGCCTTGCCGGGGGCCAGAACAATCATCAGGTCTGCCGACACGTCCTTGACCGCCGACAGGCGCAAGCGCTCGGGAACGGTCAGGTTTTCAGGGTAAAGGCTGTCCGGCACAGGCTGGGACAGGATGTCGTCGATAAAGCCGACATAGTACAGGTCGCCCTTGCCGTTCAGCATCTCGACGGCGGCCTTGGCAATCTGGGTGCGCATCGGCTCGGCCATGGTGCGCTTTTGGGCGTCGGTAATACGCATACCCGAGGCACCACGGTTCAGCGGATCAAAGTCCAGACCGAACTGTTCGCGCAGCGCGATATTGGCCGCCGGAACGGCCGACAGGTCCGCACGCCCCGCAAACGGGAAGCCGCGCGCGGCGGTGCGCTCATTGGTGTCCGAGCCGCCGTGGTCGGCGGTCAGGGACAGGATTACGCCGCCTTCGACATCGTCCAGTTCGGCAAGGAAGGCACCCAGCGCAGTGTCCAGACGCATGATCTGTTCACACTGTTCGCGACCTTGTGTGCCGAAGGTGTGGCCGATGATGTCGGTGCCCGACAGGGACACGCCCAGCATATCCACCTTGTCGCCCTGCCCCAGACGCTGGGACTGCAACAGATAGGTGGCGGCGCGCAGGGTTTCCTCGTCATATTTCGGCGAGGCCGAGAACGAGACGCGGTAAGGCGGGATGGACGAGACAAAACGGCCATCCACCACATCGACATCGGCCGAAATGGCGTTGCATACCGCATAGGCACCGGTCCACAGACCGTCTTTCTCGACCTCGGGATAGGCGGTATTGAACGCGGCCACCGGTGCCAGACGCTCGGCCGCCGTTTCACCCGGACGCACATAGGTGGTCAGGCCAAAACCGTCGGTGAACCAGAAGGCGCGGCCATGGTGACCCGCCAGATTCATCGCGCCGCGATCCTTGCCCGAAACGGCGAACACGCGGCTGTCAGGGCTTTTGGCAATCAGCCAGTCACCGACCGTATCCACCTTCAACAGTTCGGTGCCGACATTGCCGTTATCGGTGATCTTGCCATGGGCCAGCGTATTGACCTCGGACGCCATGCAATAGCGGCCCTCGCCGGTCGCGCCGTTATAGCTATAGTTCACGCCGATGCCGGTATGGGTCGGGTGCATGCCCGTCAGAACCGTCGAGTGACCGGGGCAGGTTTCGGTGACGCCGTGGGTCTGGAAGCCGTTGGCGTGAACCAGACCTTCGTCCAGCAGGCGTTTAAAGCCGCCGGTAAAATGGCTGCGATACTGGTTGAACAGGTTGGCGCTGAGTTGGTCCACGACCACCGTCACGACCAGATGCGGGCCGCCGTTTGCGCCCTCTTCGACCTCTTGGGCCAGAGCCGGAGACACCGAAGCCAGGGCCAGAGCCGCAGAGGCTGTACCCACCAGAAGACGTTTAAACAGCATAACCCACCGTATCCGCTAAAACGGGAAAACTAATATGCTCGGGCTTATCTGCGCCCGATGACAGAAACACAACAACCGGCGATAGCGAGGCAATCTGCCTCGCCATGACAGGCTGTCGTTTTAAAGAGTGGTGCGAGCGGCGGGGGTCGAACCCGCAAGACCTAAGTCGGCAGATTTTAAGTCTGCTGCGTCTACCAGTTTCGCCACGCTCGCAGCGCTGCTCAGGAACCGATTCAGTTCGACTGGGCAGGCGCAGTGTTTGCCGCAGCTATGGCCCTAAAGTCCACCTCTGAATCAGCAATCAGTTTTACCAGCGCCACCCATGCCGCCACATTCTGGCGCATCTGGACCGGATCGATCTTGTCGAACGTGTCATCGGCGGTGTGGTGCAGGTCGAAATAGCGGGTCGCATCCTGACTGAGACCGAACACCGGAACGCCGTTGCGGGCCAGAGGCGCGATATCCACGCCACCGAAACGTTCTTCGCCACCGGCACCAATGCCTAGTGGTGCCAGAACGGCCAGAGCCTTTTGGGCGAACGCGCTGTTCTGTGTGCCGGGCGGCAGGCCCAGATCATAGATGTTGTCGGCGCCCAGATCGCTTTCACCGGCGATGATGTGCTTTTCGATTTCGCTGCCGATATTGCGGACATAGGCACCGCCGCCATTGCCGTGATTGGTCGGCTGGGCGACTTCTTCGGCACCGTACAGGACCACACGGATGGTACGGGCGGGACGACCGGCATCGGCGATGATTTTAGCAGTCGCCAGCGTGATACCGCCACCGGCGGCATCGTCGATGGCACCGGTGCCCAGATCCCAGCTATCCATATGCGAGCCCAAGACGATCACTTCGTCGGGACGGGTTGCACCACGGATTTCGCCAATGACGTTCTGGCTGTGCGTCTCATAGGTGCTGGCCGTCGAGAACAGCTTCATGCGGATCGGCTGGCCGGTGGCGACCAGACGGGCCACCTGATCGGCATCAGGGGCCGACAGAGCAAAGGACGGCAGCGGCACGACGCCGTCATGATAGCCGGTGGTGCCGGTGTGCGGCATACGGTGGTGGTCGGAGCCCGCCGAGCGCATGACAAAGGCCACGGCTCCGCGATCCTTGGCGGCCTTGGGGCCTTGCGAGCGGACGCGCGACAGCGGGCCATAGCCCGAGCCGTCGCGGGTGCGCGGCATCTGGCCGGCATCGACCACAGCGATCTTGCCGTTCAGCGAACCCGCAGGCGCGGCATTCAGGGCATCAAGGCTCGTGAAATGGACGATCTCGGCCTCGATCCCTTCGGCGGGGGTGGCAATCGAGTGACCAAGGGCGGCGGCGGACAGTTTTTGGGCACCTGTGCCGACAATCTCGACGCTTTCGCTGCCACGGTTCCAGCCGACCAGCGGGAAGGTCTCGACGCGGACATTTTCGAAGCCGTGGGCGCGCATCCAGTCGGCGGCCCATGCGGCAGCGGCGTGATCGGTATCCGCACCCGCCGGACGCGGCCCGAACAAGGTCGTCACGTCGCGGGTATAGTCATAGGCGATTGTGTCAGAGAGGGCTTGGTCTCGCAGGGCCTCTGCGGCGGCGATGGTCGCTGCGTCCTGTGCCAGTGCCGGAGTGGTGAAAAGGCCAAGCGCGAATACGCCCGCCAACAGACCCGATTTATACGACATGGCTTCCCCCTGCGGTCGCTGAAAGCAGGGAACCTAGCGGGCCGAGGGTGCGACAGGAAGTCACAATTCCTCAGCCCGCCAAGAGTTTTTCGTGCGAATTACTCGCCCTTGAGGAAAGGCTCGACTTCGCCTTGCAGCTTGATGGTCAGGGCCTTGCCACGACGGTCAACGCGGTTGCCGATCGCCAGACGCACCCAGCCTTCGGAAACGCAGTATTCCTCGACATTGGTCTTTTCTTCGCCCTTGAAGCGAATGCCGATGCCTTTCATCAGCAGTTCGGCATTGTGGTACGGGCTGTCGGGATCAACCGACAGGCGGTCGGGCATGACGTCGGACATAACGGGCATCCTTGGGGAAGCTTGGAAAAAATGATGGCGCTGAATAGCCGCTGTCGAGGCTTATGCCAACAGATCAGGCCGCCGGTGCGGGGGCAGCCGCAGCAGGGGTAGCAGGGGCCGCAGCAGGCGTGGCCGGACGGACAGGCTCACCCGCCGCTGCCGAGGCCCGTTCGACCAGCGGCTTGGTTTCAAAACGCTTGGCCATTTTCTCGGTCAGTTCGCGGGCGGCGGCAGGCGGCATCTGGGCCATGATGGCGGCCAGTGTGCGCGGGCGCATGGCCTGTGCCACCGGCAGGCGCACGGAATCGTTCAAAGACACAAACACGGCTGCGGCCTCGCGCGGGCGCATGGCCGAATAAACGGCGACCAGACGGTCGTTCTCGGCTTTTTCCTGCTCGTCCACCTGCCCCATCAGGCCGCTGATCTCGCCCTTGAGGGCTTCCAGCGCCTTGAGCTTGGCGTCCAGTTTTTGTTCGGCCGCCACCATCAGCGGCAGGGTGGTGGCGAAATCGGCGTCACGCGCATCCAGCGCTTCGCGGCGCTTGGACAGGGACTGGATGATCCGCAGTTCGGCTGGCGAGATACCGGCCTGCTGGGCCAGCTGTTCCGGTGTCAGAGCGCAGACAGCGGGCGGGGCTGAGGTTGTGGCGGCAGTTTCGGTGGCGCTGTCGGCCGCCGCCGGTGCGCCTTCCTGTGCCCATGCTGCCGCGCCACTGAACAGGTCCGGTGCCACACCCGCCGCGCGCACGGCGACGACACCGCCAATGGCGATGGCAATCAGGGGCAGAAGGCGGGGCAGCTTGCTCATGGCAATGACCGAAACAGAGGACGAAGAAAGTGACGCTTACTCGCTTGAGCTTAGCACCTCAAGCAACCCGACAATCCGTGTCGGACGAAGGCTATCAAGCCTCCCCCAAAAACAACCTAGCACCGCATGCTGACCGCTGGAGAAGAAATCCCCTCAAGTAGCCTGTCACCGCGTGACAGGCGTTAGGGGTACCCTCTCAAGCCATTCGGCTTGAGAGGGTTAAATTTATACCGCAAACAAATCCTCGTCGAGACTACGACGGGCAAGGTTGAGGGACTGTTGAGCAGCTTGGTTAGCGGCCAGGGCCTGCAACATGCCGGTCAGGCCGCTTTCCTTGGGCGCTGCGGCTTTCGGAGCGGGCGGCGGCACGGCGGCACTGGCGGTTTCGATACGCTGCATCAGACCGGCCATGCGGCGCGCGCGCTCGTTCTCGTCATTGATCAGGGCCATGGTCGAGACCAGTTCAAGCGGCTCTTCTTCGGCCGCCGGACGGGCCACAGCGGCGGCCGCAGCCTTTTGGGCTTCAACCTTGGGGGCGCGGATAATCAGCGCTTCGAGTTCCTGCTTGACCTGACGCGCCTTGAGAATGCGGTCATGCAGCAGATCGGTTTCGGCTCCAGAAGCCCGCAATGTCGCCAGCGCCTGTTCGGCACGACCGGCTGCATTGTTCAGTTCCTTGACCGCACCGGCAAAGGCCAGTTGGCCTTCACGCAAGGCTTTCAGCTTGCGCTCCAGTTTCACACCATAAGCGATGGCCGCGATCAGCAGCACCATCAGCGTGCCGTCCAGAATTACACCCGTCACCAGTTCTGCCTCCCGGCGATGCGCATGGCCGCCTCAGTTGAAATCGGTGCTTCGACGCGCACCGCAACGTGTTGTCCGCGACGGCCCATCTTGCCGACCGTCAGATTGACTGTACCCGCCTTGACCGTGACATCGGATTCCGGCGTGGCGTTCAGCATCAGGGTGTCGCCGACCTTGAGATCCAATACCTTGGACAGCGCGATCTGCTGCTCATCCAGAACGCAGCGCACCTCTGTGTCGGTGGTCCAAAGCTCGGTGGCCAGGTGGCCTTCCCAGATATTGTCGCGCCCGAACTTCTCGCCCATGAACTGCTGCAGCAGCATTTTGCGGATCGGTTCGAGGGTCGAGTAAGGCAGCAAAAGCTCGACGCGACCGCCACGGTCTTCCATGTCGATGCGCAGCTTGACCAGAATGGCCGCATTGGCCGGGCGTGCAATCGCGGCAAAGCGCGGATTGGTTTCCAGACGGTCCAGATTGAAATGTACCGGCGTCAGCGGCTCGAAGGCCTGACGCGCATCGTTGAGGATCACCTCGACCATGCGCTGCACCAGTGCGCGCTCGATGGTCGTATAGGGGCGTCCCTCGATCCGCAGCGCCGCCGTGCCACGACGGCCCCCCAGCAGAACGTCCACGATCGAATAGATCAGGTTACTGTCGACCGTCAGCAGACCGTAATTATCCAGCTCCTCGGCACGGAACACCGCAAGGATGGCGGGCAGCGGGATAGAGTTCAGATAGTCGCCGAAGCGGATCGATGAAATGGTGTCCAGCGAGACTTCGACGTTATCGGATGTGAAGTTGCGCAGGCTGGTCGTCATCAAGCGCACAAGGCGGTCAAAGACGATTTCCAGCATCGGCAGGCGTTCATAGGACACCAGCGCCGAGTTGATGATCGCACGGATGCCGCTGCGCTCGTCGCCCGAGCCGTCATCCATGTCGAAGCCCAGCAGGCTGTCGATCTCGTCCTGGTTGAGGACGCGTTCGGACATTCCGGCATCGCTGCCGAACGGGTCTTCATCCACTGTGCCGAACGTATCGCTCATGGCTATTGCACCAGCATTTCTTCGATCAGGACCGCATCCACCTTGCCCGGTGCCGCCACCAGATTGATGCGGCGCAGCAGCTCGGCCCGTAACTGGTACGAACCGGCGGAGCCTGCCAGATCATCGGGGCGCAGTTCACGCAGGAAGCTTTGCAGCATGTCGTTCAGGCGCGGCGCCTCGGCCTGCAGGCGCGAGGCCACAGCTGCGTCCTTCACCTCCAGCGTCAGCTTGAGCTTGAGATAGGTCGTGCGCCCTTCCGGTGACTGGATGTTCACGATCAGGTCGGGCAGCGTGTAGAAGGTCACACCGTCAGGACCGGCGGCGATCGTGCCCGCCACATCACCTGCGGGGGCTTCGCCTTCCTTGCCGTGGGCGTCTGCT
Source organism: Brevundimonas sp. (assembly GCF_036659295.1). Lineage (GTDB taxonomy): Bacteria > Pseudomonadota > Alphaproteobacteria > Caulobacterales > Caulobacteraceae > Brevundimonas. Next base: position 46,282 of record NZ_JAVXCU010000004.1, on the reverse strand, counting down.
TTTTTGTCGTCTTTTTTGGCCGCGTGCGCGTCTGCCGGTTGTTCGGCTTCGGGGCTTTTGGGCTTCATCAGCATAAAGGCCGCGCCGCCACCGATGGCAGCCACCAGCACAGCGGCACCAATAATGATGACCAGCATGGGCGGCTTCTTTTTCGCCGGAGCTTCGGACGCGTCGACGTCCTGCGCGGTCTCGCCTTCGACCACGGCCGGAACGGCGTTCTCGTCCTTCTTCTTGCCCAGCTTCAGTTTCAGCATGCGGAACGACCCCAACCTACAGCACAGCTGTGTGGGGCCATTTTGGTTAACAAGCCATTAACCATGAGGCAAATCCTGCCGGGCGGTTTTGGCTCCAAAAACCTAAAACACTGAAATCATTGAGTTTGGTCATTTGGCACGACTGTTGCGAATACGAAAGGCGAAGGAGCCCATGCTTTGGAAAACGCCGCCTATATCGGATTGTCCCGCCAGATGACGCTGCGCCGCGAACTCGACATCGTGGCCAACAACATCGCCAATTCCGACACGACCGGTTTCAAGGTCGAGCAGATGCTGGTCGGCACCGAGATCGGTCAGCGGGCCCGCAACCACGCCGTGCGCCCCTCGGCCAGCTTCGTGCTGGACAAGGGTGTCGGTCGCGATTTCGGTCAGGCCGCTCTGAAGCAGACGGGCCGCGATCTGGATTTCGGTATCGAGGGCGAAGGCACGTTCTTCACCATCACCACCGCCAATGGCCCCGCCTATACCCGCGACGGCTCGTTCACCATGGACGCCGAAGGCCGCATGACCACGCAGGACGGCCTGCCCGTCCAGACGGATGCGGGCGAGCTGATCGTCAATCCGGAACTTGGCCCGATCACGGTCGCACAGGACGGCACCATCACGCAGGAAGGCGAGATTGTCGGCCGCCTGAGCGTGGTGCGTTTCGGGGACCTGTCGGTGTTGGAAAAGGGCGGTGACAACCTCTACCGCAACATCTCCAACCTGCAGCCCATCGAGGCCGCAGACGCCCGCGTGCGTCAGGGCATGCTGGAAGGCTCCAACGTTAACACCCTGATCGAGATCACCAATCTGGTCGAGATCAACCGCGCTTATGAAAGCGTGACCCGTATGATCGAAAACACCAACGACCTCAGCCGCCGCGCCGTCGAGCGACTGGGCAAGGTTTCCTAAGGAAGGTCTGAGCAATGCGCGCACTTCGTACCGCCGCCTCGGGCATGGCCGCCCAGCAGTTGAACGTCGAGGTCATCTCGAACAACATCGCCAACATGAATACCGTTGGCTACAAGCGCCAACGCGCCGAGTTTCAGGACCTTCTGTACCAGAATGTCGAGCGTATGGGCGCACAGTCCTCGACGCAGGGCACGGTCGTTCCCACCGGCGTCCAGATCGGTATGGGCGTAAAAGCCGGTGCGGTTTATCGCATCACGGCCCAAGGCTCGCCCACCCAGAGCGGCAACGATTACGACATCGCCATCAACGGCAAGGGCTATTTCCAGATCACCCTGCCGTCCGGTGAAACCGCCTATACCCGCGCGGGCAACTTCTCGGTCAATGCCGAGGGCCAGCTGGTGTCCAAGGACGGCTATCTGGTCGAGCCTGCCATCACCATTCCCGAGAATACGGTCGATATCGCCATCTCGCGTTCGGGTCAGGTGCAGGTGGCATTGGATGGCGAACCGGAACCGCAGATCGTCGGCCAGCTGGAAATCGCCAGCTTCATGAACGAAGCGGGCCTCGAAGCCATCGGCGACAACCTGTTGCTGGAAACCGCAGCATCGGGCGCACCCAATGTCGGCATCCCCGACGAGGTCGGTTTCGGCCACCTGTTGCACCGCTATACCGAGGCCTCGAACGTGGATTCCGTATCGGAAATCACCTCGCTGATCGTGGCCCAGCGGGCCTACGAGATGAACTCCAAGGTCATCACCACCGCCGATGAAATGCTGTCGGTCTCGGCCCAGCTGAAGAACTAGGTAAAGGCGCGCAACCATGAAACGCCTATTGAAAACGGTCACGATCCTGATGGGGGCCAGCGCCCTTGCCGTCTCGGCCTTTGCCATGGACGCGCAGGCCCAGACCCGTGCCGTCAATCTGATCCCCTCGCCCACCGATGCGGACGGCCAGATCACGCTTGGCGATCTGTTCGAGGGTGCCGGTACCGCCGCCAATATCGTGGTCGGTCGCCGTTCCGGACCCAGCGCCGTTCTGGATGCCGCACAGGTGCAGATTGCCGCCCGCCGCGCCGGACTGGACTGGGCCAATACCGCAGGTATCCGCCGCATTATCGTGCGCGAGGGTGCCCCCTTAGCTGTACAGTCGGCAATGGCGTCCGCGCCTGCCCGCGCCGGTGCCATGGTCGAGGCCCTGACCTTTACCCGCAGCCTGTCTGCGGGCGAGGTCGTTCAGCCCGAAGACGTGATGTGGACACAGGTTCAGGCGCATCTGGCCCCTGTATCCGGCCCACAGGATGCCGCCGAGATTATCGGTCTGTCGGCCCGTCGCCCCTTGCGCGCCGGTCAGGCGGTCAATGCCCGCGATCTGGCCTCCCCGCAGGTGATTGCCCGCAACGACATGGTCGAGGTCCTTTATCAGGACAACGGCATTGAGCTGACCATCACCGGCCGCGCCCAGCGCAACGCCACCATGGGCGATACGGTCAGCATCCTGAACCTGCAATCCAACCGCACCATCGAGGCCGTGGCCGTGGCCCCCGGCCGCGCCATTGCCGGACCGGCCGCCCGTATGATGCGGTCGCCGTCCACACGTTCCAACCAGTACGCCGCTCGCTGAGCCAGAAAGACGTGATGACCATGCGCAAGATTCTGATCCTCGCCGCCGCCTGCCTGCCTCTCGCTGCCTGCTCGACCGCTTTAGAGGCTGTCAAAGGCCCCGAACTGGCCCCGATGGTCTATCCGTCGGCACTGGTTCCTGCCCAGCAGGCCTATCTGCCGGAACCCACCCCCGCCAGCGCCAACAGCCTGTGGCGCACAGGGGCGCGCTCCTTCTTTGGTGACCAGCGCGCGCGTCGTGTCGGCGACATCCTGACCGTCAATATCGACATCAATGACCGCGCCCAGACCCAGAACACCACCAATCGCCAGCGCACCAACAGCGCCTCTGGCGGGGTCAGCAACTTCTTCGGCTTCGAAAGCAGCCTTGGCAAACTGTTTCCCGGTGGCTTTGATCCAGCCAATATGATCGGCACCGAGGGCGAGGTTTCGGCCAATGGGTCGGGCAGTGTGAACCGTTCCGAGCGCGTCAATCTGACGGTGGCGGCCATCATCACCGCCGTCATGCCCAATGGAAACCTTGTCATTCAGGGCCGACAGGAGGTTCGCACCAACCGCGAGGTGCGCGAACTGACCGTCGCAGGCATCGTCCGCCCCGAGGATATTTCCAGCGCCAATACCATTGCCCACACCCAGATCGCCGAGGCGCGCATCTCGTATGCTGGCCGGGGCGATATCAGCCGCATGCAGTCCACGCCTGCGGCCCAGTCACTGGTGGAGCGTTTCAGCCCGTTCTGATCGGCTGCGCGCCCTCCGGCGCGGCAAAAATCGGCATCTGTGGCGGCAAGCCAGGTCAAACTTGCCGCCCTTTGTCGTGCCTGAAAGATACCGGCATTTTTTGCCGCACCCGCGTTTCACCCCCGCCCTTGAGCGGCCATAGTTGCCAAACAGGCCGCTGATGCGTCAGGATCAGCCTCTTGCACAGTCAAACGGAGCGAGCATGACGCACGACCGGAGACGACAAACGGGACACCGACAGCGCAAACCTGTCACCGTCCTGAATATGATGGCGGGCCCATTGATGCCGGGCCTGTTGATATTGGGCCTCGCCTCTGCGGCACATGCCCAGAACCCCCCTTCCCCCGCACGACAGGATGCCAGACCCGCGACCGTTACAGTCGGCGCGCCATGGGTCTGGACCCTGTATGCCGATGGCGAGCCTGTCGTGCTGGCGCAGGAAATCCCCGACACGCCACAGTTAAAAACCACGCTGGAATGCGAACCCCGCAGCGGGCAGGTGCGCTTGTCGCTGTATGATGCGGCTGATCTGGGCAATGGTCCGGTGATCTTGCGTTCTGGCCCGCACACGGCCACGGGCGAAATGCAGACCGTGCGTTTGCGCCTGTCCACATCCCTGCCCGCCGACCATCCGGTATTCATGGCCTTTGTGAACAATGGCGAGATGAAATTCTCGCGCGAGGAACAGGTCAAGACCGTTAGCGTCGGGCCACAGCACCTGCCTCTGCTGCGCCGTTTTGCCCGCGCCTGTGCCGGATAGAGATGCGGGCATGACAACCCGCCATAACCCTTTTCAAATGAGTATTTTCATTATGATGCGCCAGATTTTTGCTGTTCCTCGCCTGCCTGCCCATCGCCTACCCGCATTGGGGGCCTGTGCCGGTCTGGTCCTGCTAGCCGCCTGTGCCAGCCTGCCATCGACCACGGCCCCGAACATGGCCCTGCCCGCAGCCGCCCCTGCCCCGCAGGATGACTATGACTGGCATTTCGAACGCCAGCCGCAGACGGTGCAACTGGCCTATGGCGTGGCCAATTCGGACGACATCCCGTTTGGTCTCAGCTGCCGCCCCGGATCGGGCCAAATCCAGATGACGACCCCCAGCCTCGACGCCAAGCTCAAGACCATTACCCTTGGCACCAGCGAGGCCAGCCAGACCTATGGGGCCCGTCAGGAAGCAGCGGAAATGTTCGACGGCTATCTGCTGCACGCCCAGACCACGCCCAGCGATCCTGTGCTGCTCAGTTTTGCCAAGCTGGGATGGCTGGTCATTGCCCATGAAGGCAGCTGGGCCGGCCTGTCGCCCCAAACCGCCACCAAGACGCAAGGGCAAGACTTCCTGGCCGCCTGTCGCTAAGACAGGGCCACAGCCCAGCCAGACCCTCGGACAGTTATGTTTTTAAAGCGTATTTTCGGCGCGTTACAGCCGACCTACCTCATCCGCGCCTATGTGATCAGCGCAGCCTTCATGGCGTTTATGGTCTGGTTCGTCAGCTATATGGCCAAGGGCCAGCCGTTGACGGGGGACAAGATTGCGACCCTGCTGGTGTTTGGGATCGGGGCGTTGCTGTTCCCGTTTTCCAAGCTGGTCTGGGACGAGATCAAGCGCGTGATGATGGGCGGTAATGTGTTCTACCTGCCCATCATCTTTGTGCTGCCGCTCAAGCTGGTCGTGAACTATGCGCTGTGGTGCTTCTCGATCTTCATCGCGCCTTTGGGCATCGCCTATCTGTGGCTGCGTTCGCGCCAAAGCGCCTAGAGGCCTAGCTCCAGACGGGCCTTTTTCGTCAGGCCCGCCGCCACCAGTTCGTGCGAGCGGGCGATCAGGTCCGATAGTTCCTGATCGTCCCAGCCCGCCACCGCCTCGCTATAGGCCCACCCCCCGCGCGGCAGGTAGGGCGCACGGCGCATGACGCCCAGTTCCGTTAGCGCCTCATAGGCCACTTCGGACAGCTTGATGGACAGGCCGCCATCGTCGCCAAGTATAGCGAATATCTTGCCGCCGACCTTGAAGGTCTGGCTGTCGGGACCAAAGGGACGCTCAACGCTCACCCCTTTTAGCGACAGACAAAAGGTTTCGACCTGTCCGTGTTGCATTAGGCCTGCACCTGAACGCCGAGGCCGATCGGGCAAACCACGCCGGTGCCGCCAATGCCGCAATAACCGGCAGGGTTCTTGGCCAGATAGCCCTGATGATAGTCCTCGGCATAATAATAGGCGGGCGCTTCCAGAATCTCGGTGGTGATCTCGCCACGGCCCGATTCATTCAGTGCCGCCTGATAGGCCGCCTTGGACGCCAGCGCAGCGTCACGCTGGGCCTCGTCGGCATAATAGATAGCCGAGCGGTACTGGGTGCCGATATCATTGCCCTGACGCATGCCCTGCGTCGGGTCATGGTTTTCCCAGAACACCTTCAACAGTTCGCCATAGGTGATCTTGGCGGGATCAAACACCACCTGCACCACCTCGTTATGGCCGGTGCGGCCCGAGCAGACCTCTTCATAGGTCGGGTTGGGCGTGAACCCGCCCGCATAACCGGCCGAAGTCACCCACACGCCCGGCAACTGCCAGAACACGCGCTCCACACCCCAAAAACAGCCCATGCCAAAGATGGCCGATTCGAATCCCTGCGGATGCGGACCTTTCAGGGCATTTGCGAGCACAAAATGCGTTTCATCCGTCTGCAAAGGCGTGTCGCGCCCCGGCAAAGCCGTCTCTGCGGTCACTAGCTCGTCGGTCTTTTTGGTCAACATCGATAAATTCTCGCAAAAACGGGACTAAATTCAACATAAACCCATATAGGAACACATACATCCCTTGCCGAGAGGCTCATGCTGTTCTATCAGCCACGCCTCCGCCGGATAGACCATCCAGCGGGCGCACGACAAGCTCGTGGAACGGACAGGTGGCGGAGTGGTCGATCGCGCACGCTTGGAAAGCGTGTGTACGTGAAAGCGTACCGAGGGTTCGAATCCCTCTCTGTCCGCCACACTTCCATTATAAATGATTGAATTTGTTTGATTATTTATCAAACATTTCAGTGAGTACCCTTTTCAGTACCCACTTTGCCTGTCGCGCCATTCAATGGCCCGCGCCTATTTCAGCCCGCTTTATCGGCCCCTTGCCCGCCTGATAGCCCATAACGCCGCCTCGCCTCGCGGCCTATATTGTTCGTCGTTCCACACCGCTTGCCAACGACGCGCCCTCCGAATTCTTCGCGCTTAACACCATGCGTTGCTCGCGCGATTTTATCCGCGCCCTTCAAAACATAATCCAGAACACCATCCAGATTGATCTGGTACACTGCACTACCGTTAGAAGCCGCTAACAAATGGCGAGCGATACTCAGCGTTTCACGCACCCCTTTAAGCCTTGCCGCGCCACACGCCTTTAACGTGCGGGAAAATTCAGAGCGCAGCGCAGGGAAATCAGCAGGGCCATGCCAAAGAATATGCAAATGCTCTCCTTTGCCGTCTCCATTCTCGCGCGCCCAAATACAGGCAAACTCGCTACCTGACCGCCTGACCGCCTCACCCATGCCCTTCAGCAGCAGCGAGGTCGCCACCATAGGCTCACTGACACCTGCCGCGCCCCAGTGAATAGTGGTGAAGCGGTTAAAGGGCATACCCACGGCAACCGCGAAATGCGTCGCCTCTATCAACCCTGCAACTTGGCTTTCTGACAGCCCGTCAGTGATACGATTTGCCCTGTTTCTACCTCCCCCTCTGCCGGAAGGAGCGTATAAGCCCGCACCTATATATATGCGCGGCGAATTATCGCTCATGGCCGCAAATCCCCATTTCCAAGGGAATTCAAAGGGCTATTCGGTATTTCAGACTCAAAACGCCCTCCCAAAAACCCGAATTTCCCGCAGGTTTCAAAGCGGGATGCTTTGGGACGGTGGTGGATTGTGAACATTGATAAGTTAGACCCCAAGCCCTCAAAGGCACTAACGACTGACGGGACAGGCATCACAGCCATTTGCATCGCGCGTTAACAGCCCTCTTCATTGCTTTCAGAAACACGGACAGACAGCCCGTAAACGCAATGCGGAGGCCCCAGTCTGCCCAGAGCCTCCGCACCACTTACAACCGACTTGCGCCGCCCTAGCCCGCCTTGCCGTCTAGCAAGCCCATAGAGGCCGCCTGAAGCGCCATCTGGGTCGCGGCCTTAGCCAAGTCAGGAAGAGCCTCTACAGGCAAGGTAACGCCCTTGCGGGGCAATCCATGCGCCAGAGAAGCACCACCACCGCCCAACTGCCGTATATCGACACTGAACGCCTGCCCGTTGGCCGAAAGGGTCAAACGACACTCACCCGCATCAGCCAAGGGCACCACATAGGCACTTAGGGGAAACCCTTCACGCGCGCACGCGCGCTTTGTCGCATCATCACTCGCGCGCGCGATGGCAAGCTTGCCTCCCTGCCGCATAGTTTCGGGTGCAGTACGCGCGCGCGCGCGCGGCGGCAATTTAGGAGGCAGGCTCATTTCGCCCCCTCCTTTATCACCACTACCGGACTCACAAGGATGTAACGCCCCACAAGGGCATCACCCGCGCGCTCGAACTGGGTCAGGATTTGTATGCCCAAGTCTCGCAACTGTTTGATGTAAGCCGATGTGCGCCGCGCCCAGCCCAAAGGCGAAGCCTCGCCAGACGTGAAGCCCGCAGGCCCTTTCTGGATTAGCAGGGCCAGTGTTTGAGCCGCGCGCCCTTTAATCACCACGTCAAACCCGCCAAGGCGAATTATCAAAAATGGCTTTACTGGGTGTGCCAGCATGTTAGGGGAAGGATGCTTGCCACCAAGGAAAGCAATCAATTGGGCCTCATTCACCGTTGCAGCGGTGGTGAGGCCCTTCTCGTTTTCGGGTCCGTTTTGAGGCTTCATCTTCAAGCCTCCGTCGAACGCTGCTCTTGCGTCAGCAAGTACGTTTCCAAAGTTTCACGACGCAGAAGGCGACGGCCACCCACTAAAAGCGATGCTACTTCGCCGCTCTTGATAAGGGCATAAAGCTTAGAGCGAGATATTCCTGCATACTTAGCAGCATCATCCACGCGCAAAGCCGCAGGCTTAAGCACAGGGCTGCCCATACAGTTGTTTTCGTACGTTGGGTTCGTATTCAAGGTTAAGCTTTCATTGGCTCATTGAAGATGTGCATCCACGTTCTTCTGGACACCCCCGTACAATATAGCCTTGACCATTATGTAAAAGCCCTCTCGCGATGCGGATTTGCACTTATTTTGGTTGCAAAACGCAAGCATTTGAAAAGCAGAGAGTTCTTCATACGTTCTGCTTGTATAATAGATTTATGGCAGCGTTTACAAATGCTTGACCATAAGCTTAGCTATACCTCTTTTGGGCAAGATTGACCCCTCGAATCGTCCAGAACGCCCAACAAATCATCTCAACCGCACCACAACAGATTCGGCTTTCTCAGGCTCGCAGTACCTGCCCCACGCTTCCATCATCGCCCGACGTTTCTCTAGCGCGTCACCGCGTCGATAGGCCCTTTCAGTTTCATCTCCGACCACATGAGCCAAAGCCGCCTCCGCCAACTCACGCGGGAATGATGAAACCTCGCCTGCCCAGTCCCTGAAGCTTGAACGGAAGCCATGCGGGGTTATCTCGCCCGCCGCATAGCCCATACGCTTCAGCAGGGCGCTAAAGGCCGCATCCGACAAAGCCTTTCCAGATTGCACCCCCGGAAACACCACCGCCCCCGCCTCGCCTGTCGATAGGGGAGCCGCTTGTTTCAATATCTGCACGGCCCTGTCAGTCAGCGGCACACGGTGGTCACGCCCTGCCTTCATACGAACAGCCGGAACCGTCCAAACCTTCGCCTCTAGGTCAATCTCGCCCCATGTAGCGCCACGCACCTCGCCAGAGCGGGCAGCGGTCAGAATGGTGAATTCCAAGGCCATAGCCGCCACCGCATCGCGTGTCCGCAAGTCTGCGATGAAGTCAGGCACCTTTTCAAAGGTCATGGCCGCATGGTGCCCCCGCGTTAGCTTCTGGCGCTTGGGTAACAGATGATCCAAATGACCACGCCAGCGAGCCGGATTCTCGCCTGTACGGTATCCCTTGGCCTTGGCCGCATCCAAAACCCGCTCAATACGGCCACGAACGCGCGAAGCTGTTTCCGGCTTCTCCAGCCAAATAGGCTTTAGCACCCTTAAAACGTCCGCCGTCTGGACCTCACTCACAAGGACAGGCCGCAGCTTGGCCGCATCCCGCTCTAGCGTCGCTTGCCATTGAGCCGCGTGCTTTTCGTTACGCCATTGCGGAGCCATATCAGCGACTACCCTGTCAGCCATCTCCCCAAATGAAGGAACGGCATTTTGCGCGCGCCTTTCAGAGATAGGGTTTTTGCCGTCCGCCAATAGGGCGCGGGCTTCAGCCGCCCTTTGTCGTGCCTTTGCCAACGGCACATTCAGGACCGCCCCCAAGCCCATATCCGTCGAGCGCCCGCGCAAAGTAAACCGGAACACCCATTTGCGCCCGCCATCCTTCGCAATGACCAGATACAGCCCGCCGCCGTCGCTATAGCGCCCTACTGCCTTCAGCGTCGCCACCTCGCGGGCAGACAGCTTGTTAATCGCACGCGCCATATTCGGTCCCTTAAAGGCAAGAGCCGAAAGCATGGCCCGCCTTTCAGTACCTACTTCAGTACCTACTTTGAGCCAAGATTACAGGGGACGATTTAGGACACGCTGGTACGGATAAATTGAAATTTGCTTTAAAATCAATGCCATTAAAGCACAGAGCCAGACACTCTAGGACAGGGGTACGGCAGCCTCTCTGTCCGCCACGAGCCTGTTCGTCCCAGATCATAGCTGTTCCCTGAAAACCCCGCAGCCCTTATGCTAGACAGGATTTTCGTGTGCGTGTTTTCACCCGCATTCGGGTGTGGTCGCGCCACAAAAGGTGGGTGAAAAGGAGGAAGGCAGCCCCCCCCTAATGCTTTGCTCCACCTGCATTCACGACGCGATCATGGCCTCGCTGCACTCTGCATCAGCAAGTGCCGTTCCTAATCCTCAAGCCTAGTGTGGAGCCCCCGACGGCTGTTCTTTGGGAACAGGTCGGTATGTCGTCGGGGGCAACCGGTTGAGAGGATCAGGCGTTTTCGCCGAAGGGGTCGTCGAGGCTGTGGGAGGGTTCGGTGAACCAGACGGGACCGGTTTCGCTCATGTAGAAATGGTCTTCCAGACGCACGCCGAACTGGCCGGGAATGACCAGCATAGGTTCGTTCGAGAAGCACATACCGGCCTGTAGCGGCGTGGTGTCGCCGCGCACCAGATTGGGGGCTTCGTGGATGTCCAGACCGACACCGTGGCCGGTGCGGTGCGGCAGGCCCGGCAGGATATAGTCGGGGCCATAGCCCAGACCGGTCAGATAATCGCGGGCGGCGGCATCGACGCTCTGGCACTCGGCACCGATACGGGCCGCGTCAAAGGCCAGAGCCTGTGCTTTTTTCTCGTGTTCCCACACGCGGCGGAACTCGTCGCTGGGTTTTCCGAACACAAAGGTACGGGTGATGTCGGAGTGATAGCCGTCGATAAGGGTGCCGGTATCGATCAGCACCACATCGTCAACTTTCAGCGCACGATCGCCCTCGCCGCCATGCGGCAGGCAGGTGTCGTCGCCAAACGAGACGAGGCAGAACCAAGAGCCGCCCTCGCCGCCCAGTTTGCGATGTTCGGCATCGACGAAGCGTTTGACCTCGGAGGTCAGTACGCCTTCCTGCAACCAGTGGCGGGTGCGGCGCAGCACTTCCAGCGTGATCGCCTTGGCGCGAACCAGAAGGGCAATCTCGGTGTCCGATTTGATGCTGCGCTGGGCCACGATCAACGGGCCGCCGTCTTCCAGACGCGCATGGCCCAGAGCCCGCGACAGGCCCAGCCAGATAAAGGCCGCCGACTGGTCATCAACCGCCAGACGCGCATCGGCAGCGAGCGCGCCCGCGACCAGCGCATAGGGGCTGTCTTCTTCTTCCCAAGTCAGGATGTCACCCGCGACGGCATAGTCATTGCCTGTCACCGCGGTGATCTTGTCCAGCTCGAAACGGGGGCAAACATATTGCACACGCCCGTCCGCATGGACCAGAGCCCCGGTCAGACGCTCGGAAGGGTGCCAGTCCAGCCCCGTATAGTAACGCAGCGAATTGGTCGGCCCCAGCAGCATGGCCGCCAGCCCTTCGGCCTTCAGACGGTTCGCCAGTGTGCGAATGCGGGCGTGGCGTTCTGCGACAGAAACGGGTGCGGCGGCGGGGGCTGAAAAGGTCATGTCACTACGTATTATTGTACCGGAATTCTATCTGCGCTTGTTTCACCCTTCGGGGTGGCTCGCAAGTCCGGCCATAGTAGCAGAGCACCTGTTCAGGCCCTTGGATCTCAGCGTTTGTTCACGCGCTCATGGTGCCAGATATGGCCTTCGAGCAAGGATGCGGCCATGGCGTAATCTGCCGCCACGAGGCATTCGTATATGCGGTGGTGGTCGTTGTTAAAGGCGGGCTTCCAGCTGTCCTTGTCGCTGTTTTGCAAGACGTTGCGCGAGAAGGCGATATTCAGGTCGCGCACCACCTCGACCAGACGCGGCATCAGCGACAGCTCGGCCAGCGCCACATGGAAGGCGCGGTTGGATGCTTCCCACGACACCAGATCCGTCGCGGCCTCGCCCGCCAACAGTGCCTCGCGAACCTTGCCCAACTGGCGTGCGGTCAGCTTGCCCGAAAGGGTTCGCAGCCCCATCACTTCCAGAGCGCCGCGCATACGGGCAATCTCCCTGTCGTCACCGCTGGAGATCGGAGCCACACGCACGCCGCGCCTTGGTTCGCTGACCACCAGCTTGCGGGTTTCCAGACGCAGGAAGGCCTCGCGTATCGGCACATGACTCGTATTGAACTCGTGCGCGTATAGTTCCTGACGCAGGCGGGTGCCCGGCTTCAAATCCCCGATAATGATCCGTTGGGCCAATGTGTCGGCGACACGTTCGGCCAATGTGGGTTCTCGCATTATCGATAATCCGGGGCATTTCGATTTAACACTCCCTGCCCCATGCTTCAGAGCCGCCCGACTGTCAAAGTTCTTTCGCCCATTATCGATAATATGCGTGCGAAAAACCCGCCCCAAAGCACCTGAATATCTATGTCAGGTCTTGGCGGATGCTTTGGGAATAGGGCGCATCCGGCGCAAGGCTGCGGGCCTTTTCGGTCACGTGGGCCTTAGCCTTGATGTCGGGCAGCGGACGGTCATTTTTGATGACGCCGAGGTCGTACAGATAATCCTGCGTGTGGCCTGACAGCAGGATGCGCCAGTCCATCGGCAGACGCTTTTCCACCGTTCGGGCCAGCCGCCAGATGACGGTCGTACAGTTGGTGGTGATGGTCTGGTAAAAGCGTGGCTTGACCGCCAGCTCATTGCCGAGCCCGACATAGGACAGGAACAGCGCCTTCTTCTGTTCAGGCGTCATGGTCAGCGGGAAGATCGAGACATCCTCGCCGCGCGCATGGGTGCGCAGCTTGACTATATCCTCTTCGGTGGCCCCGATCAGAACCAGTTCGAACTGTTTGAAGAAGCCGCCAATCTCCGAAAATTTCTCGTGCTTTTCACGGCGGATTTCGGCCGAGAACACCACATACTGGCCGTCGGCAAAGCCGAAGCTGACCATGGTGTGGGCGATATGCGGGCTGGCCCAGACGGTGCTGATGAAGTCCACGGTTTGGAGCTGGTCCAGATTGACCGTCTGGTCGATCCAGCGCGGATCGCCGTCGTCACGGGTGTGCCAGCGGAAGTCGCGCACATTGGACAGATGGACGGTCGAGCCTTGAATATCGGCCACCACACCGCGCGAAAGCTCCGGTGCCCAGTCGCGGTTTTGTAAGGGGCGAACCTGCGCCCAGCCCAGCGCGACGAGCGCGACTATGATGGCCAGCACAGCCCATGCTCGCCCGCGCCCCATGAAGGACACCCAGACCTGAAGCGCCAGCATCACCAGCGGTATGGCATAGACCCACACGCCGAACGGACGCAGTTGGTAATGCACCGCCAGCGCCGTCCATGCCACCAACGGCAGAGCCACAAGCAGGCTGCCCCACGCCCATTTGGTGCCCGCCGCGCGCGCCTTAACAGTCGATGATGTCAAGACATCCCCCTTGGTCCTGAACCTGACTTACGACGAGAACGGCCTGATGCGCCAGAAGTCATGAGTTTGGGCCATAGATCACCTTCGGTGCCGCTGCCCCCCCGATCTGCGCCGCTATGCGGCTTGTCGGAGGATGACGAAAGAGGGCAATCCGGCTGAGGTCCACACTCCATATGATTTCAGCCAAAGAAAAAGGCCGAACCCTTTCAGGTCCGGCCCTTTCCGTCGCGGGGATTTTAAAGCGCGATCAGGCGACGACACTGTTGGCGGCGCTGATAACAGCGCGGGCAGAGGCGGTGGCGACATCGCTATCCATACCGGCCCCGAAGACGGTGCGGCCGTCTCTGGTCTTGCACTGCACATAGGCGGCGGCGCGGGCGTCGGTGCCGGCTCCGATGGCGTGTTCCTGATAGTCGATGATTTCGAAATCGGGCGCACCGGCCTCGCGGATACCGTCCAGCAATGCCGAGATCAGACCGTTACCGCGCCCCGAAATCGGCGTCACCTTGTGGCCGATCTTGACGTCGCCGGTAAAGACGCGCTGGCCATCGCTCTTGGCGCGGCCCTGCTCCATGAAGGACATCAGTTCAAAATACTGCGGACCGTCCAGACGATAGGCTTTCTGGAAGGTGTCCCAGATATCGGCGCTGGTCAGTTCGCGGCTGACCTCATCGGCTTTTTTCTGAACGGCACGACTGAAATCGGCCTGCATGGCCTTGGGCAGCTTCAAACCCTTGTCCTGTTGCAGCACCCACGCCATGCCGCCCTTGCCGGACTGGGAGTTCACGCGGATGACCGCTTCGTAGCTGGCCCCGATATCGGCCGGATCGATCGGCAGATAGGGCACGTTCCAGAACGGGTCGTTGCGTTTTTCCTGCGCCTCGAAGCCCTTTTTGATCGCATCCTGGTGCGAGCCTGAGAAGGCCGTAAAGACCAGCTCACCCGCATAGGGATGGCGCGGATGGACGGGGATCTGGTTGCAGTACTCCACCGTCTTGACGATCTCCTCCATGTTGGAGAAGTCCAGCTCCGGCGAGATGCCTTGGGTGTACATATTCAGGGCCAGCGTCACCAGATCGACATTACCGGTGCGCTCGCCATTGCCGAAGATACAGCCCTCGATACGGTCGGCACCGGCCATCAGACCCAGCTCTGCCGCCGCGACACCCGTGCCACGGTCATTATGCGGGTGCAGCGAGATGATCGCCGCCTCACGACGTGACAGGTTGCGGATCATCCATTCGATCTGATCGGCATAGATGTTGGGGGTCGAGCATTCGACCGTGGCCGGCAGGTTGAAGATAATCGGCTTTTCAACCGTCGGCTCCAGAATATCCTGAACCGCCTCGCAGACCTCGAGGCTGAAATCCAGTTCTGCGGTCGAGAAGGTTTCAGGCGAATATTCAAAGCGCCAGTCCGTGTCGGGGCGCTTTTCGGCCTCTTCACGCAGGATTTTCGCGCCCTCGATGGCCAGTGCCTTGATGCCGGCGCGGTCCATGTTGAACACGACCTCGCGCCATGCAGGGGATACCGCATTATACAGATGGACCGTGGCGGTTCGCGCACCCTCCAAGGCCTCGAATGACTTCTGGATCAGGTCGCGGCGTGACTGGGTCAGCACCTGCACCATCACATCGTCGGGGATGCGATCCTGACGCACCAGACCCGAGATGAAGTCGAACTCGGTCGCGCCCGCAGACGGGAAACCGACCTCGATCTCCTTCACGCCGATCTTCACCAGCATATCGAAGAAGCGCTGCTTCTTGTCGGCGTCCATGGGGTCGGCCAGAGCCTGATTGCCGTCACGCAGGTCCGTGGACAGCCAGCGCGGTGCCTTGGTGATAGTTCTGGACGGCCACTGACGGTTTGGCAGGTCGATTTGAGGGAAGGCACGGTATTTTACCGAGGGGTCGCGCAGCATGGGGTGCGCCTCTCTTGATCAAGCATATTCAATGGGAGATGTGCGGCGAAGACACGTCGCCACCGAGGCAGCCGTTAACCCCGGCGGCCGCCGATAAGTCGCCCTAGGGCGATACGCACATATGCAAGTTTCTCAACCATTGCCGTCCAACTAGGACAGACCGTCGCAAAAATCTACCCCAAATACCAAATACGGCTTCGCTAAATGGGCATATTTATTCGTTCTCTACCGCCAGTTGACAGATCGCAACTGCCACAGCGCCAGGGCCAGCAATAAGGGCAGGCCCAGTTCGCCTGTTTCCTCGACCGCTTTGCTAATCGCCATCAGGTCATTTTGCAGCGCCACACCCATCTTTCTGAGCTGACGTGGCAGGCCATCCATTTCCTTGAGAAAGATGCCAAACCCGCCCACAGCCAGCAGGGTGATCGACGCCGCCGATTGCTGGAGCGAGCGCGAACGCCATGCCGAGCGGATCGCCATCACCAGCAGCGTCAGCAGGATCGCAACCGCAAGTCCGGCCAGCAGTTTTTCGGTCAACGGCACATCCGGACTGACATAGAGCCGCGTTTTGAACAGGCCATAGGTGGTGAAGGTCTTATGGGCATCAAGCTCGCGCAGGCCCATCAGCAAGGCCGCCAGCGCGATCAATCCGGCCGCGACCTCTCCGCGTGCCCGCACGACCAGCGCCACGACAAGCACACCCGCATACAAAAGCACGGTGAGCGTCTCGATCACGCCCCCTTCGCGCGTCAGGGCCAGAGCCTGCTCGCCCAAGACAAGACTGAAGGCGAGCGCCACCAGCAGACACCCAACGATCAAAGCCAGAGCCGGAAGTGCACGGGACATCAGGCCCGACAGCCCCTTTTGCGTTACAGGCGCGGACATAATTGCTCCGCGCTCCACACCACGGCTCAGGGGCGGCCACTCTTCTACAGACATCAAAACTTCTTCTGCACTCGGCACAGTTACAACTATGCCACGAGCCTTAGACCGATAAGCCTTACCTTGGCTATTGATTGAATCGTTCTGCCTGTTGCGATCCGCCCAGCCCGACGCCTTTAGGCTTGCGTCTCGCTCCACATGTCCAGATCGGTTTCCTGTCCGATCAGGGCCAGACCGGAAGCGATGGATTCGAACTCGCTGCCGCTTTCGATACGTTCCTCGCCAAAGCGGTCCACAAACATGCGGCGCACCGCAGGTACAAAGGATGTGCCGCCGGTCAGGAACACACGGTCAATACCGTCAGGTGCCATCCCTGCCCGCTCCAGCGCAAGGTCCACTGCGCCTTCGATCTGGGCCAGTTCGGGGGCGATCCAGCCCTCGAAGGTGTCACGGCTGACGTTATGGCGGATATCGACGTCGCCCTGTGCGAACACGAACTGGGTCTCGTCCTGTGAAGACAGGGCGATCTTGAGGGCCGAGACGGACTGGTAAAGGGCATAGCCGTAGTTCTCGTCCAGAACCTCGACCAGACGTTCCATCTTTTCCGGCTCGTCGGCATTACGCACCAGACCGCGAATATCCTTCATGTCGCGCGAGGCCCGCAGCAGGGCCAGTTGCTCCCATTTGGCAAAGGCAGTGAAGTAACGCTGCGGCACCGGCAGGGTCTTGCCCATGGCCGTATAGGTCGTGCCCTTGCCCAGTTCCGGCGACACCAGATTGTCGATGATGCGATAGTCGAACGCATCGCCCGCAATGCCGACACCGGCGCGGCCCAGTGGCGTCGAGCGCAGGCCCTCGGGGGTCGGCTCGAAACGGATGATGGAAAAGTCGCTGGTACCGCCGCCAAAGTCGGCCACCAGAACGGTCGCGGCCTTTTCCAGCGAGCGGGCAAAATAGAAGGCCGCCCCGACCGGCTCATAGGCATAGCGGATATCGCCAAAGCCCAGCTGCGTGAAGGCCGCCTGATAGCGTTCCAGCGCCAGAGGCTCGTTCGGATTACCGCCCGCAAAGGTGACGGGGCGACCGACGATCACGCGCGGCGGCAGAGTGGCCAG
This sequence comes from Brevundimonas sp., assembly GCF_036659295.1. Lineage (GTDB taxonomy): Bacteria > Pseudomonadota > Alphaproteobacteria > Caulobacterales > Caulobacteraceae > Brevundimonas. The sequence continues at coordinate 28,702 of NZ_JAVXCU010000004.1, read as the reverse complement.
CCCCTCGCCTGCATGCTGGCGCACCTGCTGCATAAACACAGCCAGCAGGTCCTCGAACCTGTAGCGGCGACCGTCGATGACGGTTTCGCTAAAGGCGGCACTGGCGGCGAAATTCTTGAACGACTGGATGAAGCGCGTATCCAGCGGGTCTTCCAGATAGGTTTCGACCGCCCACGGTCCGGCCGAGATGATGCGCTCCGGTGCCGATCCGTCAGCGGCGGGGATCATCTGGAAACCCAGTGCCGAGCGGAAGCCCGACAGCTCTGCGGCGGGGCCTTGTAGCGTCACCACCTGCGCGTCCTGACCCGGCAGGCTGAGCGCCAGCACCGTATTGGTGGTGCCAAAGTCGATACCTAAGGTGGCGATGGGGGCGGCAGCAGAAGAAACAGTCACGCGGCGGACTTTCAGGTCAGGCATTGATCGGGGGGCGCTCCCCCTAGCGCAAATCACGCCGCGATGCGCCCTTTTTCCACATCGGCACGCCAAAAGTCACACGCGAAAAAGGCCGCCCCTTGCGGAGCGGCCTTTCACGTTTTCAGCGGTCAGTCTTTCGACCTACTGCTTGTAGACATTGCCTGCGCGCATGACGAATTTGACGTCACGCAGGGTGGCCACGTCCTGCAACGGATCACCGTCAACGGCGATGATGTCGGCATTATAGCCCGCCGTGATACGGCCGATCTCGTCTTGCAGACCAAAGTGGTCGGCTGCGTTGATGGTGGCGGTACGGATGGCTTCGATCGGGGTCAGACCGGCTTGGACCAGCAGCACGAACTCGCGGGCATTGTCGCCGTGCGGGCCAACGCCGTTGTCGGTGCCAAATGCGATCTTCACACCGGCGGCGTGGGCACGGCGCGCCATGTCCAGCATCAGCGGACCGGCTTCCAGCGACTTCTTGCGCTGGTTGGCGGTGAAGAAGGTGCCCGGACGCTGGGCTTCGCGGGCTACAAAGTCACCGGCCAGCAAGGTCGGGACCAGATAGCCGCCATTGGCCTTCAGCATGCGGATGCCTTCATTGTCGAGGAAGGTGCCGTGCTCGATCGAGTCACCACCGGCGCGCAGGAAGCTGTTGATACCGTCCGTGCCGTGGGCATGGGCGGTGACGCGACGGCCCATGAAGTGGGCGGTCTCGACAATGGCTTCCAGCTCACCTTGCGAGAACTGCTGGTTCAGGCCCGCACCGGTATCGGACAGAACGCCGCCGGTCGCCGTGATCTTGATGACATCAGCGCCCGAACGCACGCGCTCGCGCACAGCACGGCGGCAGTCATCCGGACCCGAGCAGACGCCCGTGGTACGCATCAGCGGCACCATGGATTCCGGCACGCCATTGGCATCGCCGTGGCCGCCATGCGGGGTCACTGTACCGGCCGAGGCCAGAATGCGCGGGCCGACAATACGGCCTTGGGCCACGGCATTACGCAGGCCGACAACCGCGTCGGCATTACCGCCCAGATCGGCCACCGTGGTGAAACCGGCCTCCAGCGTGATCTTGGCATATTGTGCGCCGCGCAGGGCCGCGTCGGCAGAGGTGCTGGTAAAGCGGGTGGCGCGATCGCCATCACCTTGCTGGCCACCCAGATGGACGTGGCTGTCGATAAAGCCCGGCAGGACGAACTTGTCCGACAGGTCCACCACATTGCCTTCGCCCACGAAACCGTCGCGGATTTCCTTGACCTTGCCATCCTCGATCACAAGGGTCTGGCGCTCGGTTACGCGGCCGGTGGCCGGATCGGCCAGCACGCGGCCCGCATGGATATAGGACACGTTCTGAGCCGCAGCACCGCTGGCCGAAGCCATCAGCACAGCCGCCAGACCAACGGCCCAGCTATTCTTCAGGTTCAGTTTCATACTTCCTCCTCCGCGGTGCGAATGGCACCGCCCCCTAAACGGATACTCTAGACTTTCACGGCGGACTTAAAGCCGCCGGAACACTGAAAACAGGCCGGAAACGCTCTGTCTCCGGCCTGAAACGGATCAGAACTTCTTGGTCACCGCCAGCGAATAATAGCGGCCCAAGGTGTCATAGTTCTGCGCATCATAGGTGCCGCGAATATCGCCAACCTGAGGCGGAGCCTCGTTGAACAGGTTGGTCACGGTAAAGCGTACAGACGTTTCCCACGGCAGATCGACACGGGCATTCAGGTCAAAGACATCATACGCATCCACACCGCGCGTCGTACTGTTGGGCGACGTGACGCGGGCAGAGTTCATCATCTCCGACATGTGTCTCCAGCGCAGGCCGACATTCCAGCTGTCACGCGAATAGGTGACGCTGGTGGACGCCTTCCATTCGGGGTGGGCCTGACCGGCATTGGCCTCGATGGCCGTGCCCCATGTACCGGCATAGTCAAAGGTCGGCGCACCCGGCAGGGCCTGGATTTCGAAGCTGTCCAGATAGCTGATGGCCGTACCGATGCTGATGCTGCCCGCCTCGGCCAGACCGACATCCGCCAGATGCACACGCCAGTCCAGTTGCACATCGATACCGGTCACATTGAACTGGCCCAGATTCAGCAGCGGCTGGCTGGGATTGACCATGTAGCCGTCATTGGTATTGCGATCCTGCAACGAGCAATAATAGTTGTTCGGATCGAAGTTCGGGTTGTTGCCGCCGTCATTGAAGCAATAACGGATGCCGTTTCCGACGCCCAGCGTACCGACGGCATCGGCCACCTTGATCTGGTACCAGTCAATCGACGCCGAGATATTGCTCAGCCACGGCGAGTGGAACGACGGCTGAAGGACCGTACCGAACGAATAGGTGTCGGCGGTTTCCTCTTCCAGATCGGGGTTGCCGCCGGTCAGGGCAAACACCTGTGCGGCACCGAACTGATAGCTGTCGATCAAGGCCGCAGGCACACCCAGTGCGACGCACAGATCGGCGACCTTCTGGCCATTAGGGCCCTGACGGAAGCTGGAGCGGACATCGCAGGGATCGCCATTGGTATTGGCGGCCGAGGGGTTGCCGATATCCACGGTCGCCGCCGAGATGGGCGAGTACAGTTCACCGACGCTGGGCGCACGCACGGCACGGTTATAGCCGCCGCGAACACGGACAATGTCGTTGATCTGCCAGTTCAGGTCGGCCTTGTAGGCGTGAACGCCGCCGACAGAACTGTAGTCCGAGAAACGATAGCCCAGATCCATTTCCAGCGACTGGATGAAGGGCAGATCCTTCAGCAGCGGTATGAGAAATTCGGCAAACACCTCGGTACTGTCGACATTGCCCGACGACGCACGCAACTCGCTATAGCCGAGGATGTCGCTGGTGCCGTCCGGCTGGTCCAGTGCGGAATCCGGGCGGAAGTCGAAATGGTTGTAGCGATAGCCGACACCGGCCGCGAAGCGCACCTCGCCTGCCGGAAGCTCGAACAGACCGCCCTGAACCGAGGCCTCGGCCATGCGCTGGGTCAGCTCGTTGGTATTGGTCGTGCCGCGCACCATATAGTTCACGCATTCGGCAGACGGATCATGATTACCGAACGGGTTGAAACCGCCCGCACAGAACTCCGAGCCACCGGTCGGGCTATAGAGCAGACGCGAGATCGCCGAGCGGCTTACGCCACCGGACTGTTTGTTCTCGAAGTCAGCCGAGGACACGCTGGCATAGGCTTCCCACGTCCAGTCCTTATAGCCGACCTGTCCGGTCAGACCGCCGATGAACTGCGAGACGTTATAGGCATAGGATTGCAGGCGCTCCCCCGCAAAATCCAGGTCCTTCCACAGCGCGAAATCAGCCGTAGGATTCGGGCGCGAGGCCAGAATATGGGCGAACTCGTTGCTGATATAGGGGTTGGTCACCGGTGCCGACAACGCATAGGCCAGACCGGCCAGTGTCGGGTTGAAGGTGCCCTCGGACTCATAGCTGGTCAGCGAGCCTTGCAGATAGAAGTCGATGGTCGGGGTCAGTTGATAATCGACGCGCGAGAACAGCGAATAGCGCTCGTTCTCGTTCTGGATCCGGCCCTTGTTCCAGCCCCACAGCATGTTGGTGCCAGCGGCATTCAGGAAGTGGTTGTCGGTTTCCGGATCCTTGAAGTTCATGACCGGCGATGCGCCGCCCAGATTGAACAGGCTGTCGTCACCGGTGTTGAAGCCGATCTGGCCGTTATAAAACCCGCCTGCACCCAGAACGGGGTTCAGGCCATACTCGCCGACAAACACGTCATTGATGGCATCCAGCGTCGGGCGGTTGCTGCCAAACCATGCCGCGCCTTGCGAGATAATCGCCGTATTGGATTGACGGTTGCGGGTGAAATAGTAGTCGCGCTTGTTCTGGTAGGCGACGTCGCGCATCGAATAGTCGAGCGAGATTACGGCACGGCCACGGTCATCGGCAAAGCGGTCGCCCGCCGTGACCGAAACACGGAAGCTTTCGCCGTCGCCATAGTCGCTTATGCCGTATTGCGAGGCGACGGTGACACCTTGAATGTCGCGCTTGAGGATGAAGTTCACCACGCCTGCGGTCGCATCCGAACCATAGGCTGTCGAGGCACCGCCGGTGATGACCTCGACATTGCCGATCAGGGCTTCGGGGATGATGTTCAGGTCCACCGAGCCGTCAGGGTTCGACGGTTGCAGACGCTTGCCGTCCAGCAGCAACAGGGTGCGCTTGGAGCCAAGGCCGCGAAGGCTGGCATAGGCCTGTCCGCCGTTCAGCGAGGTTGAGGACGAACCGGCCGTGCTCTGCCCCTGCGCACCGGAGAATTGCGGCATCTGGGTCAGGGCTTTTTCGACCGTGACCTGGCCGGTGTTCTCGATCGTTTCCGACGAAACCGAGGTCAGCGGGCTGTTCGAGGAATAGTCGCGGCGGGCAATGCGCGAGCCGGTCACGACAATGTCGCTGACCTGCGCCACCTGATCTTCGCCGCTGCTCTCGAGCGGGGCTTCCTGTGCAAAGGCAGCACCCGCCGATAGTGCCGCATAGGCACAGGCCCCTGCCAGCAAGACACGACGGGCCTTGCGACCGGTATGAATTTGTTCCCCGAGGCGCATTCGCGTCTCTCCCCTAAGTCCTACTGACAACAAAAATCCCCCGACGCAGAATCTGTGGAATTTCCACGCCATGATGAAAAATACTTATTCAGAGAACAACGAATGGCAAATGGAATCTGAAAAATGATTTCCTGAAAATTGTCGTTTTGATAAATTTATACTTCCTATTCCCGTATTTAGTTTCATTAGAAACATATTATTTCAATATCTCGCAAAAGTTGTTCTGCGAAGATTATTCCCAAAACGGTCCAAAAATGGCGAGTTCTGGACGAAATATCCAATGGCGACACCCGCCTTTGCGCGTAAATTCGGCAATCGGGTTTTGCCTCGCCCTAGTCCCGTATCGCGCTAGGCCCTTGCGAAGGCGCAGATCAGGGCAGATGATCCGATCCTCTCCCCGAACCTTTTTTCAAAGCGTCCGATGACCGAAATCCCTTCACCGCAAGACCCGTCGTCACCCTCCGCACCGGCGCGCGTGGAGGGTCTGGTTGACCTGCTGACGGTAGAAACTCTGGACACCGACCTTTATCGCGGCATGCCGCTGCCGGGGGGACGGGGCCGCGTCTATGGCGGTCAGGTGGTGGCACAGGCGCTGCAAGCGGCGCAGATGACGGTAGAGGGCCGCCCCTGCCACTCGCTGCACTGCTATTTCATGCGCCCCGGCGAAGAGGGAAAGCCGATCATCTTCCGTGTGGCACGCGACCATGACGGGCGCACCTTTGCCACCCGTCGCGTGATCGCCTCGCAAAGCGGCGAGCCGATCCTGAACATGCTGCTGTCCTTCCAGGTTCCCGAAGACGGCTTCGAACATCAGGACACCATGCCGGTGGTCACCCCGCCCGAAGAACTGGTCAGCGATGCCGACCTGTGGCGGGCCAATGCCGACAAGATCCCTGCGGCCCTGCGCGAATATCTGTTGCGCCCCCGCCCGCTGGAATTCCGCCACGTCTATGCGCGCAACCCGCTGGCTCCGTTCGCCACCGAACCGCGCCATGCATCATGGTTCCGTACAGTTGCGCCGATTGGCGATGACCAGACCCTGCACCGTGCCGTGCTGGCCTATGCCTCGGATATGACGCTGCTCAGCACCTGCGGTCTACCCCACGCCATCAGCTATTTCGACAAACAGTTCCAGATTGCCAGCCTCGACCACGCCATCTGGTTCCACGAAAGCTTCCGTGCCGATGACTGGCTGCTCTATGTCACCGACAGCCCTTCGGCGTCGGGCGGGCGCGGTTTCAATCGCGGGCAGATCTTCAGCCGTGACGGAAAACTGGTTGCCAGCGTGGCGCAGGAAGGCCTGATCCGCAAACGCAGCCTCTAGGGTCAATCGACGCTTCTTCGATAAAGAAGACACAACATGGGGCTCGGCGGCCATCATGGCCGATATTTCACATCCACGCCACGATATAGCCTTGTTCGCATCCGCACATGTCCGCTAGACGGGCCAATGCTGTCTTCCAGCAGACCATTCCGCGCCCTAGCGTCTATTTTTGACTTACATTTTTTCATTTAAATACAGTAACTTATTTATTATTTAATCAATCAATCAGTTTTTTTGACATATCAACGTCAAATCATTTGACAAAAAAACTGACATAACCTCAATCTCCCCTCCAATAACAAGAACACTCGAGGAGGGATCAATGAGGTACTCGAATTGGCTGAAATGCGGGGTCGTTATGGCCACCGTATTGGCGACCCCGGCAATGGCATCCACCGATGCCGTGCAGGACAATACCCAAGAACAGACCGCTGCGGTTGCAGACATCGTCGTCACCGCCCAGCGCCGCGAGCAGCGGCTGCAGGAAGTGCCGCTCGCGGTCAGCGCCTTCAGCATGGAATCCCTTCAGGACAGCAAGGTCGAAAGCCTTGTCAGCCTCGACGGTAAAATCCCCAACGTGGTGCTGGCTCCGGTCGGTGCCTACCCGTTCGCCAGCGCCTTCTACATCCGTGGTCTGGGCTTTGCCGACGTTGAATCCAGCTTCGAGCCGTCGGTCGGCGTAGAGCTGGACGGCGTTTATCTGTCGCGCAACGTCGGCGCGGTTCAGGACTTCTTCGATGTCGGCGGCGTCACCATCCTGCGCGGCCCGCAAGGCACGCTATATGGCCGCAACACCATCGGCGGTGTCGTCAGCGTCCAGTCGCGTCGCCCGTCCTTCGATTTTGGTGCCCGTGGCCAGCTGACCTTCGGCTCGAACGGCCGTCAGGAACTGCGCGCCGGTGTTGAAGGCGCGCTGATCGACGACACGCTGGCAGGCAAGTTCTCGCTGCTGGCCAAGTCCTATGACGGCTATGTCAAGAATTTCGACGGTCGCGACATGGGTGCGCAGGACGTAACGTCCATGCGCGGTGCCCTGTTGTGGACGCCGACAGCTAATTTCGATGCCACCCTGATCGTGGACTACACCAAGGACGAGGGCACCGGCCCCGGCACCGAGAATGCCAGCCTGCCCGGCATGGTCCTGCCCGGCTTTGGCCAGCCTGCCGATGCTGATGGCAAGCCCTACCTGACCCACATTGGCGACGACGTTTTCTCCAATCTGGAAGCCTACGGCCTGGCGCTGAATGCGAACTGGGATCTGGGTGCGGTCAAGCTGACCTCCATCACCGGCTATCGCAAGACCGACACCAATGTCCTGAGCGATTTCGACTCGACGCCGATCAAGTTCATGACGGTCCATCGCGACGAAACCCACGAGCAGTTCAGCCAGGAACTGCGCCTGTCGTCCAATAGCGAAGGCCCGCTGACCTATGTGGTCGGTGCCTATTACATGACGCAGGAGTATGAAATCGGCACCGGCCAGTTTGGTCTGGTGTTCGGGGGTCCGGACGCAGGTGATGTGATCCACACCACCCAGAAGGCCGATTCCTGGGCTCTGTTCGGTCAAGCCGATTACGAGATCATCCCGAACCTGACGCTGACGGCCGGTGGCCGCTACAGCAAGGAAGAGAAGACCTTCACCACCCAGCCGCTGTTCTATCCGAACTCGAAGACCTTTGACGCCAGCTTCGACGATTTCTCGCCGAAATTCGGCATCAGCTACAAGTGGTCCGACACCCTGATGACCTATGCCCAGTATTCGCGCGGCTTCCGTGCGGGCGGGTTCAACGGTCGTGCCGGCTCGTTCGAAGCGGTTGGTCCGTATGATTCCGAGACTGTGGATTCGTTCGAAATCGGTGTGAAGAGCGACCTGTTCAACCGCCGCCTGCGCTTGAACGCCTCGGCCTTCACCAGCGAATACAAGGACATGCAACAAAGTGTCCAGCAGCTGATCCCGGGCACCAATATCAACCAGACCCTGGTGGCCAATGTCGGCAGCGCGTCGATCACCGGCTTTGAAGCCGAAGCGACCGCCCTGCTCACCGACGCCCTCACCCTGACGGCAACGGTAGGCTATCTGGACGCCGCCTTCGACGACTTCACCGCCGATCTGGGTGATGGTCTGGGCCTGATCGACCGCAGCAACCTGCCGATGACCTATGCCCCCGAGTGGAGCAACAGCGTCACCTTGAACTACAAGAAGATGTACGACTTCGGTCAGGTTACGGCGCAAGCCAGCGCCCGCTATGCGAGCGACATGTACACCAGCTTCAATGCTCTGAACGCCGTGTCCGACTTTGCCGTGCGCAAGGCCAACACCATTGTTGACGGCAGCATTGCACTGGAACTGCCCGATGGCCGCTGGCGTGTCAGCCTGTGGGGCAAAAACCTGACGGACGAGGTGATCATCAACAACACCTTCGGCGTCGGGCCGCTGCTGGCAGCCCGTGTGTACCAGCCTCCGCGCGAAGTCGGCGTGGACCTGAGCTTCACCTTCTAAACGGATCCGGACCGGTCCTTTGCAGGGCCGGTCCTTTTCGTTCGGCCAGACCTAAAATCGAGCATACTATGACGACCTCCGCAGAACTTATCGGACGCGCCCGCGACCTCCTGCCCGCCATTCAGGCCCGTGCAGCAGAGACCGAAACTCTTCGCCGCCCGCACGACGACAATATGCGCGACCTGATCGATGCAGGTCTGATCCAGATGCTGGTTCCCAAGCGCTGGGGTGGTGCTGAGTCCGATCTGAAGACCATGTACGAGGTCGTCGATACCATCGCCCAGGGCTGTATCTCGACGGCGTGGATTGCGGCCTTCTATATCGGCCACAACCTCTATGCCGCCAAACTGCACCCCACGGCACAGGACGAACTGTTCGGCGCGCGGGGCTTTGTCATGATGCCTGCCGCCACCGCGCCGACCATGAAGGCCGAACCCGTCGAAGGCGGCTGGAAGATTTCGGGCCGCGCACCGTGGGGTTCGGGCATTATGCATGCCGACTGGGTCATGGTTTCGGGGATGACCCCTGAAAAGAAACCGCGCAGCTTCATCATGCCCGTCTCGTCAGTCACGGTTGACGATGTGTGGCATTTCACCGGCATGGCCGGTACCGGCTCCAATGACATCATCGTCGATGATGTCTTTGTTCCGCACCACATGTCGCTGGACGGCGTGGACCTGCGCAACGGTCGCACCGAAGGCTCGGTCATCCACGCGAACCCGATCTATAGTGTGCCACTGGTGCCGATGGCTTTTGCGACCATTGTGCCGGTTCTGACAGGCGGCCTGAAAGGCGCGCTGAAGTCGTTCGAGAACATTGTTGACCGCCGCGTCCGCAACTTCTCGGGCACCGTCGTCAAGGACCAGCAGCACACCCACATCGTGCTGGGCGAAATGCAGACCGGCACGCAGGCGATCGACATTCTGGGCCGCGCCCATATCGCCCGCACCGAGGCCCTGATCCAGACCGGCTTCGAGATGAGCGACCGGATCGCCCTCAAAGGCTCGGCAGGCTATCTGGCCAATGCCGGTCGTCAGGTCATCCAGAACATGATGGCCAATGCGGGATCGTCGAACTACCACCACGACCAGCCCTTGCAGCGGTACTGGCGCGACTTGTCCACCGTGACATCGCATGCCTTCTGGGACTGGGACATTTCGCGTGAACAGGTGGGCCGCCACCATTTCGGCCTCGCCCCCAACCACCCCATCGTCTGATTTTCCGAGTAGGGCGCTGTGTGATCCACAGCGCCCTGTCCTGGCTCTCTAAACGTCTTTGGCTTTCCCTCAGGAGCATCCTTGATGCCACTCGAAACAGTCACCACCGGCCTGCAATTTCCTGAAGGTCCAATCGCCATGGCCGATGGTTCGGTCATTCTGGTCGAAATCCGTCGCAAGACCCTGAGCCGCGTGGCCCCCGACGGTACGGTCACAGTTATCGCCGAACTGGGCGGTGGCCCGAACGGGGCGGCCATCGGGCCCGATGGCCGCGTCTATGTCTGCAATAATGGCGGGCTGGGCTGGATCGATCTGGAGGGCGGCATCATGGTCCCGCACGGCGCGGCGGCCGACTATGCCGGTGGCTGTATTCAGGCTGTCGATCTGCAAACCGGCACCGTCGAAGTCATCTATACCGAATGCGACGGTCGTCCCTTAAGCGCCCCCAACGACATCGTGTTCGATCGTCAGGGCGGGTTCTGGTTCACCGATCTGGGCAAGGAAAACGACACCACCCGCGACTATGGTGCGCTGTATTACGCCAAGATCGATGGCAGCTTTATCTCGCGCCAGCGCGACCGCCTGTCATGGCCAAACGGCTGTGGCCTGTCGCCCGACGAGAGCGTCCTTTATGTCGCCGAGACTTGGACGGGTCGCCTGTGGGCCTATGACATCAGCGAACCGGGCGTTCTGAAGGCACCGGAAGTCTCCTATATGCCCGGCCGCCTGATCCTGACCCTGCCCGGCTATCAGCCGTTCGACAGTCTGGCGGTTCAGGCCACTGGCGATGTCTGCGTGGCCACCGGCGTCAATGGCCGCATCACCATCATCTCGCCGGGCGGTGCCCAGCAGGAAGTGCCTATTCCGGACTTCATCACCACCAATATCTGTTTTGGCGGTGCCGATATGAAGGATGCATGGGTGACGGCCTCCTCGACCGGCATCCTCTACAAGACGCGCTGGGACACAGCGGGTCTGAAGCTGGCGTTCAACGGATAGGACCATGACAGCAACCGCTTCCGAAGCCGCTATCCTCGCCCTCGCCGACCGTTTCATCGCGGCGATCCAGAAGGGTGACACCGACACGGTCAAGGCCTGCTACCACCCCGATGCGCGCATCTGGCTGAACACACTCGGTCAGGCGGTGGACCGCGACGCCAATATCGAGGTTCTGACCGGCTTTATCGGCCGCACCTCGTCACGCGATTATCAGGACCGCAAGGTGCGTGTGACCGCCGACGGCTATGTGCAGCAGCATGTTTTGCATGCCGTGCATGTAAACGGCCCGCTGCTGGTTTTGCCCGCCGTACTGGTCTGCACCGTCAAGGACGGGCAGATCATTCGTCTGGAAGAATATTTCGATTCTGCCCCTCTTCAGATCTGGCGCGAACAAGCCGTGACCAGCGCCTGATGCGTGGCCCCCTAGTGACCTTTTTCTACACAGGAGACCGCGGATGACCGCTGCCTCGCATACCCCCGAACAAAAGACCGGCACCTCGTCGCGCTATGCGATCTATGTCGTTCTGGTTCTGATGCTGGCCTATATGCTGTCCTTTATGGACCGCGTTTTGATCAGCCTGATGATCGACCCGATCCGTGCCGATCTGGGCCTTGGCGACACACAGGTCGGCCTTCTGGTCGGCTTTGGTTTCGTCTTGCTCTATTCGATAATGGGCATCCCGTTCGGTTCGATGGCCGATAGCGGCAACCGTCGCAACCTGATCGTCTTCGGGGTGCTGGGCTGGAGCGCGGCCACCGCCGTCAGCGGCTTTGCCGCCGGTTTCATGACCCTGTTGGCCGCCCGCGCCATGGTCGGTATCGGCGAGGCGACCTTGTCGCCTGCGGCCTATTCCACCATTGCCGACCGCTTCGAGAAAAAACGGATGGGCTTTGCCGTCAGCCTCTACAATATGGGCGTGTCGCTGGGTGGCGGCGTGGCCATGCTGTTCGGCGGTATGCTGGTGGGCTGGGCGATGAAGACCTCGGTGCCGCTACCCTGGGGTGATCTGACCGGCTGGCGTCTGGCCTTTGTGGCTGTGGGTCTGCTGGGTATTCCTCTGGCGATCCTGATGGTGCTGACCGTACGCGAGGCCCCGCGCCGTCGCGGCAATGTCAAAGCGCCGCCGCTCAGCGCCGTATTCGAGCTGGCCAAGAGCCACAAGCTGGCCTTTGGCGGCGTCATCTTCGGTTATTCGGTTCTGGTGATTGCCGCCTATGGTGCCATGCTGTGGGCACCGGCACACTTTGCCCGCGCCCATGCCATGCCGCCCGCACAACTGGGTCTGGCCTTCGGCATCATTATCGGTGTGTTCGGCACCATCGGTCTGGCGATCGGCGGCGTGCTGTCCGACCGCTCGGCCAAGAAGGGCCACGCCGATGCGCCGGTTCGTATCGTGCTGGCCTCGGCCATTATCCAGCTGCCTCTGCTGCTGGGGGCCTATCTGGTTTCCGATCTGACGATTGCGCTGGTTCTGGTTGCCGCTGGCATGGCGACGGTTTCGACCATCGGCGGCCTGCAAGCCGGTACGCTGCAAATCCTGACGCCCGCCTCGATGCGTGGCCGCATGACTGCCATCTATCTGCTGGTCGCCAATATGGCCGGTATGGGGCTTGGCCCGCTGATCACCGGCTATATCAGCGAGCATTTCTTTGAAGGCCCGACCAGCCTTGGCAAGGCGCTGGCGGTTGTCACAGCAGCTTCGCTGGTGATCGGCGTGGGTGTGATCCTTGTGTCCCGCAAGGCCATCATCGCCGCCGTTCTAGACAATGACCGCAAGGAAGCCGAAGCCGCTGCTCTGGCCCAAGGCTAGCATCTAGCCCTCGCAGTAAAAACCCCCGCCGGAGATATCCGGCGGGGGTTTTCTTTTGGGCCTCAGCTTGCGGCCTGTTCCCAGTATTTGTCGCGGATCAGCCGCTTGTACAGCTTGCCCGTATCGTGACGCGGTAACTCCGCCATGAAGTCATACTGGCGCGGCACCTTGATCCCCGACAGGGCTGTGCGCGCCCATGCTTGAAGCTCGGCGGCGAAATCATCATTGGCATCGGCCCAGTTGGCAGGCTGGATCACCGCCACCACCCGCTCGCCCATTTCGGGGCATGGCGCACCGATGACGGCCACGTCCGCCACCTTGGGGTGGCCGATCAGGTGGTTCTCGATCTCCTGCGGATAGATGTTCACCCCGCCTGAAATGATCATGAAGCTCTTGCGGTCGGTCAGGAACAGATAGCCGTCCTCGTCCAGACGCCCCACATCGCCCAGCGTGGTCCAGCCCTTAGCGTGATAGGCTCCCGCCGTCTTTTCAGGGGCGTTGTGATATTCGAATGGGTGATCGCCCTCGAAATAGATATTGCCGACCTCGCCAGCGGGCAACTCATTGCCGTCATCATCGCAGATATGCACGACACAGAAGTTCGCCTTGCCCACCGAGCCCGGCTTTTTCAGCCATTCGTGCGAATTGATAATGGTCATGCCATTACCCTCGGTGCCTGCATAATATTCGATCAGGACCGGACCGAACCAGTCGATCATCGCCTGTTTGACCGGCACAGGGCACGGGGCCGAGGCATGGATGGCCAGCTTCAGGCTGGACACATCATATTGGGCCCGCACATCGTCCGGCAATTTCAGCATACGGATAAAATGGGTCGGCACCCACTGGCTGTGGGTCACACGATAGCGGTCAATGGCCGCCAGCGCCGCCTCGGCATCGTATTTTTCCATCACTACAACCGTGCCGCCCAGATGCTGGATTGCCATCGACCAGCGCAACGGCGCGGCGTGATACAGCGGGGCCGGACACAGATAGACGCTGTCCTCATTAACGTCGAAACGGGTCTTGGCCACCACGGTTGTCATCGGCATGGCAGTGATGTCGCCATTGGCGGGCAGTTCGGGACGGATGCCCTTGGGGCGGCCTGTCGTTCCCGACGAATATAGCATCTCGCCACCGGCAATCTCGTCGGCGATGCGCTCAGACGGCATGGCCTGTGTCGCTTCTTCCCACGAACGGAACCCCGCGACAGGGCCACCGATGGTGAACAGTGCAAGGCCCGAAAGACGGGCTGGCAGGCTGGCAGTATTTTCCAGTTCTGCTCCGGCCACGATCACCTTCGCGCCACTGTCGCGGGCGATATAGTCGACCTCTTCCAGTGTCAGACGCGAAGACAGGGCCACAAAATACAGGCCCGAACGCTGGGCCGCCCATGCCACCGAGAAGTAGGCTGGAATATTGGGCAGATAGGCCGCCACTGCATCGCCTGGCTTTAAGCCCAAAGAGCGGAACAACTGTGCGGCGCGGTTGCTGTCGGCCTCCATCTGGCCAAAGCTCAGACGCTCGCCGCTGGCTGCCATAATGACCGCAGGTTTATCGGGCGTAAGACGGGCATAATGGCTGGGATGCATGAACAGGCTCTACTTCTAGCAAACGGTGAACAGATCGACCGCGCAAGGAAGAGGCCCAACAAGATCAACCGGTCGGTGCCGTAGCCCGAGAACCGGTGATCCGCCCCTCCCCGAGCGCCCGTATGATATCCGCGCTTGTCAGGCGGATTGTCTCCGGCAAGGTTGATCCCCACTCATGCGACAAAGCTATTTTGTCAATTAATTTGCCAATATCAACAGTTGAATGCGGTTTGGCATTGACGGACCCGCTTAAAATTATTGTAAGATAAATTGACATTCTGGAGTGTTTGATTTGACCAGCACCACGCCGACATCCACGCCAAAAGGCGCACTCGACGGTATCCGCGTCGTTGAAATGGGCCAGCTGATTGCCGGTCCCTTCTGCGGTCAGCTGCTCGGTGACATGGGTGCCGAGGTGGCCAAGCTGGAATCGCCGGATGTTGGCGATCCTATGCGCCACTGGGGTCAGGGCGAAATCCCGACATGGTGGCGCGTGATTGCCCGCAACAAATACTCCGTCGCCGTCGATCTGCGTTCCGAGGACGGTCAGCAGACCGCCCGCGACCTGATCGCCAAGGCCGACATCCTGATCGAGAACTTCCGTCCCGGTACGCTGGAGAAATGGAACCTCAGCCCTGCCGATCTGATGGCCGCCAATCCGGGCCTGATCATTGTGCGCGTCTCGGGCTACGGCCAGACCGGCCCCTATGCGTCGCGGGCAGGCTTTGGCGGTATCGGCGAGGCTATGGGCGGCTGGCGCGCCATTGTCGGCGAACCGGATCGTGCGCCATCGCGCATGGGCGTTTCCATCGGTGATACGCTGGCGGCCACCTATGGCTGCATGGGTGCACTGGCGGCACTGGAAGCGCGCCACAAGACCGGACGTGGCCAGATCGTTGACAGCACCCTTTATGAAAGCGTGCTTCAGGTCATGGAAAGTCTGGTGCCGGAATATGCCATTAACGGCCACAAGCGCACCCGCACCGGCTCGGTCCTGCCCAAGATTGCCCCGTCCAATGTCTATCCCTGTGCGGATGGCGAATATCTGATCGGTGCCAATCAGGACGCCGTTTTTGCACGTCTGGCACAGGCTATGGGTCAGCCGGAACTGGCGACCGATACCCGCTACGCCACCCATCTGGCGCGCGGCGATCACCAGACCGAACTGGACGAGATTGTCGGCAACTGGACCTCCACCCTAAAGGTGCAGGAACTGGAAGACCTGATGGTGGAATATGCCGTGCCTGCGGGCCGCGTTTTCGATGCCGAAGACATGATGAACGACCCGCATTTTGCAGCGCGTGAAGCCATCGTGCGCGTGCCCGATGCGGTGCTGGGCGAAGTGCCGATGCAGAATACTTTCCCGCGCCTGTCCGACACGCCCGGCTCGATCCGCCGCCCTGCCCCGCTGAAAGTGGGCCAGGACACGGATGAAATCCTCCAGCGCTGGCTGTCGGCTTAACTGTTTCTCCCGAAACGCCCTGTCTCAAGGCGGTTCCCCCTGCCCCGCCGGACCCCATCCGGCGGGGCTTTTTTTCGTATTTTCAGAGCGTTGGTTCTACGCAAATCAAAATAAAACCTTGTGTTGACAGAACGGCTATCGACCGGAATATTGTCAATAGATTTGACGTTATTCCGATAGTGAATCGGCCGGAGTTTCCACCTTATGCGTATTACCCAAGGCCTTGTTCGCGCCGTCGTCTCCGCGCCCGACCGGATGGCCACCATCGACGGTGACCGCAAGCGCACATGGCGCGAGGTCGGCGACCGCGTGGCCCGTTTTGCCGGCGGTCTGCAAACGCGGGCGGGTATGCAGACGGGCGACCGCATTGGTGTTCTGGCCCACAATTGCGACCTGTATTTCGAAGCCTATTTCGCCATCCTGTGGGGCGGTGGCGTCCTGACACTGATGAACACGCGTCTCGCCACGGCCGAACTGGCCTTCCAGCTTAGGGATGCCGGTGTCGAAACCCTGCTGTTTGGCGAAGAGTTCACCGCCGTTGCCGAGCAGCTTCTGGCCGAAGGGGCCGTCAAACGCCTGATCGCCATGGACGCCGATGCCGCCGACAGCCGCATGTCGCAAGAAGGCCTGATCGCCACGTCGGAACCAGCCATCGAGCATCTGGCGCAAAACAGCGATCTGGCGGGCATCTTCTATACCGGCGGCACCACCGGACTGCCCAAGGGCGTGATGCTCAGCCACGGCAATATGCACGCCATTGCGTCCAACCTTTTGATGACCATTCCGTTCGATGAAACCGGCGTCAATTTCCACGCCGCGCCGATGTTCCATCTGGCCGATATCGGTATCCTGTTTGCCACCATGTGTGGCGCAACCCACGTCTTCCGCCGCAGCTTCACCGCCGAGAGCATGCTGGAAGCGATTGCCGAACACGGCGTGACCCACTGCTTCAGCGTGCCCGCCGTCATCGACCGCATGGCCAAGTACGAGAAGCTGGGCGAACTGGACCTGTCACGCCTGCAGATGCTGGGCTATGGCGGCTCTTCACTGCCTGCCGCGACCCTGTCACTGGCACGCGCTAAATTCCCCGGCATCAAATTCATTCAGGGCTTTGGCCAGACCGAGATGGCCTCTGTCACCGCCCTGACCCCGCAAGATCACGAATGCGACGACAACCACCCGCGCCTGCGCTCTTGCGGCAAGATGGCTCCCGGCTTTGAAATCCGCATCGTCGACGAGGATGGCGTCGAAGTCCCGCGCGGCCAGATCGGCGAGATCGTCGGTCGCGGCGACAATGTGATGATGGGCTACTGGAACCGTCCCGAAGAAACCGCCGACGTCATGCGTAATGGCTGGCTGCACACCCGCGATGCAGGTTGGATGGACGAAGAAGGCTATGTCTATATCACCGACCGCCTGAAGGACATGATCGTCTCGGGTGCCGAGAACATCTATTCCATCGAGGTCGAGAACGCCCTGTCGTGGCACCCTGCCATCGAGGAAAGCGCCGTCATCGGCGTGCCGGATGCGGTGTGGGGCGAGCGCGTGCACGCCGTTATCGTCTCCAAGGACGGCGCGGCCCAGCCCAGCTTTGAAGAACTGTCGGCCTTCTGCCGCGAACGTATTGCAGGATACAAAACACCCAAGAGCATCAGCTTCAGCGAAACGCGCCTGCCACGCAGTGCGGCGGGCAAGATCCAGAAGGTGCCCGTGCGCGAGGCCCTGCTGGCGCAGTTGGCCAGCGAAAGCACAAAGGGCTAAAACCCTGCGGATACAAGAAAGGCGGGAAGAGCAATCTTCCCGCCTTTTGCTTGTCCGGTGTTAAGCCGCGCTACACGTCATCGGGCGCGCGCGGTGCCGGTGCGGGGGTTCGGGCAAAGCGCGGCGCGGGCGCAGGCTGGACCACGCCGTTCAGCTCGATAAAGGCGTTACGCTGGACATTGTGCGGGTGCTGCGGGGCCTCGGTAAACGACAGAACCGGCGCAAAGCAGGCATCTGTACCTTCCAACAGGGCGCACCATTCGGCGCGTGTTTTCGAGCGGAAAATATCGGTCAGGATCGTGCGGCGCTTGGCGATGCCCTCCACGCCGTCCTGATCCTCGAACAGCGGATCACCCTTCAGACCGGTGACTTCCAGAAGCTTGTTGTAGAACGGCTTTTCGATAGAACCGATGGCCACATGCAGACCATCGGAAGTCTCGTAGGTGTCGTAATAGGGCGCGCCGGTATCGAGATAGTTGACCCCGCGTTCGTCCTTCCACAGACCCTGGCCTCTAAACCCCCAGATCATCCCCATCAGCAGCGATGCGCCATCGACCATGGCACAGTCGATCACCTGCCCCTGTCCCGCGCGCTGGGCTGATAGGATGCCGGCCAGCATACCAAAGGCCATCATCATGCCGCCGCCGCCGAAATCACCGACCATATTGATCGGCGGAGTGGGCTTTTCACCTTCGCGACCAAAGGCGTTCAGGGCACCGGTAATGGCAATATAGTTGATGTCGTGACCGGCCGCCTTGGCCAGCGGGCCTTCCTGCCCCCATCCCGTCATACGGCCGTAAACCAGACGCGGATTATCACCCAGCAACACGTCCGGTCCCAGACCCAGACGCTCCATCACACCGGGGCGGTAGCCTTCGATCAGGCCATCCGAAGTAGCGATCAGTTCGCGGGCCAGTTGGCGGCCCTCCTCGGTTTTCAGGTCCAGTTCCACGCGGCGGCGCGAGCGGGTCAGCACATCGGCGGGATCGGGCTTGGTGCCTTTGCGGGCAATGCGGATCACCTCGGCCCCGTGATCGGCCAGCATCATCCCTGCGAACGGCCCCGGCCCGATGCCTTCCATCTCGATGATCCGAAGACCCTCGAGGGCTCCACCTGAAACCGCGTGCGACATGGCTCTTTCCCCGTTCCCTGAAACTACAGGAACGGTGATCGGACGCGCACTCTATATTGTCAAGAAATTTGACCTAAACAGGCTTTGACTGACGCCCGAGGAAGTTACGCAGACCCGCTTGCAGAGCTTCGAAATCCTTGACGCCCATGGCGCTTCGCAACTCGTCTTCCATACTGCGCAGCACCTTTTTGGCGTCGCCGCGAATGGCTTCGGATTCAGGGGTAAAGCGCACAATGCGCGCCCGTCGGTCATCGGGGTCAACCACCACCTCGATCAGCTTGCCCCGCTCCAGTTCGGTGAGGAACTGGCTCATGGCCTGACGCGAGACACCGAGGTTGTCGGCCATACGCGAAGCGCGGCTTTCGCCATTGGCGATATTGGCCAAAATCAGCGATTGCGACCGTCCTAAACGGCCCCAGCCCAAGGCCTCCAGACGACTCTGTAACTGCTCGTCGAACCAGTAAAGGGTCCGCACTAGGTCAAGCATAAGAAGCTGATTATCCATCCCCCCTTATAGGACCAGCCTTGGCGTATCGGGAATCCTTTAAAGCGACGATGACAGAGTTTTTTAGTCAAGTAACTTGACATATAGCGGCATTGCCTGAAATCCTGTCTCCAGTTGAGGGAGGATTGACTATGACGGGTGAAAAGCTGGCGGATCGCCGCATTCCAAAGGGTGACGATTTTCTGCCGCCTGCAGAGGTTGCCGCGCTGACCCCGCAGGAACTCCTTAACCGGATCAAGGCCTTGCAGCCGCTGATCGCGTCGCAGTCCGCTGAGGCCGAACGTCTTCGCCGCCCGACGGACGAGGTGTGGAACGCCCTGCGCGCCAGTGGCTATTTCTACATGTATGTGCCGCGTATTTTCGGGGGTCTGGAGTTCGATCCGGACACCTATATCGACACCACACTGACCATCTGCGAGGCCTGCCCGTCGGTCGGCTGGACCGCCAGTTTTGCGGCCGAGCACAACTGGCTGCTGGCCCAGTATCCGGAAGCCACCCAGAAGGAAGTCTGGGGCCAGAGCCCCTATATCATCACCCCCAGCGTCGCCGCCCCTCCGGGCAAGGCCGTGCGCGTGGACGGCGGCTATAAGATCACCGGCCGCTGGAAGTTCGGCACTGTCGTTATGCATGCCGACTGGGTGATGCTGAACGCCATGGAAGACATGGGCGAAGGCAAGCCGCCGATGGTGCGTATGATGCTGACGCGCGCCGAAAATGTCGACGTCATCGACACCTGGCACATGAGCGGCATGGCGGCCACCGGCTCCAACGACATCGTCGCCACCGACCTGTTCATTCCCGAAGCCTATGCGTTTGATCTGATCCCCGTGCGGACCGGTCGCGGCAATGGCGGCAAGGTGCACAAGAACCCGCTGTATAGCGCGCCGATGCTGCCGCAACTGTGCGTGACCGCCGCCCTGCCGTCGCTCGGGGCCGCCAAGGCCGCCGTCAAACTGGCCAAGGACCGTCTGAGCCTGCACACCAAGATGGGCGGCCAGTCCTCGCAGGTCGAAAAGCCCGCCGCCCAGATGCGTCTGGCCCGCGCCGATCTGATGGTGCGTTCGGCAGAGCTGCTGATCCGCGACAGCGCCCGCGAGAACCTGACCCTCAACGCTCTAAGCGACGAGGAACAACTGGCCGAGCGTATCCGTATCCGCGCCCAGATCGCCTATGCGGTGCAACAGTGCCGCGATGCCGTGCGCACCTGCTGCGAAGCCTCCGGCTCGGGCATCTACCACCTCGACAACCCGCTTCAGCGTCTGGCCCGCGATGTCGAGGTGATGGCCAGCCACATCGTCTATGACATGGACGTCTCCACCGAACTTCATGGCCGTTCCATGGTGGGCCTCGCCCCCAACTCGGCCCTGACCTGAAATCCCCGAAACGCGACGACGAGTAGCGTACCAGTAAGCGTAGTTTTTGATCCCCAACTTCAGGAGGCTCGCAAGGGCCTCCTTTTTTGTGCCTGAAGCAGAGGTGCGCCAACGCGAAAACTGCATTCACATGAGGGGCTAACGAGGCCTTCTTTAGCGCCGTCATTCTCCGACAAGCCGCATCGCGGCGCAGATCGGGGAACCCAGGGCACCGAAGGTAATCTGATGAACCAGACACGCAGCAGCGGTGGTCGCGCTAACGCGCGCCGCTGGGTCCCCCGGTCAAGCCGGGGGATGACGAGATAGGTTACGCACCACAAAAAAGGGAAGGCAGATGAACCGCCTTCCCTTCAATGTTGCGGTGCGATGCCGCGATCAGTCGATCTGCTGGCCGTCGTCGATTTTGATGACCGCGCCGGTCGTGTAGGCGGCGGCATCCGAGGTCAGGAAGCTGATGGTCGGGTTCAAGGCCTCGATGGGCATCAGGCGTTTGCGCGGCAGTTTGGACACCATCTTCTGGCCGCCCTCAGAGGTGAACCATTCCTCGTTGATGTCGGTCAGCATATAGCCGGGGCAGACCGTATTAACGCTGATACGCGGGCGCACCCATTCATTGGCAAAGGCACGGCCCAGCATCACGGCACCGGCCTTGGAGGCGCAATAGGCCACCAGACCCGTCAGCGCATGAAGACCGCCCATCGAGGCCAGAATGACCACGCGACCACGATCAGGGGCCTCGCTTTTCAGCAGGCGCCGACCACCTTCGCGCACGGTCAGGAACACGCCGCGCGTATTCACCGCTTGAATCTGGTCATACTCTTCGATCGGCAGGTCGGTGGCCCAGCCATCGGCGTTCACACCGGCATTGGCGATGATGGTATCGACGGTGCCAAAACGCGCTTCGGCGGCATCATAACCAGCAATGACCGAGGCTTCCTCGGTCACATCCATCGACACGGCCATGGCCTCGGTGCCCAGAGCTTCACGCTCTTTGACCAGATCGGCCAGACGGTCGGCGCGTCGCGCAGCCACAACCACCTTGGCCCCGCCGCGTGCCAATACGCGGGCAAACTCGGCACCAATCCCCGACGAGGCACCAGTAATCAGGGCCACGCGGCCTTCGTGGGTCTTGATCGTCGACATCAGCGTTTCTCCCTTGCGGACAGCCAGGCGCGCGTCATGGCGCTGGTTCTTGTCCTGTCCAGTTTTTCATTGAGCCAGACCGCTGCCTCGCACAGCGTTCCGATATTCACAGCCATCTTGTCGCCCAGTGCATAGGCCACGTCCTCGGACGCCACATTGCCTGCCGCGCCCGGTGCGAACGGGCACCCGCCCGTGCCGCCAATCGAGGCATCGACCGTGACGGCACCTGCCGCTACAGCGGCGATGGCATTGGCGACACCCGTGCCGCGCGTATCGTGAAAATGCACCCGCACCGGCAGCGGCTTCACCGCCTCAGCGACACGAGTCACCAGCGCCGTTACCTCGTCTGGACGGGCCACGCCGATGGTATCGGCCAGCGCAATCTCCAGCGGATTAAAGGCCGCCAGTTGGCGCGCCATATCCACCACCAGATCGGGATCAACCGGACCCGATAACGGGCATCCGAATGCCACAGAAATCGTCACCTGCGCGTCGCGGCCCTGCTCGCGGGCGAGGTCGATCACGCGGCCCGCCATGGCGAGGCTTTCGGTGACATCCATGCCCTGATTGGCCTTGCCGAACGTGTCGCTGGCGGCGACCACAATGCCCAGTTCGTCCACCGTGGTCTGCAAAGCCCGCCCTGCCCCGCGCTCGTTGAGCACGAGGCCAATCGTGCGCACACCATCGGTCTTGCCGAGGGCTTCGATAACGGCCTCGGCATCAGCCATCTGCGGCACCAGTTTCGGATTGACGAAGCTGGCGACCTCCAGACGTTTGGCCCCTGCGGCAATGGCGCGGCGGATCAGTTCGACCTTGTCGGCGGTCGACAGGATGGTCTTTTCGTTTTGCAGACCGTCGCGGGCGGAAACCTCGACAAGCTCGATCATTGCTCTGCTCCGCTCAGGCTATGGCGATAGCGCGGCTGATCGACAGCCAGCATGTCCAGCGCCGTCTGTTTCAGATGCTCGAAAACCTTGGGATCGGACGCATTGACGACCCCGTTGCGGATCGCACTGGCCAGCGCTTCATTGAGGCTGTCATAGTCGCCCGTCTCGCCCAGAATGGCGCTCATACGGGCGATGGCGCCGGCCTCGCACGCAGGCCACAACGCCAGTTCACGCTCGACAATACCCATGGCATTGGCGGCAACCTTGCGGTGAAAACCGTCCGCCGGTGTCGGCTCACCCGACAGCCAGCCGCTGACCGCCTTGACCAGTTCTTCTTTCGTTGGACCGCGCATCAGTTGTCCCCCTCCATCAGCGCCAGAAGATCGACCTCGCACTCGCTGAGGCGGCGTCCGATCACGGCCCGCTCGACCGAGGCGGAGGCTCCGGTGGCAAAGGTCTGGTACATCATCATGGTGATGACGGCCCATTTGAAGGTGCCGACCACTTCCCAGAAACGGACGCGCTCGACGCTCACCGGCTTGCCGCCAGCAGCCCCGTAACCGGCCAGCAGATCTGCAAGATCGGCAAAGCCGCCGACCCGTTTATCGGTCACGCCAAAGCGCCACGAGTTCACGCACAGCCAGCCGAAATCTTCGGCCGGATCGCCCAGATGCGCCAACTCCCAGTCCAGCACAGCGGCAAGGCCTGTATCGGCCTCGACCATCAGATTGCCATTGCGGAAATCGCCATGAACCAAACGGGGCTCTACGGCTTCAGGTAGGTTGGATTGCATCCATTGCAGCGCCGCCTCCATCACAGGGCGCGGGGCGCTGCTCTTGCGATAGATGTCGGCATAACGGTCGATCACCGTCTGTGCGTCCTGTATTTCAAGGTCCGCCACGGCATCTCGCGGCACGGCGTGGATACGGGCCAATGTCTCGCCGCACTGACGCCCAAGAACCTCGCGTGCCGGTGCAAAGGCCGGACCTGCGGCAATACGGCGACCCAGCGTTTCGCCCGCAATGCGCGTGACGATATAGGCCTCGCCCAGACCGTCATCGGGTCCGCAGTCGCGCACCAGTTCGGCCACAGGTGCCCCTGCGGCCTGTGCCGCCGACAAAATACGAGCCTCGATGGGTAGGGGCAGCGAGGTTTCAAACACCTCGGCCTCTTCGCCCGCGCCGCGACGGCGCAGGATCAGCGCGCGCGCCCCGTCAGGCGTCTGCACATCAAAAGCCCATGTTTCCAGACTGGCCCCGCCGGTCAGGCGTTTCAGCCCGCCAATACCACGACCGCCCTCGGCCAGTTGCGGCGCGAGGGCTTCCAGCCGCTGCGCCACATGCCCTGCTGCATCTTTCGATGTTTCTGATCCGCTCATGACCTATGGATGACCGCAGCAAACAAGGTTTGTCAAATAGATTGACGTTTATCGCATTCGCGGGAAAGGATGCGGCAAACATCATTCTGCAGGATTTCCACCATGAGCGCCCATTCCGGTCCTTCGCCCTACACCACCGAAGACCTCGACATGTTCCGTGACGGGCTGGTCAAATTCCTCGAGGCCGAATGCGCGCCAGAGACCATAGAGCGCTGGAACCACAACAAGATTGTCGACCGCGACATGTGGACCAAGGGCGGCGAGTTCGGCCTGCTGGGCCTTGGCGTTCCCGAGGAATATGGCGGCATGGGCGCGGACTTCCGCCACGAACGCATCCTGATCGAAGAGTTCGGCGCGCGCGGCATGGAGGGCTGGGGCGTGCCGCTGCACAACTCGATTGTCGCCCCCTATCTGATCGCGTTCGGCACCGAAGAGCAAAAGCAAAACTGGCTGCCCAAGGTCGTCACCGGCGAGATCGTGCTGGGCATTGCCATGACCGAACCGGGCACCGGTTCGGACCTGCAAGGCATCCACACCCGTGCGCGTCTGGAAGGCGACGAATGGGTGCTGAACGGCCAGAAGACCTTTATCTCGAATGGCCAGACAGCGGACCTGATCCTTGTCGTATGCCGCACCTCAGATAATGGCTCGCGCGGGATTTCGCTGATTGCCGTCGAAGCCGACCGTGCCGGTTTCACCCGTGGCCGCAACCTCGACAAGATGGGCCGCGCCGCACAGGACACCTCGGAACTGTTCTTTGAAGATGTGCGCGTACCGGCGGGTAATCTGGTCGGCGGCGTCGAGGGCAAGGGATTTGGCCAACTGATGCAGATGCTGCCGCAAGAACGCCTCGGCATTGCGGCCATGGGACTGGCCATTCTGGAACGCGCCCTGAAACTGACCGTGGAATATACTCGCGAGCGTCATGCCTTTGGCAAGCCGCTGATGGAGTTCCAGAACACCCAGTTCACGCTGGCCGACATCAAGGCCAAGGCCGTGATCGCCCGCAGCTTTATCGACACCTGCACCGAGAAGCTGATCCGTGGCGAACTGGATGCCGCCACCGCCTCGATTGCAAAACTGTGGATTACCGAAACCGAGCTTGAAGGCGTCAACAAATGCCTGCAGCTTTTCGGAGGTTATGGTTATATGAACGAGTATCCGATCGCACAGCTCTATAAGGATGCGCGTATCGACACCATTCACGGTGGAACGTCCGAGGTCATGAAGATTCTCATTTCCCGTACGCTCTAAAGCGGCTTACAGCGGGTAAGGCCTCAATGGCCTTGCCCGTGTGATCTCTCCACCCGGGTGACACCCTGCCTACATCGCTATTCAGCCCGGAGCTTCTGCGTGAAAATGCAATCCTACTATCTCATCGTCCCGCTCATGGCTGGCTTTGAATGGTTCGACGAAGGTTTGCAAAACAGCTTGCGCGAAGCGGGCTGGCCGCATCTGACACGCCCTGAATCCATGGTGATGATGCATGTGCAGATGAATATCGTGCGCCCTGCCGATATCGCCCGCAGCCTGCGCCTGACCCGTCAGGCCGTGCATTCCACCATCCAGACCATGGTCAAGCGCGGCATTTTCGAAATGGCCGATGATCCCGAAGATGGCCGCATCCGCATTGTCCAACTGACCGCCATGGGCGACGCCATGCGCCGCGATGCCCGAACCATTGTCGAGCGCCTGACGGAATCGCTTGTCCCGCGCATCGGCGAAGAAGGCGTGGCTGCCCTTCGCAAAGCTCTGGATGCGGACTGGGGCACTCCGCCGCTGATCCAACTGGATCAAAAAGGTCAGGGCCCCGAAGAATTCCAACGCTCTGCGAACAAAAATCTGTAAAGTTACTTGACGAAGCCGCTCGGTTGTATTGTCTAGTTTCTTGACTAAATGGCTCACCAGAAGCCTCGGTCAGGGAGGATCATACAGCCGGTGCACGCGTGCGTGACCGCACCCTCCCTCTTGCCAACGACCCTGCTTCTCGCAGGCATCACACGGGGAGGTGTGTATGCGTTACCGCTATATGGCGCTGCTGGCTTCGAGCTCAGTTCTCATCAGTTCGGCCGCTCTCGCACAGGAAACCAATGTCGCGCAGGAAGCTGCGCCGACCAGCGTGGCCGACATCATGGTCACCGCCCGCAAACGCACCGAGCGCCTGCAGGATGTGCCGATCTCGGTCAATGTCACCAGCGGCGAAGACCTTGCCAGCGCCGATGTCCGCAACCTCGAAGCCCTGTCGGGCGCGGTGCCGAACCTGCACATCCAGGCCACCCCCGGCAATAACGCCATCTATATTCGCGGTATCGGCTCCTCGCCGGGCAATCTGGCCTTCGAGCAGTCGGTCGGCCTGTTTGTCGACGGCACCTATGCCGGTCGCGGCCGCCAGTTCGCCGCGCCGTTCCTTGATGTCGCCAGCGTAGAGGTTCTGCGCGGAGCCCAAGGCGCGCTGTTCGGCAAGAACACGGCGGCGGGTGCCATCAACATCACCTCCAACGGCCCGCGCTCGACACGCGAGTTCGCCACCACCGTCACCGGCACGATCGATGGCGATAACGGCTTCGAGGTCAGCCAGATCCTGTCCGGCCCGATCACCGACAAGTTTCTGGCCCGTGCTGCCCTGAAATATTCCGACAACGAAGGCTGGCTGGAAAACACCACCACCGGCGACGGCAATCCGGGCCGCGAGGACATGATCGGTCGCATCGTTCTGGACTATCTGGCCAGTGACACCCTGACCTTCCGGCTGAAACTGGAAGGGGCCAGTCAGGACCTGACCGGCCAGCCGATGAGTTCGGTCGGACCGGGCAGTTCCAAGGGCTTTACCCGTCAGGTCAGCCCCAATGTACCCGACTTTGACAATACCGACAGCTTCAACGGCGTGCTGACAATCAACAAGGATTTTGCCAACGGCATTACCCTGACCTCGATCACCGGCTATTCGTCCTTCGAATACGACAAGCGGATCGACAGCGACTTCACGGCTGCGGACCTGCTGCGCTCGACCTTCCAGGAAGAGTTCAGCCAGATTTCGCAAGAGGTGCGCCTGACCTCCTCGAACGACGGCCCGCTGACATGGATTGTCGGGGCCTATGCCCACACCAATGACATGGCCATGTATCAGGCCTCCAGCATCTCTATGGGCCCGCTGAACGGCACCAGCCGTCGCTGGTTCGATCAGGAGAACAACAGCTTCTCGCTGTATGGTCAGGGGACCTATACCTTTAACGACCAGTGGCGCGTCACGGCAGGCCTGCGCCAGACGTGGGAAGACAAGAGCGCCGAGCAGACCCGCGCCACCAACGGTGTCCTGCCACCGACATGGGTCAACACGCCTCTGTCCGGCCAGCGCGACGAGAGCCAGATGGATCCGTCCGTACAGGTCCAGTACACGCACAGCCGCGACGTGATGTTCTATGCCTCCTATGCCAAGGGCTCCAAGGCCGGCGGCTTTGTCGGCGCCCAGTCCACCGGCGGTCAGGATGCCTTCGAGTTCGAGGGCGAAACCTCGCAATCGTTAGAGCTTGGCACCAAGCTGACCCTGTTGGATGGTCAGGCGACGCTGAATATCGCCGCCTATACCTCCAAGTTCGAGGACCTGCAGGTATCGGGCTTCAACGCCGCCACTAACGCCTTCATCACCACCAATGCCGCCTCGGCCAAGAGCCAGGGCGTCGAGGTCGAGGGCAATTGGCGCGTCAACAGCTCGGTCTCGGTCTCCGGCTCGCTGGCCTATAATGATGCCACCTATGACAGCTATCCGACGGCACCGTGCATCTGGAAGAATGGCGTGCCGCCTGCGGCCAACTGCGTCGAGGATATTGGCGGCACCACCCTGCCGCGTGCGCCCAAATGGTCGGGTGCCTTCAACGTCAATATCGACCACCCGCTAGAGAACGGCCTGCGCGTTCTGGCCGACGCCACTGTGCGCGGTCGCAGCGGCACCTATCTAGAAGAAAACTACAGCCCGTCCTCCTATCAGGACAGCTTCAGCAAGGTTGATCTGCGCCTCGGTCTGGCCGCCGCAGACGACAGCTGGACGCTGGCTCTGATCGGTCGCAACCTGACCAATGAATGGACGGCGTCCCACTCGTTTGGAACGCCCTTCATTGCCGGATCACAAACCTATGTGGTGGATCCGGGCCGCGTTGTGTCTATCCAGTTGGGTCTGCGTTACTAAGCGACCACCGTTCCAAGGCCGCCCCTGCACCCCGCATGGGCGGCCTTTCGTTTCTGCACCCTTAGCTTGAGTTTCGAGGGGGATTACATGCCCAGTTTCGACCGTCGCCAGTTGATGACCGCCATGGCCGCCGCCGCTTCCGGTATGGCCCCGCCCATGCGCGCACAGGCGGCGTCCTCGCCTGTCCAAGCGTCCACCCAGACGCCCGTCAGCGATAAACCGCTCAACATCCTGTTCATCTGTACCGATCAGGAATTCGGCCTTCAGTCCTATCCGAAAGGTCTGCTGGAACACCTGCCCGGTCACCGCGCCCTGCTGGAGCGCTCGGTCGAGCTGCGCAACTATCACGTCCAGACCACGCCCTGCACGCCGTCGCGCTCTGTCATCTATACCGGCCAGCACACGCAAAAGACCCGCGTCTTCTCCAATGCCGAACA